>DATKYV010000031.1:0-8998 GCA_035528275.1 Terriglobia bacterium | reverse complement strand
TGCCTTCCGCGTGCAGCAGACTCGCAAGCTGCCCCCGGGCGGGTGGACCGACCGCGTGGTGACATGGCAGAAAGGTCCGCGGCCCAAGTGGATGTCGCCCGAGCAGTACGCGGCCCTGCCCGACACGCAGCAGGTGCGCCTGGTCCGCTTCCGCATCAAAGAGCCCGGCGTTCGCACCTGCTGCGTCACGCTGGTGAGCACGCTGCTGAATCGCAAGCGATATCCCCGCAAGAAACTGGCGGCCCTCTACGGGCGGCGCTGGAACGTGGAAACCAACCTGAATCACCTGAAGACTTCGCTGGGCATGAACGTCCTTGCTTGCGAGTCTGCTGCACGCCGAGAAGCCCGAAACGGTGATCAAGGAAATCTGGGCGCACGCCCTGGCCTACAACCTCGTCCGCACCGTCATGGGCGAGGCCGGCAGACGCCACGGCGTCGATCCGCTGCGCCTGAGCCTGTCGGACGCCGTCAAGGAAATCCGCAGCCATCGGTCTCTCGCCCTGCTGGGTTCAGCACCCCGATGGATCGCGCGCCTGCTTCGGAAAGTCGCGTCACACAGGATTCCTCACCGCCCCGGACGCCACGAGCCCCGTGTTCGAAAACGCCGCCCGAAAGAGTACCCCTTGATGACGCAGCCCCGCCCCGTGTTGAGGAGGCAAATCATGCAAACGTCTTAATCTCAAGCCATTCGGGCTAGGCCGGGTTTTTCAGCTTGACGAAACAGCCGAGAGGCACGGAGGGCCGCCGCTGTTTGGAATAGCGGAAACCGCAAGGCGCCATGCGGGTGCTTTTTCACCCCTGCCCGGGGCGAACTATTCCTTGACATGCTGCCTTCATGGTGTACAGTTCCATTATAGGGGTATCTCTCTCGGTTTCCGGTATCGGATTGTTCGATGGATGAGGGCTGCCGTACCGGGCCGCACCCGCCGCGTTCATCGAGAACACCGGCCAGATCGATAATCCTTCCATCCGCTTCGTCTTCAACGGCAGCGGCGCAAACGTCTTCCACACCGCCAACGGCCCCATGTTTCAGGTCTTCCAGCGCGCGGAAAGCAGCACCGGGGGTGGGCTTGCGGCGTCCACGTGAAGCAGAAGCCGGTCATTGCGCCTTATAGCGTTCTGTCGCAGAAAACCTGGACGCCGCAATCGCCCGCCCTACCGCGTTGATGGCGAACGTAGGGCGGACGGATTCCGCCGGCCTCGGAAGGCCGCTCGAAGAGCTCGCGTGCGAACGCAGCGTTCGCCGTCCGCCCCGCACGCTGCTCCAAGCTCCGCACCGCACTAGCGTCTAAAATCTTTGATTAAGGCCTGCCTTACCCGTATAATGGAAAAATCATCGGGCTCCAATGTACGCCCATAGGGGGACTGTTTCCACAATGAGCTTGGACTTGAGGCCGATTCTCGAAGGCTGGGACTACCACCCCGGCAAGGTCACCGTCCGCAGGATCAAGGGCATCGACGGGAAAGACAAAATCCAGATGCGCCTTCAGCTCGGCACTCTCCAGATGGAGACATCCGGCAGGCCCGACGGCAGCCGCCCCTACGGCTGCGACTCGCTGCTGGAATACTTCACTTCCATCATCGAGAAGATGAAAGCCGACAGCAAGGACGACCAGTTTGAGCTCGGCGAGCAGGAGTGCGCCGACCTTCGCGACGAGGCCCTCCAATACTACTACCGCTACCTTAGCCTCTTCAATCTCGAGGACTACTCCGGCGTGGCCCGCGACACCGAGCGCAACCTCGAGGTCTTCGATCTCGTGAAGACCTACGCCAAGACCGACGCCGACAAGTTCTCCCTCGAGCAGCACCGCCCCTACGTGGTGACGATGAACGCCCGCGGCCGCGCCAACCTCGCCCTCAAGGAAAACGATTTCAACGCCGCATACAAGGCGCTCCATGAAGGAATGGACGAGATACGCAAGTTCTTCGTCGACTTCGGGCAGCCCAACCTCGCCGAAAAATCCGAGGAGTTCAAGACCCTCGACAAGCAGGCCGGCCAACTCAGGGATCGCCTCCCCCGCGACCCGCTCGGAGTCCTGCGCGAAAGATTGAAGGTTGCCGTCAAGGAACAACGATTCGAGGAAGCCGCGCGCCTGCGCGACAAGATCCGCAAGCTCGAAGAATCGGCCAGGTGATGCCGCCCAGGCCCAGACAGCAGAAGAACTGAGGAAAGACCTCCCCAGACTAATTTTGTGCTTTCCGACTGGTTTCTGTCGGGGGATTTTCGTATGATCTAGAGGGAGCGAATGTTTGCAGGGGATTGCGCCGCCACTATGGAGCGCACCTCGCGGGCGCAGGATTCCCAACCACGGTCTCCTCGCGTCCCCACGTCCCGCCACCCGAAACGAGGTCCAGTTATGGCCACCACCACCGGCATCACTCCCTGTGCTTCCGACTATTACCTCTCCAAGGAAGGCGCCGCACACTACAAGCGCAAATACGCCCGCCTCGGCAAGCGCATCTCGCACCGCAAGGAGTGCTCGATCCTGCGCCGGCTCCTCCGCAAAGCAGGCAAGGCACGCACCATCCTCGACATCCCCTGCGGCACCGGCAGGTTCTTCCCCGTCATCAGCGCCTTCGCCCAGGAGGTCCACATGGCCGACATGTCACCCCAGATGCTCGAAGTCGGCCGGGAAGTCAGCGGCAACAAAGCCGCCGCCTACCAGATCAAGAACGTCTTCGACCTCGACGCCCTAAGCGCCGACGGCATCGTCTCCGCCCGGCTGATGCAGCACCTCCACGACGAAGCCCTCCAGCTCAAGTACTTCGAAGCCCTCGCGCAAGCCGCGTCGAAGTGGATCATCGTCACCTTCCGCGACTCCCAGGCTCCCCACACGATCTTCCGCCGCCTGATGAGAAGGATCAAAGGCAAGGACGACCTCGCCGCAATGTCGACACGCCGCGTGCGGGGCATCATGAAAGGCCACGGGTTCAACCTGATCGAGAGCCTCGCGGTGTCGGGCTTCTTCTCCGGGCACAAGTTCGCCCTTTTCGTTCGCGCCGGGCAATGCTGCCCCCCCCCGCCCATAGCCCATGGTTTTTGCTTGCTTAATACCCCCGCGCAGGCTATACTTATGATCAGTCAAAGCGGGGTGTAGCGCAGTTTGGTAGCGCGCGTGGTTTGGGACCACGAAGTCGACAGTTCGAGTCTGTCCACCCCGACCAGAACGTAAGTTCCGCCTAGTCCTTGAGTTAGGACACCTGCCTGTGTCGGGCAGTGCGGCACCAAAAGCCGGAAAATCCTCCGTAGACTACGGAAAACCGGCAAGAAAGGAGCCGCATATGCCAGATTGCAGACCATCCAGAATCCCCGCGTATTGTCTCCACAAAAAGAGCGGCCAGGCCGTCGTTCGCCTTGACGGGCGTGATTTCTACTTGGGCGTTTTCGGCACGGAGAAAAGCCGCTCAGAGTATCAGCGCGTCATAGGCGGAGTGGTTGGCTAATGGGCGCCATCTTCTCAACTCCGGCAGCACGGGCAATCTGACGGTCAACGAATTGCTCGCGGCCTACTTGGATTTTGCCAAGGACTACTACAGGAAAGATGGTCAGCCGACCTCCGAGTACTCCTGCATCGGGCAAGCCATTCGCTTCCTCGCCAACGCCTACGGCCACACGCCTGCCGACCGCTTCGGGCCGCTGGCACTGAAAGCCGTCCAAAACATGATGATCCAGCACGGCCTTCGCCGACGAGTGATCAACCACCACATAGAGCGGGTGAAGCGGGTGTTCAAGTGGGCGGTCGCTAACCAGATCATCGGCCCGGATGTTTATCACGCCCTCCAAACCGTTAGCGGCCTGCGCCTTGGCCGTTCGGAAGCGAAGGAAAGTGACCCGGTGCGGCCGGTGGCCGACGCCGACGTGGACGCGATCATGCCCTACGTGTCGGCGCAGGTGTGGGCGATTGTGGAACTGATGAGGTTGACCGGAATGCGGGCGGGTGAGGCGGTGGTTATGCGAGGATGCGATCTGGACGTCACCGGCCGGGTTTGGACCTATCAGCCCTCGCGGCACAAAGGCGAGCACTACGGCCACAGCCGGGTCGTAGAGCTTGGGCCACGGGCGCAGGCGATCATCAAGGAGTTCGTCAAGCTCGATCCCCAAGCTTACCTCTTCAGCCCGAAGGACGCGGAAAGGGAGCGGTCCGTAAGGCGGCGGGCGAACCGGAAGCGGCCGCTCTACAACGACAGTAAACGCTACGCTCGGGAAAAGGCACAGCGACGACCCCGCGACTTTAGTGACCACTACACCGTCGTCAACCTGCGGAACGCGATCCAGCGGGCATGCAGGGCTGTGAACGCTGCTCTCGAGGAGGCGGGCAAGGACGAGTTCATCAGCGTGTGGCATCCTCACCAACTCCGGCACAACTTCGCAACGCGAATCCGCAAGGAGTTCGGGCTTGAGACCGCGCGCGTGCTGTTGGGGCATCGTTCGATGGCGGTGAGCGAGATTTACGCTGAGGCTGACCGCGCGAAAGTCGTCGAGGCGATAGCTCGCGTGGGGGTGAGCAAGCCGTGCCTCGCCGAGCGGAGTTCAGCAACGGTAATCGACGGGCCTGCCTTCTCCGGGCAGGCCCGCCATCCCGATGACATCGGCGAAGAAGGTCAAGCCGGCCGAGCGGACAGAGGAACAGAACGCCGAACTAGCGCGGTGGCGAGTCGACCATCGATGGCACGGGGGAAGTCGGCCGGAATTGCTTCACGATTGGGCTGAGTCCATGAGTCCAAGGGGTGTGCAATGTCCTATGATGAACACGACACCGACGATGTGGTTGACGCCGACTTCAAGGTTCGTGACGCTGCTGTTTTCAGTGACCTGACTGCTTCCGAGCAGCCTGTCGCCACTTTCCCAGAGTTGGCGAACATCCTTGAGCGCTTCATCCTCCATCTGCGACGGGGTAGAAAACACCTCTTGCGTTACGGCTACCCGGGAACCCGTTTCCCGGGTAGCTTCCGCCTGCACACTCACCTCGGCTAGCTCTATCCAGTCCGGTTCGCGTGCGAAGCCTGCGAGGCACAGATTGGGCATGGCGGCCGCTGGCTACTAACGTACTTTGTGCCGTTGGCCATTGACGGGCGGGGAGGGGAGCTTTGGTGCAGTGTGCCCCTGCAAAAGGACGGCCAGATCGCCGATTGTGAGCGATTGGCGACCTTGGGCGAGCTTGACTGCTTTGACGACGCCAGTATCATGCCGGGGCTTCCTGAAGAAGACGCCATCCGACTGGTAGAAGGAAGGCCGAAGCTCCTTGAGCTTAAGCTTTCCGTGCTCGAAGAAGTGGCAAACTGGTTGCGCAGCAACGGAGCAGGGAACCTCTTCTCCAGCTG
Source organism: Terriglobia bacterium (assembly GCA_035528275.1). Taxonomy (GTDB): domain Bacteria; phylum Acidobacteriota; class Terriglobia; order UBA7540; family UBA7540; genus DATKYV01. The sequence continues at coordinate 3,676 of DATKYV010000031.1, read as the reverse complement.
CCTCCCGATTTTGACGGCAAACCTTAGTGCTGACGAAGCCGAGTTCTTGCTGAAGTGCGATCTTTATTTCACCGGGCTGGACGTGCGGACCCGCGTCGAAGGCGCGGACCGTAGGTTCGGCATTTCGCCCGGCGGACTCTCCGACCTGCTGTTGCTCATCGGCCATCTGCAGAGGGAGCGCCAACTGGCGAAGGAAGGGGTAACGGGAAGAGACATCCTCGCCATCCCCCAGTCCGCGAAAAACCTTGCCGGGGATGACAAGGAGCGCGACTTCTGGCGATCTTTTTGCGGCCAGGTGGACCGCGCACTGGCCGAAGACTTCTGCGAAGACTTCGTGGTCTCCGTGCCCCGCACGCACAAGCAGGAATTCGAGGAGTTGTTCCAAGCCTGCGTTCGGGTCCGGGAAGCTCAGCGGCAGGGACTGGTTCCCGAAGGAATCCTGCCTCCGTTCCGGCGGCAGCCAACGAAACCGGGCAACCGGCGATCCCCGAAACGCAATGCCCCTCGACGTTCTTCCTCCCACGGCTCGCGAACGCTGGCACGTTTCATCAAGACGATCCTCGTCAAGGATCCCGGGAAAGCCTTCCCCGGAAAGTTCCTCGCGGACGAGGCTGTGAAGGTCGGCATCGAGCTTTCTGTTCACTTTGACGGGCGGAACACTCCCGTCGCGAAGGCGATTGCCTTGCTCAGGGAGGACGGCCTCCGCATACCCCGCGGGAGATACATGCTTCCCAAGGTAGACGCGCCCAAGAAATGACCTAAGTCCCAGCCAATACACACGTTCCACGTTGTCCCCAAGTCGCCTCCCCAAGTCTCCCCAATATCGCTTCGCGAGCATTTTGTGTAAACTCCTGCAATCGGGGACGATTGCCAGCAACAAGGAGATGCACAATGCTGAGCCTCAACGAAGACCTTCTGTCCCTGCGCGACGCCAGTGAAATTTTGCCCAGGAGGCGTCGTGGCCGCAAGCCCCACTTCTCAGCTCTGTGGCGCTGGTCAACTCGCGGTCTGCACGGCGTTCGCTTGGAGACCTTGCGCTGCGGCGGCACGCTCGTCACCTCGCGTGAGGCCATCCAACGCTTTTTCGAGCAGTTGGGGGCGATGGACGGCCAGCCGCAACAGCCCAATCCGCCACCTGCCTTCCGCACCCCCGCGCAGAGGGCGCGCGACATCGAACGGGCCGATAACGAACTGAAAGAAATGGGGATCGGCTAGTGTCGGACATTGGCGTCCGGGAGGCCAGGCAAGGCGGGGCACTCGTTCTCCTCGCCGACCCTGGCCCCCGGACAGAACGAGGGCCAAACGATGTCAAAGTCAAAGCATCCCAAGAGGAAACCTTGGCAGAACTTTTGGACTGAGCGGGGCCTCGTCAAGTCGAAGGCCTTTATCAAGCTGACAGGCAAGAGTGCTCAGGTCTACTTTATCTTTCGCACTAAGCTGGTCATGAACAAAGTTCGGCACAAGGATGGGACGGAGTGGGTCATCGCGAACAACGGCCAGATCCAATTCACCTATGTTGAGGCCAACAGCTACGGCATCACCGACAGGCAGTTCACGCGGGCGGTTGACCAGCTTGTCGAGCACGGACTCGTCGACATCACCCGCCAGGGATCGATGGGGGCGCCGACCCAGTTCAGCATTTCGGACCGATGGCAGGAGTTTGGAACGGAGCAGTTCGAGCGGCGCGAGCGCCTCCGCGACACTCGCGCCCACAAGCTGCTGGCCGCAGAAAAGGCCAGGTCCAGAAAGTCGGAGAAGTCACGTGGAGGTGGTGATTTAAAGATACCAACGGGGGCGTTGGTGCAGGGGGCTGATTGGTGATCGCCGATGCGAAGCCGTTGCGCCTGTGGGACTTGCGCGGCAACGGAGCACGAACCGCCATCAACGTGCAGGTTGGTAGAGGAACGCGCCCGGCCGATCAGATACCAACACCGACGTTGGTGGACCTACCAACGCCAACGTTGGTGCGGTCCTGATTTCGTGTGGTTGGAAAGTGATGCTGACGCATTGAAACGAAACGGAACGAGACGCGCCGAAGCGATTCACCGAGAACAGGTCACGATCATCAGCCCGTGGCCACAAGACCCTCTGGAGCGATCTCTACCGTAACACCGTGGAACTCCCTGATCGCCCCCAGACCCAACAAAAGGGCACTTTGTCTTAATAAAATAAGGGCGACAGCCGCCGATGATCGATCATCATCGATAATCGAACACCATCATCTCAAAGGGGTGGCCAGCCTGTTGATGCAGGAGGAACGATGTCCCGACTCGAAGCAATCCGTCGCCACCGTCTTGATTGCTGCGCCGGCAGCCGCCGCGAAGTCCGCAACTGCGATGCCGCGCCCCACGGCCAAAGCGCCCGCCACGACTGCCTGCTCTACCACTTCCGGCTCGGCCGCAATCCGAAGGTGTTGCCTGGCTTGGCCGCCGGCCTCACCAAGACGAAGATCATCCGCCACTCTGCCTCGACTGTATGGGCGACGCCCGCGATCTCGTCCGCAACTGCCCGAGCAAGCGCTGCGCGCTCTGGCCGTTCAGGATGGGCGCCTGCGAACGCCGAGTTCGCCGCCCTGATCAGCAAGCCGCAGACGCACGGCTTTCGCCCCCAAGAGCCGCCCCGTAGCCCCGTGGCAGGATAATCCCCTTCCGACAGCATGACGCCGCCTGCTGCCCAAGACCCCGCCGCAGGCGGCTTGTTTTTGCTCGCGCCAAGTCCCCCTCGTTCCCGGCCGCGCGAAAATTACTGTTGACAAGCAATAATACCAGTTTATAATAGCGCTTGCAAGCGACTACTCCCCTCCCGATTCAATAGTGCATCAGGCTTGTGATGGAGGCGGCCAGGGCAAGGCCGATGCATCTCTTTCATCAGGGTCCTGGCCGCCCCTCGCACGCGACTCCAGAAGCCAAGATGCCCCGCCCGTGGACATCCTGTGCCGAGCGCAGGGGGCGCCGGTGCACCAGGTTCCCGGTCGTGGCTTTCCATTGACAGCGCACCTGCTGCCTGTTGTCTTGTTGACGGAACCACTGCCACGCTGATACTGCGGTCACGCACTGGAGGCGGCACAAATGGAGTTGTGGAGGTCAATCTGGGCAAAGTCCAATCCGCCCCATTCCCTTCTACGCCACGCCACTGATGTTGGCCAAGTCGCGAAGGTTCTCTGGGAGCGCGTTCTCGGCGAGAGCTTCAGGGCCTCGTTCGCGCGAGCGCTGAGGAGTCCCGAAGAAAGCGCCGGTTCGTGGCTTGGCTTCTGGTCGGCCTTGCACGACCTCGGCAAGGCATCGCCAGGTTTCCAGAAACGCAACGAGCCTTCGCAACGATCGCTGAACCAAACTGGTTTCACCTTTCCCTCCGATATATTCAAGCACCACGGCATCGTTGCCATGCTCCGGCTTCGCGACGCTGCACCGTGCACAGCAGCCCAAAAGCGCCTTCACGTTTTGTTGACAGCCTTTCCAAGTTTCTTCTTGACAGGATATGTACCGGCCTCTATAATGTAACCCTGAACGATGGGGATTTGATATTTGGGAAGATTGCACAACCGCGTCACACAATCGACGCGGGCGTGGACAGAGGCGCCCGAGGCGAGTGCCTGGGTCGCCGGGGGTGAATGAAACATGTGTGACACAAATCTTCTGACCATGCCTTGGATACCTGTTCTGCGAACTGACGGCCG
>DATKYV010000030.1:0-15066 GCA_035528275.1 Terriglobia bacterium | reverse complement strand
ATAGGGATGGCATCATCCCCAGCAGACTCCCCGCCAACAGCACAACGCCCATTGCCTGCGCGCCGCGCCTTACCTTGGCCGTTCGCCAAGAAGCTTTCCGCATGGCTGTCGAAACCCGCTTTCCCGAAGGTCGAATTTCATTGCCTCACCGAGCCGCCTGGGAAACCGCCGCGACCGGCGCCGGAGCCAAACCGTTCAGAGGTCCGGTGAGGTGCAGGTTGGTTGCCCGGGCGGTTTGAACCTCTCCCCTGGTGACAACCTTCCAGGGACGCGTCAGGTGACGGAAGTCCGCCGCCACATCGAGGTCCAGAATTCCGTCAAAACCGTAAACGCCACGCAGCGTAAAATGGCCACCTTCGATCTGCAAAGGAAAATCCTTGACTACGAGCTGCCGGTCAAACGCCTGGAATTTGAATGCGGCCGAAGGGAGCCGCACTCGGCGGCGTGCGGGCTCGAGCGTTCCCCAACTTTCATGGCTGGAGACTGCCCGCAGAGGGTCGAAACCACCGAAAGTCACGTTGCGCAGCTCGACGGCCCCCTCGGCCGCCAGGTGAGTGGCCATTTCACCCCGCGTCAGACCACGGGTTTCAAAATGCGCCTTCCCGGAAAGAGCTCCGGTCAGGCCGCGGAGCGCGGCCGGCAGGCGTGGAGCCACCTTCTGCAACTGAGCACCGGCGAGCGCGACATCACCCCGGAGCGTCGCCGGGGCTTCGCGAAGGTCCACCACCACACCGCCCTCGCCGCGAGCCGCACCAGCGCGAAACGTCGCGTTCTCGACGCGCGCCACTCGGCCGGAGACCTCAACCGAGGCGCGGAAATCTTTCAGGGTGAGGGAGCGGTAAGTCAGGGTGGGCGTCTCGAAGCGGCCTCGGGCGTTGATGGCGCCGAAAAGGTTCCGCGCCACAACGCGATGCGCTCTACCCGAGCTCAACCCGGGCAGGCGATCGAGCAAAGGGAGAGGCGGCCGATGGCCCAAAACTTCAAACCATAACGCTCCCTGGTCGATGGCCAGCGAATTGGCGTGAACCTGAAATTGCCAGGGGTTGCTCGCCGCGCCCTGGTGCTCCAACTTGCCGGTGAAGACGCTCGTTCCAATCACCGCAACCACGGGGTCGGCAATGATCCGCCCGCCATGCACGCGAATGTCGGCGCGAGGCACATTCAACGGCTCGGTCAAGCCGGGAATTAAGAAGCGTGCGGCGCGGAGCTCCACCCGCCCGGAAACCGCCGGCCGCGCCCATGGCCCTGCGGAACCGGTGAGTTGAAAAGACGCCGCCCCCAAACCTTCAGCATCCAGGTCGGCGACCCGTGAAACACCCAGGGCGCGTCCCAAGCGAACCGCATCGCGCAGGGGGACGGATTTGGCCGTCAGTGTCAATTCATACTGCGGCGGCGCGGGACTCTGACGCCGCGCGCGTTTCGAGTTGGCGCGCCGCAGCCCGCCTTGAACGGTCAGCTCCACTCGCGGGGCAAGCGCGATGGTAAACGGAGCCAAGCTCGCTCCATCATTGTCAATCTTCAGCGCCACCTCGGAAACGGAATAGTCGCCGGAGGGAGTTTTCAGCAAGACTTCACGAGCGCCCACGAAGCCGCCGTATTGCGGCTCAATCCACGAGCCCTGGATGGTCAGCAGGCCGTCCACGCGCCCCGCAACATTCCACCGGCCGGGGTCGCTCCAGAAACGCCGGCCCAAGGCGAGCAAGTCCTCCAGTCTGGATCGCTCGAGCGCGACCACAACATCCAACTTGGGCGAGGCGGGGATTTCTTCCACCGATCCGCTGAGGTGAACGTGAGAATCGGCGAAGGAGGCGTTCAGGCTTTCGATCAGCGCCCGGCCGCGTGAACGGTCAAACTCGCCGCGAAAATCAACCACAAAAGGCATGGGCTTCGAGGGAGGGAGCAACTCCCAACGGTGAAGCTGGGTGAGCCGGGCCTGCCCGTCCATTCTGATCAGGCCCCGCGAGCCGGTGAGGTGGACCGCAGCGTCCAGGACTCCATAGACGTCAGGATTCCGGCCGCTGACCAGTGGCACCCAGTTGTAAAGCAGCGCGCCGCGAGTCTGGAGCATGGCATCCAGAGGCCCATCGAGATCTTTCTTCGGCGACCATTCTCCCGCCAGCTCCACAACGCCGGGGGTGGGGACGCCCTGATCGGTGCGCACCGGGCTGCCCGCCAGGTTGAACCGAACCACACCTTGCGCCGGGTCGAAAGCCAGCCGGGCGCGCAGACCGACCACCGCGAAGGGCTTCTTATCCGCGCCCACCTTGAAGTCCAGGCGGGCGTCGTCGGCGGTCACCGAAAGAGCGCCGGGCGGACCCTCCGCCCCGCCGGCACCCTCACTTGCGGTGACGATTCCACTCTCCAGCAGCAGGCGCTCGACGTTCCATTCGCCGGAAGAGTTCCGAACCACGTTCAAGCTGGCGCCCTCCAAGCGAAGGCGCTGGAAGTCCATTCGCGAACTCCATAGGCTGCGCCAGCGCAGGTCGCAGTCAATTCGGTCCACCCGGGCAAAGGGCTCGGCGCCGAAGGATGGACCTTCGCTGACCACCACATTCTCAATGGAGAATCCGGGCCGCGGCAGCAAGCGAAAAGACACCGCGCCGAACTCCACGGGGCGCCGCAAGGTCCGCTCGAGCCCAACCTGCAACCGGCGGCGGTATCGCTCGGCGCTCAGAAAAGACGGAACAAGCCACGCCGCCAGCGTCAGCGCCGCAAGGGCGGCAGCGGCATAACAAAGGGCTCGATGGCTTCGAATTTCCATCAGCGCACCAGCGAAAACGTCCGTCGCCAACGCGTTTTGGGGATAAAGTGAATGACCAAATCAAACATCTGCGAGGCTTTATCGGCCAGGGAGTCTTTCGCGTATTCGTCGCGGGGAGTTTCATACGACCAGTAAATCACCAAAGGGCGGCCGGAGATAAGCTGGCGCGGCACGAACCCCCAAAACCGGCTGTCCCAGCTCTGCTCGCGATTATCGCCCATCACGAAATACCGTCCGGGAGGGACGACGAGCTCGCCGTCCTGGATGTAGGTGGGCATCTGCTCGGTCCAGGTCGAAGTGGCACCCCGTAAGTACAACGAATCCGGGGGCGGGAAATCGTCTCCGACGCGGAGCTGGTCGGGGAAAGAATGCCGAACGAAGGGTTCGTCCACGGGCGCGCCGTTCACATAGACCTGGCGGTGCAGGATGTGAATTCGGTCGCCCGGCACGCCGATGACGCGCTTGACGAAATGCTCACCGGGCTGCTTCTGACCTTCGGTGGGGGGAAATTTGAAGACCACAATGTCGCCGCGGCGAATCTCCCGGTAAGAGAGAATCGGCGCCAGGACGGTACTGGGAGAGGCGAATATGAGCTTGTTGACCAGCAGGTGGTCACCGATCAGGAGGGTGTCCTCCATCGATCCGGTGGGAATCTTGAAGGCCTGCACCACAAAGGTGGTCCCGAAAACCGCCAGGATCACCGTCACCACCAGCGATTCCAGCGTGTCCCGCGTTGGCGATTTCCTGTAGCCCTCAGCCACGAATTTCAGCCCTCTTTCCCAGCCGCTCCAACAGTTCCTTGGCGGCCTGCACCTCAGCGGATTTCTTGCTCGCGCCGCGCCCTCGCGCCACCCAATTTTCCCCCGCCCTCACCTCGACCGTAAAGGTCTTTTGATGCTCGGGGCCACGCTCTTCGACGACTCGATACTCAGCGGGGCCGAGCCGGTCGCCTTGCAGGAACTCCTGCAGCGCCGATTTGTAGTCGACCGAGAACAGCTCACCGGCGCTGGCCTCGAGGCCCGGGGGGAGAACGAAATCTTCCACGAAGCGTCGCGCGGCCTCCAAGCCCCCGTCATGATAGAGGGAAGCCACCAGCGCCTCGAGGGCGTTTACCAGCAAGGTGCTTTTGGATCGCCCGCCCGTCTTCTCCTCACCCTTGCCGAGGCGCAAGTATTCGCCCAGGTTCAAACGGGCCGCCACCCGGGAGAGGTGATCGGCGCCCACCAGCCGCGCGCGCCCTCGCGAAAGCTCGCCCTCCCTGTCCTCGGGAAAGATCTCGGCCAAACGCACGCTGACCAGGAAATTCAATACCGCATCGCCCAGAAACTCCAGTTGCTCATTGTCACGCAGGCGCTCGGAGGTTTCACGCGCAAAAGAAGAATGGGTGAGGGCCTCGAGGAGCAGTCGGGGGGTCTTAAACCGGTACCCGATGATGTCTTGAAGTTTCTCGAGGGAAGATTCCGCCATGCACGATGAGCGCCGCCGCTCGGTCCAACCCAGGAGTTCATTTCCGGCCGCGCAGCGCGGTGGGTCCCCAGCGTCGCGGAGGCATCACTCCGCACTTTCGTTCCGGATGGGTTACTGAGCTGCCGCTTTTCTCTTCTTCAGATCCTCGATCTTTTGGTCAGCATAGGTTTTGATAATCGTGCCCTGGCCGAATTCCCCAGCCCGTGTGAATGCCTGGATCGCCTCGTCAAATTTCTTTTGCAGCGAGTAAGCTTCGCCCAGCCGGAAGTAGTCTCGAGGGTCGGGCTGCGGCGCATCGGTCACGGCCTGCTGGTATTCCGCCACAGCCTTGGATATTTCTTCCAGATCAACACCCTCCAGCGCCATTTGCGACCTTTGCAGGTGGACCATCCCCAACGCCGAATGCGGGTCCACCCTCAGCGTATTCTTCCGCTGGTTGAATTGCTCCGGCGTTTCGTTGGGCTGCTGGGGAATCGCGTCGATGAGCTCCAGGGCCTTCTTGGCGTAGTTTTCGGCCTGCGTCAGCCGCTTCTCTCTGTCAATTTCGCTGCCCCGTAGCAACTGATTCTGGGGGAGCAAGGGGACAACGGTGAGCAACGCAAGCAGGTTATCCGGTTTCAGCGCCAGGCTTTTTTCTCCGTACTCGACAGAGCGTTCGATCTCGCCCTTTTGTCGACACGCATTCGCCCCAAAGACATAAATCCAGGTCAGGAGCTGGCTGTTGGGGTATTTCATCTCGAAGTCGTTGACGAGTTGAATCATCCGGTCGGGATCCAACTCGTTGCGAATCGTTTGATAATCCTGAGCCTCCTGAGGGGAAAACACCGGGCCGCCTCCGGCCTTTGCCCGTTCGGCCCGGGCCACGGGTCCCTGGTTCTTGACCGCTTCAATGAGCGGGTCGTCGGCATGGGCTTTGCGCAGTTTCTTTTCGATATCGGGATTCAGATCAAAATCAACTCCCCGTTGCATCACCTCGGCGGCGATGCGATCGGTGGCCACCTTCCCCTTGAGCAATTCCACCAACTCGTCTTGCGTCATGGGAACGGCCGCGGGCGCCTGCTCCTGGGCGGCCAACGAGCCGACCGTCGCCAGGAGAAAAAGAGATAGAAGAGCAAAAGCCTTTTTCATGAGACTGCACACTCCTCAATGGAATCTTTCCGAACAAGAAGCAGGGGGTCCCAAATCCTCAGCGTATCGAATTCGAATGCCGGTGTCAAACCAGGACCGGGTGCTCGCAGCGCAGCCGGGATGCCACCGAGGGGCCGGTCTCCACTTACTGACTCGAGCCGAACGCTTTCTGCATTCCGCTCTGCACGGCCCGTAAGGCATCGGGATAGCTGGAAGCCGTCAGGGAGGCGGCGCGGTATTGGGCGAGCGCTTCCTCGCGTTTTCCCTGAAGATCCAGGAGCCTGCCCAGGTAAATGTGCGACCAGCTGACGATTCGCAGGTCGCGCGCCACCTCGAGCGTCTTGAGAAAATACTCCTGGGCGGAATCCGGCTTTCGCAGGTTGCTGGAGGCGACCGCCGCGCCGAAAAGCGCGCGCTCGCTGTGCGGGGCGAGCCGGTCCAGGACCCGCTGAAAAACCTCCCTCGCTTCCCGGTATTTCCCCTCGAATATCAAATTGTCGCCCTGATCGAGCAGCCGTTCCTCTTCCGACTTCGCCGGCAGAGGCTCCGGACCCGCCGCCACTTCCTTGGGAGCGAACGTGACCGCCGCCAGCCTCTGCGTTTCCCGGCCAAGATCGATGCCGCGAATCATTTCCCTGTAGACCACGTTCATCGAGGCCTCCTGCTTCTCGTAGTTGGTGAGAGCCTCGTAGAAATACGGGACCAGAACCAGTCCGCCGGCGGTCAGCTCCCCGATGCTCTTCTCCGCCTCCTCCTTGGGCCGTTTGTCCATGCGCAGCTCGGCGGCGCGGATCAGGCACTCGGTGACGAAGAGAGGAAAGTCCTCCTTGAAATCCGGCGCCAGTTGCGGCGCGGCGCGCAGGAATCCCTTCAACTGCGCCTTCTCGTTGATGTCCGGAGCGTATTTTACGGCCAGCGGATCGAGGAGGAAATGGAGATACTGGTGGCGAATCTCTTCGAGCTTCGGCGCCTTCGAGGGCATGACCACCAGGTAGTAGTTCATCCCGTAAATGCGCGCGTGCACCTGCTCGGGAGCCCCCAGCAGGCTGAGATAGATGGTGTAAGTTCGCCCCAGATAGGCGCCGCCGGGAAAGCGAAAGTAAGCGTCGGAGCGCGCAATGCTTTCTCGAATCGCTTCGCTCGAACGGTCAATCTCCGCCTGGTGCCGCGCCTGAAAACGCGCCCACAACTGAATCAGGTCTTCCTGGTCGTAGAATTTCTTGAGGAGCGGAATGAGGCCGGCAAGCGCCTTGGCGTCAGGCGGGAGGTCAGTCTGGGGGACGGTGAACCGGAAATCGGGCGGCGGCCCCACCAGCAAGGCCAGCGAAACGTATTGCCCGAGATCGCCGGCGGGATCGCCGCTCACCTGGTGTTCGGAAAAAAACTGGCGCAGCTCGGGAAGCACGGGAAGACTTTTCCTGGCCAATGCGGAGCGTAGTTCCCCGCGCATGTCGCTGCCGGTCAGCGCGCTGGCTCCGGGGTCGTAGCCGGCCGCGGTGAGGGCGGCGAGAATGCAAAAGAGCTGTTCGTTGGCCTCCAGGATGACATTGCCGGCCTGCTGCGCCCATCCCGCCGGCGGGGCCAACAGACACGCCGCCAGAACGAATGCGATCACAGCCTTCCTCAGGCCACCCGACGGGTATCGCCCGGGGGGCGCGAAGGCCCGCCCTCGCCGCCGCTCGGGCCGTGAGCATTCACTTCGTGGGGGAATTCGTCTGGCCAACCCGACTATCCTCGGACCGTGATTCGCCGCAGGGACAGAACCACTTGGCCGTCCGTTGGCTTGCCAAACGTCGTGGCAGGATCAAAGATACTGAAATAAATCGTCCGGTCAAGATGGCGCAGCATTTCGGGTGACTGCTGACCGGACAACACTTCATAACTCTGCACGCGGCCGCCGGAGTCGAGTTTGGTCACCAGAACGACCGCCTGGTCGTCTTTGGTAAAGTTGATGGGAGCCAGTTCGCGAAGGCGCGCCGGAGTGACGAGGGAGATGGGAACATCCGGGCTGGTCGTTACCGGGACGGCGTGCGACCCCATGATGAGGCCAAAGCAGATGACGGCGGTCAGGACTCCGCCCGAGGCCGGCAAGAGCAAAGGCTGGAGCGAGTTCTCCAGGCGGACCCACAAACGGCCCAGGAAGTTGCGATGCAGCTCCTGCGACATCCGAACCCGCAATCGCAAAGCCAGGTCGGGGGGGAGGCGCCGGCGCGGCAGCGCCTGCAAATCCGACTGCATCAACTCGAATCGCTCCAGTTCCCCGCGGCACGGTGCGCAATACTCCAGGTGATAGTTCAGCGAGCGGACCCTCTCGCGATCGCAGACACCATCCCGGTAGTCAGAGAAATAGCTGCGAATTTCTACGCAAGACTCAAACATCCCGTTTCCCCAAACAGCCAGTCAGCTTTCGCTTCAGCAACTCGCGCCCCCGAATCAAGCGCGACTTAACCGTCCCTTCGGAAACGCCCAGGACCTGCGCGATCTCGCCGTACGCCAGACCCTCGATCTCACGCAATACGACGACAGCGCGGTAAGGCTGGGCCAAGCTGGCGAGGGCACGCCAGACGATTCGCTGCCGTTCCACCTGCTCCAGCGCCTGATAAGGCGTCTCCGGCCGCACCAGGGCTCCGGCCAGCGCCTTGTCGGAGTCCGTCCGCGCGGCGTCCAGCGAGAAGGCTTCGCGCAGGTGCCGGCGGAACCATCCCCGCCGGTGATTGGAAGCTTCGTGCACCGCGATTCTGTAAATCCACGTCTTCAGGCTGCTTTCGCCGTGAAACTGCCCAATCCCCCGGAAGACTTTTACGAAAACTTCCTGGAGGACGTCGGCGGCTTCCGTGCCGTCCTCGACGATGTGAGAGATCAGGTTGTAGACAGGGTGCTGATAGACGGCCACAAGATAGGCAAAAGCCTCCTCGGACCCTGCCCGAAGTTCCTCAACCAGAGCGGCTTCGTATCCGGTAGCCGGGAGAGCCCGGTCGATCGTTACTCCCACCAACCGTGTGGCGTCCATGACACCCTCACGATAGCAGTTCCGGGGCCGAACCGCAAGCCCGCGCACGTACCCTCTCTCACTTGGAATGACACCGCAGGCAAAAGGTTTGTTCCAAATTTGTTCCCGGAAGGCGGGAGTGCCCCGGCAAACGTTGACAGTCCTGTTGCCCCCATGTTACAAGCAAATGAGCAGATTGTTTCTCCCACAAGATGGGCCTGTGGCGCAGTTGGGAGCGCGCATGACTGGCAGTCATGAGGTCGAGGGTTCGAACCCCTCCAGGTCCACCAACCACAAACTATTGATAGAGAATAGCTTAGCTTCAGTAAACAACGACCATTTACAACAATTAGCAAAAGGTATAAATTATTGATTGTTACTTCTTTTTACCGCCTTAGGTAAAACGAGAGGTAAAAGAGGAGGCCCGCCATGACCGAACGTCTCAAGTTTACCAAGCGTCGATTGGAGTCCTTGCCCGCTCCGACCGATCGGGTGGCCTATTATTACGACGCGGATGTTCGCGGCCTGCGCCTCGCCGTCCACCCGTCGGGGCGCCGGACGTTCTCGCTGTACCGAAAGTTTCGCCGTCGCCCGATCACTTACCCGCTGGGCGAGTTCCCGCACGTGTCCGTTGACCAGGCCCGCCAGCAGGCATCGGAGAAGATCGCCCTGATGGGTCGCGGCGTCAACCCGCGTGACGAACTGCGGGGTTCTGTGAATCCGACGCTCGGCGATTTCTTCGAGCGGTACCTTAAGAAACACCTGGACGGAAAACCCGACGCGCAGAAAGGCGCGCGCCGGACCTTCGACCGCTACCTCTCGCGCTGGAAGGGGTGCTTGCTGGCGGAGGTGACGCGCGCCGACGTTGAGCGCCTGCACCGCGAGGTCGCGAAGCCCGTGATCGTTGAGGACCCGAAAACGAAACAGCGCCGCCAGCGCCACGGCCCCGTGGCGGCGAATCGGCTGCTCGCGCTGATCAGCGGCGTCTTCACCAAGTCGCGCGACTGGGGCCTGCTGCACGGCGATAACCCCGCGCGCGGCGTTCAGAAGACCTCCGAGCACTCGCGCACGCGCCTCCTCGACCGCAACGGGGAGTTCGCCGCGTTCCGCAGGGCGCTCGACGCCGAGCCCGACCCGGACCTAAGGCTCTACCTGAAGGTCCGGCTCTACAACGGCGTGCGGGAGCGGAACATCCTCGCGATGCGGTGGGAAGACCTCGACCTCGACCGCTGCACGTGGCGCATCGGCGAGACGAAGAACGGCGACCCACTGCTTGTCCCGTTGGCCAACCCCGTGCTCGATGAGCTGCGGGCGCGCGCGCGCGCGAGTGAGTGGGTGTTCCTGGGTCGTCGGCGGGGCGCGCACCTGCGCACGCTCAACAAGCGCTGGCGGCAGTTCCGAAAGTCGTTAGGCCTCGGTGACCTCCAGCTGCGCGACCTTCGCCGCACGTTCGGCTCGCGCGCGCTGGCGGCGGGCGTCCCCATGGACGTGATCGCGCAGATGATGGGGCACAAGCCCGGCTCGAAGGTCACGGCCAGCGTGTACGCGCTGGCCGACGAGGACACCCGGCGCCGCGCCGTGGACGCGACGGTCCAAGCGATGCTGACAGAGGCGAAGGATGAGAACACGAAAAGGAAGCGGATTCCTTCACGGCACAACTTGCAGAAGATGCTGACGGAGGCGAAGGCGTGAGAAAACCGCGCAGACTGAAGAACACGATCGGCGGCGTGAGGAAGCCCCGCAGGCTACAAGACCCGCTCGGCTGGACAGCACAGGTAATCTACCGGTTTGTGAAAATCCTCAACGCTCACGATCCAGAGCTTACGGAGGAGGTGCGCATCGGGTCACTCCGCGCTCGTAAGTATAAACCCGAGGTTGTGAAGGACGTGCGCTATCGGCTTGTGCGCCTCGCCGACGTCCGCAATCCGCGCCGCGTCGCGCTGAATAGCCCACGCATGATGCGAGAGCTGTGGCGCGCGTTCTTCGTCGGTGATCCCCCTCCCCCAGACCGGGCGCGCCGAATCCACCGTGAGGGCGGCGGTTCGAACCGGCTGTTCTCCGGGCGCGCGGGCATTAATGAGGTTCGCGAGTGGCGCGCGCGCTTCGTCCCGTACGCGCTCGGGGCGCTGCGCGACTACTTTCCCAATCGGCGCGCGTACCCAGACTCGCGGCTTCACGCGATGCTGGCCAAGATCCTTCGCGTTAGTCGTGTGACCATCTTCCGGGATGCTCGCCGACGAATTCCCTCCTAAAGTTCTTGTTCACGCACAAATCCCCTGAACAGCCGAATAGGATAATTTACCCTCGCGTAGAAAGGTAAAGCCATGACCGCACGCGCGATTCGAGAACACGACGGTTTCCTACCGGCCAAGGCCGCCGCCGCGTTCCTGGGCGTCGAGCCCGCGACGCTCGCGCAGTGGCGCTTTCACCATCGCTATCCGCTGCCCTTCGTCGCGCTGCGCAAACCCGGTAAGAAGCGCGGGGGCAGATGCTATTATCGCAAAATCGACCTCATCAAGTTCATGGAAAGTTACCTCACCGGTCGAGGTTCAGAATCAAAAGAGTGACAACGTGGCGAAACAACCTGAACGAAAAGGGCAAGACCCGCGGCTAGGCATCTTCTCAACGCTGTTTTTGGGCAGCCTACTCTCCTATGGCCTCTGGGACGCGAAGCGAGGGGGCCAAAACCATTAAATCGGCCCCCAACCCCGAATCACTACGCCCTTCGCCTCGCAGGCAAGCTGGGACTCGGCATCGTGCCCGTTCGCGAGGACGGCACCTGCCGGTTCGCCGCGATCGACGTTGACATCGATACGATCGATCACGCCGCTCTGGACGCCGAGCTTAAGCGCCGACACCTGCCGGCGGTCGCTTGTCGATCGAAGTCGGGCGGCGCGCACGTCTATTTCTTCTTCAGCGAACCGGGCCTTCCGGCCTCGGTGGTGCGCAAAAAGCTAAGCGAAATTGCTGCGGCCCTGGGCTTCCCGAACGCGGAGATCTTTCCCAAGCAGGACAAGATCACCGAGAAGAACCTCGGCAACTGGATCAACCTGCCCTACTTCGCGGGCGACAAGACGACGCGCTACGCGGTAGGCAAGAAGGGCGCGCTTAACCTCGATGAATTTTTGGCGAGCATTGAGTTCGTCGAGAGCGCCGAACGGCTCGACGACGTTGACCTGACGCCCGTTGCCGAACCTGACGCGCCCCTAAGACAAAGGTTCTTCAAACGACGAGCGCCAAATTTCGCGAGGGCACCCGCAATTCAACTCTTTTCGCGGTGGGGTGCAAGCTCATTTCGCTTGCGGGCCTTAACGCCACGAAGGCCGCGCTGCGCGCCGTCAACCTCGAACGGTGCGAGCCGCCCCTCGACGAGAGAGAGCTTGAAAACACGATCTTCAAGAGCTTGGCGAGAAGATGGGAAGAGTCCAAGCCGCAGATCAAGGAGGTTCGCCCGCTGAAGCTGGTGTCGGTGATGGACCTCCTCAACCGGAAAACGGATAACGACGTTCTCTACGTGGTGCGCGGCCTGGTGCCGGGTAGCAGCTACATCATCCTGATCGGACGCCCAAAGGTAGGCAAGTCTCTCAGCGTTCACGAGCTTTCCTACGAGGTCGCCTCGAAGCTGCCGGTTTGGGGCGCTTTTCAAGTCAGCGAAGCAGTTCGCGTCGCCTACGTTGATTTCGCGCAGTCGGACGCGGAGACGCGGTGCCGCACGACCCAGATGATGAACGGCTACCCTGAGAGTGCGCTCGCGGCGGAGAATCTCTTCATCATGACGAAGAACGACCTGCGCCTCGCGCGGGCCTTCGCACGCGAGCTGGCCGACGTCGGCAATTTCCGCTCGCAGGAATTCACCGACCAACTCGTCAAACACAACATCCGGGTCCTCTGCATCGCCGAGATTCGCACGCTCGTCGGGCTAGGCCTCAACCTAAAGGACCAGGAGGTCGCCGAGGCAGTCAACGCATGGGTCGAATGGCTTCAAGCTCAAATTCCGGGTATCACGGTCATCGCCGTTCACCACGCGCGCAAGGGTCAAGGGGAGACGGGCGAGACCGAATCTTTTGGCTCCACGATGCTCACCGCGGCGCCCGACGCGATCTTCAGCATGAAGCGGCTCTCCAACGGGCTGCGTCGTATCCATGTCGAGGCGCGCTTCGACGCGCCGCCGGACTTCTGCCTGCAGCTCCAGCCCGCCGGGCACGGCGGGCAACTGCTGCGCGTCGCCGCCGACCCCGACGATGTGTTGAACGAGCAAATCTGGAAGCTCCATCAGGACGGGAAATCCTCGCGAGCGATCGCGCATGAGCTCAACGGTCGGCTGAGCCACGTGGCGATCCAGTCGCGCATTAACGATCTCGTCGCGCGGGAGGAAGCGCGCAAAAACGCCCAAGGCAACCTATACGCGGGGACCGAGATATGAGCTTGTGGACCGAAAAGCCGGACTCGCCACCTGGCCTGGCGGTGGCCTCTGCCCTGCGGGTCTCACCGCCGCCTAGGTCTTCCCAATTTTCGATCCGGGGGTTGACGTGACATACGAGCGGGGCCTATCGATCTACTTTGATGGCCGGCGCAGTGTCCTGACGATTCCCGCCGGACTGACGATGGACGAGACTTTGTTCTTCGCGCGCAACGTTTCCCGGCGGCTCAACGATGAGCCGACCGATGAGCTGTTCGAGGAGTTTTCGGACTGGGTGGCAACTCAGGGGATAAAACTGTTTGAGGAATGACGGTTTTGAGCCGAGTGGTAAGACCTAGCAGGGTACGATGGATATCAATTCTGAGGAAGTTGTGAAGGCCATTGAAAAGATAAGCACCCGGCCGACGGCGGCGCTGGACACTCGCTCTACGGACCAGGAACTCGCCGAGTGCGTCATCAAGGCCGCTAAGGCGGGTGATGAGGGCGCGCGGGACGTGCTCAAGGCGCTCCGCGTGGGTAAGCTGCGCGCTGCGTGGAGCGCCTTGCGACTGTCCGAGGAAAGGTAGTGAGTGCCACGCAAGAAAATCCAGAGGAGGAGTAGCGCATGAACGTCTTTGAGGAAGTCACAGAGCTGGAACGGGAGCTTGCCGGCGTGCAAGACGGAGATGCCCAGCAGCGAGTACGCGGCGCACTATGTTCAAGCGCACGTGCCGCCAGTCACGACAGCACGAAGGGCATGAGGTATCCCGGTGCGCCTCCTAAAAAAGCGCCGCGTCTTTCAGCCGAGCGGCGCCAGCGCGCCGTTCTGGTCCAACCCGGAGGCATGTGACCATGCCCGCGATCAAGATTCCGCTTGCCCGAGTCGCGGGTTCGCTGTCGGAGACCACCAGGAACAAGCTCGCGCGGCTGGCCCGCACTCGGTCCGGATAAACATCGGGGGATGCGCCGCATGTGGAAAGATTTTAGGAGGGAATCGTCATGAGAGCGTGCCAGATCTGTAAGCGGTCGGACCTGGCCGAGATCAACCGTCGGCTGGTGTTTGGCGAGGAGGCCTGCGCCGTGGCACGGAGGCAAAAGGTCTCGCCCCAGGCGATGATACGACATAAGCGGTACCACCTGCCGAAGCTGCTGCGAAAGGCCAAGGAGGGCGAGCAGATCCTCCAGGCGCGGAGCCTGCGCGACATCTTTAACTCGCTTTTCGACCGGATCGAGAACGTCGTCCGACGGTGCGAGGCGGCGGGCGACTGGCGCCCCGTCCTGGTGGCGCTCCGCGAACAGCGCGAATGGGTGCAGGATGCGGTGAAGATGCAGATGGAAGGGCCGCAGTCGCGGGAGGTAATAATCAAAGTGGTTTACGACACCGATACCCCCGCGGATCCCAAGCCAGACGGCTCTTCTGCTCCAACTTCGACTTGAAATAGAGAAGGCCGTCGGTAATCACCGTTGTGGGCGACATCAACGGTCACATGAGACGGCTCCGGCATGCGGCGATCTGTTCGTGTTGAATGGCCCGTAGGCGTCTACTCTGGATTCGGACAGCGCAAAAGACGCCAGCCTCTATGCAGGAGACAAGCTGCGTGACAACCCTCTGGACACATAAGCGCCTCCAGCGCCTGTTCGACCGCTACAATGTCAAATTTTGGGGTGGCAAACTTCCACGCTATACCGTGATTGCCTCTATCCTAACCCCGCACGAGTTGGGCATTTGCCATATCGACGAACGTCGAATCGAAATCGACCCACATGCGGCGCTGGATGACCGCGAGATCCACGCCACGCTCCTTCACGAAATGGCTCACGCCGCCACACCCGATGACGGTCATGGGCCACTCTGGCAGAGCGAGATGCGTAGGCTTATTCGCATCGCCTCCGCTGACCTAAAAGCCAAGCTTCAGTTCAGGCTTGACGGATTTGAGCTTGCTCCAACGATCGCGGAGGCGCTGGTAGAATCACGCGATCGGGGATGGGACAGACCTGACGAGCCGTGGAGCGCGAAAGTCCTGGCCGACCTTCGATCGAGGCACGGTGTTGACGGCCACCTTGCCACAAGGCTGCGGGCATGGCATCGCTATGGCCAGCGCCGGGGCCGTGAGATGGAAAGGACACACCTGCTGTGGACGCTTTTGCAGGTCGAGGAAAGGGCTGAGAGGAGGGGGCAGCTAAACACAGCGTCATAAGTAATTGCGCATATTTAAGAAATGTGGTTTCATGGAGGCATGAGACCACTCAGGATTGCCGATGCCGACACGATCGTTCTGGGACTTCAAGATGAGATTCGCCGCTCGGAAGAATCTCGCTATG
>DATKYV010000029.1:0-15833 GCA_035528275.1 Terriglobia bacterium | reverse complement strand
GGGAAGACCGGGGTTGGTGAAAAGCCGCGAGTCCTCGACCGGCAGACCGCCGGCGCCCGCCGATAGCCTTTCAGTCGCCGGGGCCGGGAAACGCGCGACTCGCGGGTCAGGCAGAATGCAGAAGGAGGTTTGGAACCATGTTTGACGAGTGCTTGCTGGATTCCTCACCGTCCCGTGTACCGGTGCTGAGCGGCGTGCACTGGGCCATCATTTTGGGCGTGGGGGCTGCGGCTTTCCTCGCCCTTTACTTCGCTTTGCCGGTGGCCTTTGTCTACGATGAGAGCAAGGTGCTCATCGCCCAGTCTGCTATTCTGGCGTCCATTCTGGCGGGCTTCACCTTCATCCTCTGCTATGTGTTCTCGGATTCGCGGCACCTGGGTTTCAGCACGGGGCTGTGGATGACGGTCGCGTTCCTGTTGAACTTGGTTGGATTCTTCATGTACTTGATTTACTCCGCCGCCAAGACAGGCGAATGGAAGCGGGCGACGATTCCCATTGCGTATATTGTCGAGCTGATTCTGGTAGGCGTGATGCTCTTGTTCCCACTCATTTATACGGAAGCGCTTCCCAGAGCCCAGTTGATGACCTTCCTGGTGGCCCCGCCTCCGCCGCCTCCGCCGCCTCCGCCCGCTGCCGCGGCCCCGGCCCGGGTTGTCAAGAGGGTGACCGCGGAAGACATCATGAAAGCTCCTACCGTCATCCCCAAGACGATCGCTCAAATCAAGGACCGGCCTGATGTACCCCAGGCCGCGGCTGTGGGCGTGGTGGGTGGCGTGCCCGGCGGGAGGTTTGGAGGGACTCCGGGAGGAGTTCTGGGGAGCATCATCTCCGGCGCCGCTGCGGGGCCCCCGCCCCCGCCTCCTCCGCAGGCCACAACACCCAGGCGCATTCGCGTGGGAGGCCAAGTGGAAGCGGCCAAAGGCATCTTCCAGCCCACCCCGGAGTATCCCCCGCTGGCCAAGATGGCACGCATCCAAGGGATGGTCCGGCTGGAGGCGATTATCAGCCGCGACGGAACGATTCAAGATTTGAAGGTGTTGAGCGGCCACCCGCTCCTCGTCAAGTCCGCCCTCGAGGCGGTGCAGCGCTGGCGCTATCAGCCCACGCTGCTCAACGGGGAACCGGTGGAAGTCATTACAGAGATCGACGTGAACTTTACACTCGCACAGTAGTCGGTTGTCTGCGAGAAAACTTCGAGGAGGAATGACAAAACTATGCTTGGGGTAAAACTGCTCGTCCTCAATTTGCTGCTGTTTCAAGAAGAGGTTGTCGGGTGGGACCCGATCAGTATGTGGCGCGCGATGGGCTGGCCGGCGCGACTCGTGGTGATCCTGATGTTCTTCATGTCCGCCTGGTCCATCGGCGTGATGATCGATCGCTGGATCGCTTTCCGGGCGGCGCGCAAGCAGTCCCGGATTTTTGCGCCCGCCGTGGCCGGCGCTCTGAAAGACGGCAAAATCGACGAGGCCATCGCGATCGCAGAACAGAACAAACGCAGCCATCTGGCCAAAGTGGTGACCGCCGGATTGCAGGAATTTCAGGCGCACCAGGTCTCCAGCGACATATCTGGAGAGACCATTGAGGCTTCGAAACGCGCCCTGGAGCGGGCCGCCGCCATTGTGCACGCGGAGCTGAAGCGCGGCATTTCGAGCCTGGCGACGATCGGATCCACCGCACCGTTCGTCGGTCTGTTCGGAACCGTGCTGGGGATCATCAACGCGTTCCAGGGAATTTCCCAGGCGAAATCCACCGGCTTGGCCGCGGTGGCGGGTGGGATCGCCGAGGCCCTGGTCGCCACCGCCATCGGTCTGTTCGTGGCCGTGCCGGCGGTGTGGATGTTCAACTACTTTACCGGCAAGATCGAGGCCTTTGACGTGGAAATGGACAACTCCTCTTCGGAGTTGATCGATTACTTCATCAAGCGCTCTTCGCGGGGGAAGAGATAATGGCTCTGAAACGCCAGGTGGCTGGTCCCCTTTCCGACATCAACGTGACTCCCATGGCGGATGTCATGCTGGTGCTGCTGATCATCTTCATGGTCATAACCCCCATGCTCCAAAAGGGGGTCAGCGTCGACATGCACAAGGCGGATAATCCCCGGAATATGCCCGACGCTGACAAGGAAGACGCCGTCGTGCTGGCGGTCACCCGGGATGGGAAGATTTATCTCGGGTCCGATCCGGTCTCCATCCCGGACATTACGCCCAAGGTGAAGGACTGGATTTCGAGCAAGCTCGATAAGACAGTCTACGTCAAGAGCGATGATCGGGCTAAGTACGGCGACGTGGTGGAAGTGATCGAAGCCGTCCGGGCTGCGGGAGTTGATTCGCTGGGGCTGCTGACCGAGAAGATCGAACGGCGCACCCCGGGAGCTCCCGTGGCGGGGGCCGCGGCCTTGCCGGCGGCACCTTAAGGTGACGGGACGAAGACGGAGATTAACGCCCTCAGGAGGGTAGTACTATGGCTATGGCCGTCGGGGGGAAGAAGGGTGTCATGGTCGACATCAACATTACCCCCCTCATCGATGTTCTACTGGTGTTGATCATCATCTTCATGGTCATCACACCTCTCATCCCCAAGGGACTGGATACCCTGGTCCCCCAGCCCAATCCCAATGCCGAGCCCAACGAAGAGCTGCTCCGCCGGACGGTAGTCGTCTCTATCGACGCCACACGGCGGATCCAGATCAACATAGAGCTTGTCGATTTGCGAACTCTGGGCCCCAGGCTGGAGGATATCTTCAAGACGCGCAGTGACCGCGTCATGTTCATCAAGGGAGATCCAACCCTGCCTTTCGGCGAGATCGCTCAGATAGTGGACATCGCCAAAGGGGCGGGGATTGATAAGATCGGGTTAATCACCAAGGAGCTGGGTCAACAGAGCCAATAACACCCACTGCTTGGGTCGAGGGGGGAGCCCAAATGAAACGTGATAAGCTTGCTCTGCTCGGCGCCGTCCTTGTCCTGGCGCTTTCGGCGAGCGGATGCAACAAACTCAAGGCGCGCGACCACTTGAACAAGGGCGTGGCTGCGTTCCGCAATGCACAGTTCCAGCAGTCCATCATGCACTTCAAAAGCGCTGTCGACCTGGATCCCACGCTACTCAACGCCCGCCTCTACCTGGCGACGGCTTATGCTCAGCAGTACATTCCCGGCGGCGATTCCGAAGATAACCTCCAGATTGCTCATCAGGCGATCCAGTCGTTCGAAGACGTCCTGAAGATGGACCCCGAAAACCTCACCGCCATCTCCAGCATCGCGCAGACTTATTACAATATGAAGAAATTCGACGAGGCGAAGGAGTATCAGCGGCGGCGCATGCGAATTACGCCCAACGACCCTGAGCCTTACTATTGGATCGGCGTCATCGACTGGGCGACCGTTTACCCCAAGCGAATGCAGGTGCGGAAAGACCTGAATATTGCCTACCCCTCGGACCCGTCCAAGCCCGGCATCCTGACGCCCATTCCCGCGAAAGCTCGCGCCGAACTGGCTGAAGAGAACAGCGAATTGGTGGAGGAAGGCCTGCAGGTTCTCCAGAAGGCGATCGAGTTGAAACCCAACGATGCCGACGCCATGGCCTACCTGAACCTGATGTACCGCGAGAGGTCTGATCTTCAAGCGGACGCGGAAGCACGCGAAGCGGACCTGAAGCTCGCGGATGAGTGGGTTGAGAAGGCGCTCAACGTCAAGAGGGGCGCGACTCAGGCGACCGCCGGAGGCCAGTAGAGGGGATCGCTGTCCGCGCGCGCCGCTCCGGCGGCGGGCGGCTCGTCGAGTGAAATTGCAGGCCCTGCCCCAGCGGGCAGGGCTTTTTCTTTCTAGAGTGGCGCGCGGCGTGTCGCCTCGGCGGCGCGGAAAGCCTCCAGGTTGCTGGAATCAATCACCGCCGTCCCGGTGTCAACACGAACAGGAAGCGGTGAAGTGGGCGCGGTCCGCCAGTCCTTGAATTGATGTACAACGTTGTGGTGCAAATCATCGAGGAACTTCAGACCATAGAAGCTCATCGTGTAGGATTTCTGGGCGACGGTCGCGGAGATGACGCCGCGTGAGATCCAGTCCAATGTCTCCGGGTTTCTGTCCATGGCCACGATGGTGATCTTGCCGCCCATGTTCAGGCGGTGCAGCGCCTCGGCGGCCCCGGGCCCTCCCGAAGCCTCCAGGCACAGGATGCCATCGATTTTCTCTCCGCCTTCAAGCAGTGCGGAGATGTGGTCGTTGGCAATGCGGGGGTCGCCCTTGTCATCGAATGTCCGGACCACCTTGATGCCGGGATACTTCGTGAGAACGTCATTCACGCCGCGCAGGCGTTCTTCGAGATTCAACTGGCCGGGAATGGTAATCAGGGCGATTCTCCCCTTCCCCTGAAGGAGTTCCGCGATGCGCCGGGCGCCCTCTATCCCTGCCTGATAATTGTCGGTTCCGATAAACAGGATGCGCTTGGAATCCGGCGCGTCGGAGTCGACGCAGATCACGGGGATTCCGGCCGCGACCGCGGCGTTGATGTCGTTGTTGAAGAGCGCCGGACGAGTGGGAGCGACAAGAATTCCAGCCGGCCGAGCCGCCACGGCTTTGCGGAAAGCGTCCAACTGTTCTTCCGGGTCGTACGATGTCGGTCCGGTAAATTCCACCTTCACGCCCAGCACGCGACCCGAATCGAGGAAGCCCGCCTGGGCTTCCTGCCAGTAGGGCAGGGAGATGTTGGCCGCCACAAAAAAGTAGCGCTCGGTCTCCTCATGAAATGGCTTCTGACATGACACCAGGAGTCCCGCCACCAGAACGATTGACGCGCTGCCAATCCGAGTTTTCCGCGCGCTCATAAGCCCTCCCTTCATGGGGTGGATGCCACCCCCTTCTCACTTTGGGGTTGAGAAAAGATTATGGCCTTCCACTTGCGGCTTTTCGATGCGCAAGATTACCACAATACTGGCCGCTAGAGGACAGCTAGACTCTCAGATCATCGCACCGACTCCCCCGGCGGCGCCGGCCAGGGATAGGGCTGGAATTGCCGCCCCGAAAGAGGTAGATTCTACGTCGTCCCCGGAGTCAGGTCTTTATCGGGCAGATCGGAACGGAGGTGAAAGCCCATGATTTCTCCTTTCAGGACTTTGCTGGTGATGTCCGCCGTTGCCGCGGTGTGTCTGGGGGCGGTCGCCACTCAGGCCCCGAAGAAACCCTCTATTGCCTATCCCACCGGCTACCGAAAATGGACGCACGTCAAGACCATGGTGATTTTCAGCAAGGAGCACAAACTCTTTGATCGGTTCGGAGGACTGCACAACGTGTACGTCAATGACATCGGCTGGCCGGCGCTGCAGCACGGCAGGGCTTACCCGGACGGCTCGATGTTCGCTTTCGAGCTTCATGACATCCGCACCTTCCAGGGGGCGATCGAGGCTCGTGCGCGGAAGTTTCTGGCGGTGATGAAGAAGAATTCCAAGCTTTACCCGAAGACGGGCGGCTGGGGATTCGAAGTCTTCCAGGGTTACCAAGCAGCCGGGTCTCTCAAGGATATGAAAGAGTGTTTCGACTGCCACGCTGCGCGGGAGGGTCGGGACTACGTCTATTCGGATTACGTGGAATAGATCCCGGTGCCGAGGAAGATCGATGCCTTCGCTCCACCTTTGTCTCCCCGGACTGGGTGCTGCGTGATTTCTGAGCCCGGGGCCAGGCGGTTTCCGCCTTGGGCGAGTTGCCGGAAAGGGCGAGACAAAGAGCGCGAGGAAGGCGCGGGCCCTTCCCTCTCGTGCTGAAGATCTTTTCCATCTCCCCTCTGCCTGCTGCACTGCCCAGCGTGGAGGGGCAAGACCTGCCCTCTGCGTGTGTGCCGCTTGAACCCCCTCCATCGCTGCCCTAGAATGGTCATACGGGTATGGTTCAGTTTGAAGAGCTCGTGCAGAAGGTCCAGCAGTATCGTCCCAGCGACGATCTCGACCTGCTGCGCCGAGCTTATGAATTCAGTGCCTCGGAGCACCGCGCGCAGAAGCGCATCTCCGGCGAACCGTTTGTTTCCCACCCCCTGGAAGTGGCCAATGTCTTGGCGGATATGAAGCTCGACGTGGTGTGCCTGGCAGGAGGCATGCTCCACGACGTGGTCGAGGACACACCCACCACCATCGATCGGGTGCGAGAGGAATTCGGTTCCGAGGTGGCGCAAATTGTCGAGGGCGTCACCAAGATCGGCCGAATTCAGTTGCTCAGTCCGGAGGAACGCCAGGCCGAGACCCTGCGCAAAATGGTCCTGGCCATGGTGGACGATATCCGTGTCGTCCTGGTGAAGCTGGCCGACCGCCTGCACAATATGCGGACGCTCGAGTACCTTCCGCCCGACAAACGCGAACGCATCGCCCGTGAGACGATTGAAATCTACGCTCCCATCGCCCACCGCCTGGGCATGGGAAAGATTCGCGGCGAGCTCGAGGACCTGGGCTTCCGATTTCTCGAGCCGGAAGCATTTGAGGAAATCAAAAAGGCCGTCGAAAGCCGCCGCAAGGTCAACGAGGAATTCCTGGCGGAAGTCTGCGCGCTCGTGGAAGCCAAGATGAAGGAGCAGGGAATTCCGGCACGGATCGAAGGACGAATTAAAAGGCTTTACAGCATCTGGAGAAAACTCAAGCGCCAGCACATAACCATCGAGCAGGTCTACGATCTGTTGGCGGTTCGCATCATCACCGACACCGTGAAGAACTGTTACGCCGCGCTGGGCACCATTCACAATACTTGGCGGCCGGTTCCGGGGCGCATCAAGGATTTCATCGCCATCCCGCGCCCCAATCTCTACCAGTCGCTGCACACTTCGGTGATCGGGCCGCACGGCCAGCCCTTCGAGGTGCAAATCCGTACGGAGGAGATGCATCGCGTGGCGGAGGAAGGCATCGCCTCGCACTGGAAGTATAAGGACGCGCGGCCACTCGCCGAGCAGGACGAGGAGCGCTTCGCCTGGCTGCGTCATCTTGTGGAGTGGCAGCAGGAAATGCGCGATCCCAGCGAGTTCCTCTCCACCTTGAAGATCGACCTATATCCCGAGGAGGTCTATACTTTCACGCCCAAGGGCAAGGTCATCGTGCTGCCGCGCGAGGCGACGCCAATCGATTTTGCCTATGCCATTCACACCGAGGTCGGCCACCGATGCGTAGGATCGAAGGTGAACGGCCGCATTGTCCCCTTGAAATACAAGCTTCGCAACGGCGACATCGTGGAGATTACTACCCAGACCAACCACACGCCCAGCCGCGACTGGCTGGCGTTAGTGAAGACCTCGCGGGCGCGTAACAAGATCAAGCACTGGATCAACGTCACCCAGCGGCAGGAGGCCGTGGAGATCGGCAAGAAGCTCATCGAGAAGGAAGCGCGGAAATACGACATCGTCTTGAAGAGAATTCCCGACGAGGACTTTCAGCGTGTATCGCGCGATTACGGCTGCACGCAGCCGGACGATCTCTATGCCGGCGTCGGCTACGGGACGTTCGCCGCGCGGCAGGTCCTGGGGCGGCTCTCGCCCGCCGTGCCTTCCGAGAGCGAACCGGCGCAGCGTCTCTCGGGCGGCGCGAAGCGCTCGCTGGGATTGTCCCGCGACCTGGCGATTCAGGTGCACGGACACGGCGACCTGATGGTCTATCGCGCCAAGTGCTGCAGTCCCATTCGCGGTGAACCGATTGTGGGCTACGTGACGCGCGGAAAGGGAATAGCCGTTCACTCGAAGAGCTGTCCCAACGTCGAGAAACTCCTCTACGACGCGGAGCGCCGCATTGAGGTGCAATGGGCCGGTCCCAAGTACAGCCTGTATCCCGTCAAGCTGACGCTGTTTACCGCGGACCGGCAAGGCCTACTGGCCGACGTCACCTCGGTGATCAGCGGTGTGCAGTCGAACATTCAGAATATCGAGGCCCGCACCGGCGATAATCACGCCAATATCGACGTCACGCTGGACATCGTGGATGTGGAGCACCTCGAGAAGATCATCTCGTCCCTGCGAAAAATCGACGGCGTTTACCAGGTTGAGCGAGTCATGCACACATGAAGACCGCTTGAGGCGCAGGTGGAATTCGGCCTCATCGCGGAAGCGTGGACTGATTGGCGGCGAGGTCGGCCGGCGCAGGTCAATTGCGAGATCGCGCCCGCGATTACGAATGAAGAGTTTTCTCTTGGAGGAAATCCGGGGCGGGAACTCAGCCGGCTTTCACGACTTTTCCGGCGCGAATGCAGGCCGTGCAAACGCGCAGGGTCTTATGGGCGCCGTTGACCACCGCGCGGACGCGGCGCAGGTTGGGATTCCAGCGGCGCCGGGTGACGTTGTGGGCGTGGCTGATTCGATTACCGTACACGGGACCTTTGCCGCAGATGTCGCAAGCGCGAGCCATGTTGATGCCCCTCGGAATGGTCAAGATCAGAGAACCCGAACACACAATTATACCAGAGATTTCGACCTTTGCCCACGAGGCTGCAATGCCAAAACTCCCCTTCGAGTTCTTTCCCCAGGCAAGATACAATAGTCTCCATGAGAAGATGCCGTAAGGTTTTCCGGTCCGCTCCGGTCTTCGCCGCCGGCCTGGCCGCGGCGTTACTCGCCTTTCTCCCTGCCTGTTCCCGCAAGGAAGCGCCCGACCCCGACGTCTGGGCGGACATCGACGGCAAGGAGATTCGTCGCCAAGCCGTAGAGAGGTATTATCGCAGCCGGATGTCTACCACCGCGGACGCCAGCAGCCCGGAGCAGGCCCTCAGTTTCAAGCTGAATATTCTGAACGAGCTCATCAACAACGAAATCCTGGTGGCGCGGGCTTCGCGCACCGGAATCACCGTCTCCGAGGCGGAAGTGGATACGAAGATCTCGGAGATTCAGAGCCCGTATTCCAAGGAGGAGTTCCAGCAGAAGTTGAAGGAACAGGGCCTCGGGAACAGCGAACTGCGTGACGAAGTTCGTCAGAATCTTATTATTACAAAGCTGCTTAATAAGGATATTGTTTCGAAAATCTCGGTCAGCGACGCGGATATTCGGGAGTACTACGAGCGAAACAAGGCCAGCTTCAACGTGCCCGAACTGCAGTACCACCTCGCCCAGATTGAGGTCACGCCCGTGGACGACCCGGAGGTCCGGAACCTGAAGAACGACGACGCCAAGACGCCGATGGCCTCACAGCGCAAGATCCAGGCGCTGTACGCCCGCCTGCGGTCCAGCGAGGATTTTGCCACCGTAGCCCAGGAATACTCCGAGGACCCGCGTACGGCCTCCGGGGGAGGCGATATGGGTTTCATCCCGGTCTCCGTGCTGGACGCCAACCCTGCGCTCAAGCGGGCGGTTGACTCGCTCCAGGTGGGGCAGATTTCGGGCATCATCCAATCCAAAAGCGGCTATCACATTCTCAAGCTGCTCGGCCGGGAGCCTGCCGGCCAGCGCGATATCAGCGATCCCCAGGTGCAGTCGGCGATCCGCCGCACGCTGATGAACGAAAAAGAGCAACTGCTCAAGGCCGCCTACATTGAAAGCCTGCGCAACGCGGCTCGTGTCACCAATTACCTGGCGGACCGCATCGTCGCGGCGGGTGGCGACCCGTCGGCGCATCCCTAGACGGCCCGGCTAAATCAGCCGCATCAGCTTTGACCCGGTTTCCACGCCCGTCGCTTCGCGGACGTAGATCTTTTCCACCCGCCCGGAGCGCGGGGCGCGGAGTTCGTTTTGCATCTTCATGGCCTCGATGACCAACAGCCCCGTGCCCTGGGCCACCTCTTGATTCTCCTTCACCAAGACCTTAACGATCCTCCCCGGCATGGGCGCCAGGATCTCCTGCGGCCCTTCGAGGCCCGTGCCGGCTGCGCCCCGCCGGCGGCGTCGGGGGTCGCGCACCGTGATCACGTAATTCCTCGTGCCCACGCTTACCGCCCAACGGTTGTCGTTGTGGGCGCCGTCGGCCGAAGCCGTGGTCACGTGCACTTCGTGTGACTGGCCGTTCATGAGGATGGAATAAACCCCGGCCGCAACCTCAATACAGTCGGCTTCCCGCTCCTCGCCGTCGAGCCGAAAGGTAATCCGGCCAATCGCATTTTTCGTCGGCGCACCGGAAGGAAACTCGAGTTGATGATCCTCGGCCCGCAGACCGGCTTGAAGCTGGATGTCGAGTTTCATTTTCGCTCTGTGCAGCGCGCGTCCCTGTAGCGGCGCTCTATGAGCGCCGTATTGTGCATCTTCTCTGCGATCCCCGCCGAGGGGGGCTCAGGCCACCGCCACAGCCATCGCGCGGCTCAATCGCCGGGCGGCCAGCGGTGGAGCAGGGCATCCCGCCCCGCGACTTTCCAGTTACTGTGATTCGAAGCCGCAAGTGCCGGGGTGGAACGTGAACAGCGTCCCGCTTCCAGCGCCGCGGCCAGGATCGCCACGCCTTCCAATTCAGGGCAGGCTTCGTCTTCCGCCATTAGCCCCCCGGCCAAAACGCGGTCAATGAACCCGGTATCGAACTCTCCCGCCGCGAAATCCGGACGCTCGAGGATGCGGCGGAAGAGCGGGATGTTGGTCTGCACGCCGAAAACCTCGTACTCGGCGAGCGCCCGGCGCATGCGCGCCACCGCCTCGGCGCGATCCTCGCCCCACGCCACGAGTTTGGCGAGCAACGGATCGTACTCCAACGGCACCGTCCAACCCTCGAAGACCCCGCTGTCGGAACGGATGCCCGGCCCGCGAGGCACATGCAACCGGCGGATGAGGCCGGGAGAAGGGAAGAAGTTGTTCGCTGGGTCTTCGGCGTAGATGCGGCACTCGAGCGCCGCGCCGCGCAACTTGACATCTTCCTGGCGCCACCGCAGGGGCTCGCCCGCGGCAATCCGCATCTGCTCTTTTACCAGGTCGAGGCCCACCACCATTTCCGTAACTGGGTGCTCCACTTGGAGGCGTGTATTCATCTCCAGGAAATAGAAATTCTTCTCGCGGTCGACGAGGAATTCCACGGTGCCGGCATTGGCGTAGCCGGCGAGCTTGCCGATGCGGACCGCCGTCTCGCCCATGGCGCGGCGCATCGCCTCGTCGAGGATTGGCGAAGGACACTCTTCCACAACCTTTTGATGGCGGCGCTGCAAGGTGCACTCGCGTTCCCCGAGGTGGATGAGATTCCCACTCAGGTCGCCAAGGATTTGAATCTCCACGTGGCGCGGACGCTCGATGTATTTCTCAATGTAGATCGAGCCGTCGTTGAAGGCGTTCTGGGCCTCGGAACGCGCGTTGCGGTAAGCGGACTCGAGCTCCTCGGCGGAACCAACCAACCGCAAGCCCTTGCCGCCTCCACCCGCCGAGGCTTTGAGCATCAGAGGAAAACCGATTTGCTCAACGACGGCTCGCACTTCGTCGAGGGATTCGAGATTGCGGTCGGTCCCGGGGACTACAGGCAGGCCTGCATTTATGAGTGTGCGCCGCGACGCGGTCTTCGAGCCCATCAATTCCATGGCCGCAGCCGGCGGACCAATGAACACCACGCCCGCCCGCTCACACGCTCGCGCGAATTCGGGATTCTCGGCGAGAAAACCGTAGCCGGGATGAACAGCTTGAGCGCCGCAGCGCTGGGCGATCTCGAGAATGCGGTCGATGCGCAAGTAGCTTTCCGTGGAAGGCGCGGGACCCAGCAGATAGGCTTCGTCGGCGTAGCGGACGTGCAGCGCCCCGCGGTCGACTTCCGAATAGACCGCCACGGTGCGCACGCCCATCTCCCGGCAAGCGCGCATCACGCGCACGGCAATCTCGCCGCGATTGGCAATCAGGACCTTGCTGAACATGGAGATTCCCCTGGGTGCCTTCGCCTTGGCGACCTCCTCCCCGTGACGCGCTCGGGAGTCTGACGTTCCGGCTGGCCCCTTGATTATACACATTGCTTCCCCCGGCGCGGGGCGGATGCCGGCTCAAGGGCCCTTTCAGGGCATGGCGGGCTCCCGGGGTGGGATCTGCGGTTCTCGGGCTTCGGGGGCTAAACCTTACCACGCTGACCGCGCTCATCATGATGGTCGTCGTAATCAACGTGACGCATTCAAAGAGGTCGTAGTCGCAGTTACGGAGGGGTTGGTGGTGGTGATGATGGCGATGATGATGGCGGGCGCAGCGAGGGCAGTGGGCATGTTTGTTCCACGCCCTGTTCTGGCGAGAGAATATCCTGGAATTTTCACCACATGCTCTGCAAAATGTGTGCTCAAATTCTAAAGACTTTGGAATATCTGCACACAAAATGAAAGAATTCCAAGGCAAGCCCGACCACGACGAGCTATACCGTAGCGCGGAGCTGCAGGCGGGTTACTTCACGTCCCGGCAGGCGGCTCGGGCTGGCTTTCAAAGCAAACTTCTATGGCACTACGAAAAGACTGGGCAATTTCTGCGCGTGGCCCACGGAATCTACCGTCTGGCACGATTTCCCGCGTCTCCGCTTGAGGACCTCTTCGTCGCTTGGCTGAGGTGTGGCCCCAAGTCTGCCATCTCCCATGAAAGTGCCCTCGCTGTTTACGACCTCTCCGACGTCATGCCTGGCGAGATTCACGTGACGGTGCCCAGAACGGCCTCGCGTCGCCAAGCGGGGATCCGCCAGCACACCCGGCCCCTACGTCTTGGCGACGTCAAGATACGTGAAGGACTTCCCGTGACTTCGGTTCCCGGAACCGTCGCCGACGTAGCCAAGGCGGGGCTTGCCGAAGACCTGGTCCGGGGAGCTATCCGGGAAGCTCTGCGACACGGCCTCACCAACAAAAGATCTCTGATGAGGGAGGCCAAACGGTACGGCGGAAGGGCGGCACGCCTGATCACAAAGCATGTGGCCGAATCGGGGGAGCATTCGTGAGGTACAGGACGCCTGGGGCCTTCCGTCACGCTCTGGAAGCTCGCCTGCGTAACGAGAGTCTAAGAACGAACACCCCCATCGCCCGTCTCAGGAAAATGGTTGCGTTCGACCGGGTCCTGGCGCGATTGGTAAATCAATATCCATGAGATTGGATCATCAAAGGCGGATTCGCGCCGCAGCTCCGGCTGGGAGACGCGGCGCGCATGACGAAGGAAATCGACGCGACCATGGCGCAGCCCATGACACGCGAAAAAACTGCAGCCCGACTTCGGGGCGCCTTGTCTCTCGATCTGGGAGATTGGTTCGAGTTCGAAGTGGGCGAGCCGGCGGCAGTGTCAACGGGAGCCGCGCAGGGCGGTTTTCGGTTTCCCATTCGTTGCCTTCTCGAGGGGCGGACTTTCGAAAACCTCCACCTGGATCTTGGCCAGGGCGACCCGGTGGTGGGGAAGCCGGATAAGCTGACGGGCCCGCCACTTTTACAGTTCGCCGGCATCCCGCCACCGGTGGTGTACTGCTGCCCTCGGGCGACGCAGATTGCGGAGAAGGTCCATGCCTATACGAGGGCCTACTCGGGAGGCGAGAGCAGCCGCGTCCGAGACCTTGTGGACATTCTATTGATGGCGTCAATCGGCGGTCTGAGCAGTCTGATGCTCCGGCGCGCCCTTAAGGCAACTTTCGAAGCCGGAGCCACGCACCAGCTTCCGGAGGAATTTCCCAAGCCCCGACAGGCTGGTCCGGTCCGTACAAGAAGCTGGCGCGCGAACTGGGCCTCCGCTGGCCATCCGTTGGCGAGGCTGGAGAGGCAGCCGGCCAATTGCTCAATCCGGTCCTCAGAGGCTCCGCTCAGGGCCGATGGCACTCGAAAAACTGGCGCTGGAGGGCCTGATCCAGCGCCGGGATGAAGGTGTCACGGCGATGCCGGTCGGGGGAGGCGGAGGAGCGTCGCGGCGTTTTCGTAGAGGATGCGACGCAGAGCGGCGGAGTCGTGGAGATGAGTTCGCAGCGCGGCGAGGGAGCGCTCGGCCAGGCAGTAGCCGCGCGTCGAACCTCCTCCTTTGCCGTCGTGGCACTCGCAGTCGCTTCCCCAAAGCAGCTTGTGGCTGTGGCGCGCCAGGAACTGATGAGTGAAGTCGGGATCGCGCGTGAGGGCATTGAGCCCCGAGTATGCCGAGAGGTCGCCGTACATATTGGAATAATCCCCGAGCAACCGGTCGGCGAGCCCGCCGGGCAAGACGCGGCCCTCGGGGTACATCACCTGCGGGTTCCCTTCGGCGCTGATGTTGGCCCACCAAGTCTGCGCGTGGCCGATGAAGTTCACCTGCGGAAACTCTTTCAGTACGCGATCGAATCGCTCCAACCCGGTGTTGTACATTTCGAATTCGAAATGCAGGAGCACGGGCACTCCGAGTTCATCCGCCAGTTTGTACACGGCGTACATCTCGGGCGAGTCCACGGCGACGTGATACTTCAGTTCGCCGAACCCGATGGCGCCGCGGCTGACGTTGCCGCGCAGCACATCCGCCGTTCTCGATTCTGCCGGGTCCGAACTGGCAAAGCGAACGAATTTATCGGCGCAGACTTCCGCCGTCTCCTCGCACTCCGCGTTGCCACCCACTTCCTTGCGCATCCAGCCCTCACCGGCCAAGAGCACCGTGGTGGTGACGCCGTGGGCGGCTTGGTGTGCGAGAAGCTGTTCGCGCGTGCGGTCGAAGTACAGATCGTGTTGGTGAAGATCGATGACGGGCTCCCCGGCTGGCGGGCCTTGCCGGCCGGCGGCCGCCCCGAAACCTCGCGGCCACGGTCCCGCAGCCGATAGCGCCATCGCACGGAGGAATTCCCGCCGGCTCAGTCTGCCCATGGCGCAAGTCTAACGCATCCTGCGGTCAACAGGAGTTCTTATTGGGCGGAATTCCAGGGTGGGTAGCTCCTGTTTGGCTTACGAAGGAATTAGAGCGGAATATTCCCGTGCTTCTTGGGCGGGTTGGTGTCGCGTTTGGTGTCGAGCATGCGCAGGGCGGAGATGAGTTTGGGACGGGTGTCGCGCGGCTGGATGACGGCGTCCACCCATCCGCGTTCGGCGGCGATGTAAGGATTGGCGAAGCGCTCGCGGAATTCCTCCACCTTTTCCCGGCGGAGCTTTTCCGCATCCGCGGCTTTTTGGAACTCACGGCGATAGACGATGTTGACGGCACCCTCGGGCCCCATGACGGCAATCTCCGCCGTGGGGTAAGCGAGGTTCACGTCCGTGCGGATGTGTTTGGACGCCATCACACAGTACGCACCGCCGTACGCCTTGCGGGTAATGACGGTGACCTTGGGGACCGTGGCTTCGGCGAAGGCGTAAAGAAGTTTGGCGCCGTGGCGGATGATGCCGCCCAATTCCTGCTGCGTGCCGGGGAGGAATCCCGGAACGTCTTCGAAGGTGACCAGCGGTATGTTGAACGCGTCGCAGAAGCGCACGAAGCGCGCGCCCTTGGTCGACGCGTTGATGTCCAGGCATCCGGCAAGTATAGCGGGCTGGTTGGCGACAATGCCCACGCTCTGCCCGCCCAGCCGCGCAAAGCCCACCACCAGGTTCTTGGCGAAGTGCTCGTGGACTTCCAGGAAGTAGCCTTCGTCGACGACGCGGTGAATGATGTCCTTGATGTCGTAGGGTTTGTCGGATTCGGCGGGAACCAGATTGTCGAGCGTTTCGTCGCGCCGGTCGGGCGGGTCGCTCGATTCCAGGCGCGGTGGGTCCTCGCGGTTATTCTGCGGCATGAAGGTGAGCATCTCGCGGATGAGCGCCATCGCGTCAGGATCATCGCGGGCGACGAAGTGCGCGACGCCGCTCACGGAGTTGTGAGTCATCGCCCCGCCCAGGTCCTGCTTGGAAACGTCCTCGTGCATCACGGTCTTGATGACGTCGGGACCGGTCACGAACATGTAGCTCGATCCCTCGACCATAACCGTGAAGTCGGTGATGGCGGGCGAATACACGGCGCCGCCCGCGCAGGGCCCGAGAATGGCGGAAATCTGCGGGATCACGCCGGAA
>DATKYV010000028.1:0-4235 GCA_035528275.1 Terriglobia bacterium | reverse complement strand
AGGGCGCTGCGCACTCCGGCATTCGTGGAAATCGTGGGCTCGAGAAGGAGGATGTGGTTCGAATCCGTCTCGCGAATGGCGTGCGCCACGCGCTGATACATGGGCTGGAGCTTGGCGCGCTCGAATTCCTGTGAGACGGGCTCGGCGAAATCGAGCAGTTGTTTGAGGAGGGCGAAATCCTCGAAGGCCCGTATCAGCTCGCCGCGGCCCTGGGGAGTGGCCCATCGCTTCATCAAATCCTCGGCGCTCGTGGCGCCGCCTTGGCGCGCGGCAAGCAGCTCGGCGAGCCTGGCCATCACTCGACCCTGCAATTCGGCGCCGGGAGTGCCCTCGAACGGTTCGTTCATCAGGTCGTAGCCGATGACCCCGGGATCCTCGGCGTAGCGCTTGGCAACGTGCGCCCAGGCGCGCGCGAAGTGATCCTGCACGCCGACGCCGTCCGGCGCCGGGGCGTTGGCCCAGAAATTGTCAAACGCCTTCTGCACCGCGGGACTGGTGAAGTAGGCGTCGCTCCAGACCTCGCCCGTGGCAATGTGCGGCAAGCCCTCGTCCAGCGTCGCCCAGGCGGGCGCGCCGTCGGAAAACTTCACGCTGAACAGGTCCTGGTGCATGTCGAGGAACACATACATCCCGTTGCGCCGCGCCCAGCGGATTTGCCGGTCGATTTTTTCCAGGTACCGCTGGTCAAACTTGCCGGGCTCGGGCTCGAGGCCGTCCCAGATGACTCCCAGCCGCACGCAGTTGAAACCCCAGTCGGCCATCTGCTCGAAGTCGCGAAGCGTTTCATCGCCGATGTAGTCCGAAGCCTGCGATTTGTTCACCAGATTCACGCCGTGCAGGATGACCTGGCGGCCGTAGGTGTCAATAAAGCGGCCGTCCTTCACGGAAAGGAAGCGCTGGCGCGCAGGAGGAGCGGGAGAAAGGCGCGCTGAGTCGCCGGATAGAACTACAAGCGCTCCGGCCGAGGCGATGATCGCCACGACGAGCGTGATGACCGACTTTCGCATTCTCGCACCTCCTCATCCAGCCGCAATCCCGGCTCCCCGGGCAGAAGTCTTACTCAGAGCGGCGCATTTCTCAAGCCAAGATCTGATGCCATGACAAACCGTCAGGCGGCTTTTGCTTCGCGGAATGCTCTGCGCGTGGTGGGGTGAGCGATGAAGGGCAGAATGAAATTCTCCAGCTTGGCGGACGAAAAGGGCCGGGGGGAATCTCCCTCCGGCGGTTTGGGGGAAAGCAGGATTAAGGGGTTGTCCCAAAGGGAATGAGGCCACGCCCTCTCCCCATGCTTGGGCTGAATCAGAGCCCGCGCACCGCGCGGGTTACAGCCTTTCCAGCAGGGCTTTGAAGCGAGGATGGTCGCGCAGGGAGGCGAGGTCGGGGTCGAGCTCCAGCGCCTTGCGGCTGGCGGCGTCGGCCTGCTCCAGGGTGTTGGAGCTGGCGTGCCAGTAGGTGTAAAGGAAGGAGCAGCAGTCGGCGATGCCGGCGTAGGCACGCGCGTAGTGGGGATCGATCTCGATGGCGCGCTCGAACATCTGCTGGGCAAACTCGAAACCCTTGCGGCGAAACTGGTGGAAGAACTGCCGCCCGCGCAGGTAGTAATCGTACGCCTGGACGTTCGTTGTGGGCGCCTTGCCGATGGCGCGCTTCTCCTTGTCGCTCAACGCCAGCTTGAGCGCCGCGGCGATGCTGTGCGCGATCTCGTCCTGGATGGCGAAGACGTCTTCGAGTTGACGGTCGTAGCGCTTGGCCCAGACGGAGTGTCCGGTGCGCGTCTCCACCAGTTGAGCGGTGATGCGCAGGCGATCGCCGGCGCGGCGCAAGCTGCCGCTCAGAACGTAGGCCGCCCCAAGTTGCTGCCCGACTTGCGGTTCGTTCACGGGTTTGTCGCGGAGGGAGAAAACCGCGGAGCGCGGAAACACCCGCAGGCCCTCGATGTTCGAGAGCTCGGTGATGACGTCCTCGGTGATGCCGTCGCGGAAGTATTCGTCGTCCTCGGCGCGGCTGAGGTTTTCAAAATAGAGCACGGCCATGGACTTCTCGGCCTGTGAGTCGGGAGCCGGTGCTGCGGGGGTTCCACGCGCGCCGCCGCCTGCCGCCCGGAGTCGGTATCGCGCTTCAGGCGTTTCAAGTCCGCGAGAAGCTCGGAAGCGACCTGAAAGCGCATCTCGCGGTCCTTCTCCAACGCCTTGTTGATAATCCTTTGCAGCTCCACCGGCAGGCCGGGATTGAACTGGAGGGGCGCCGACGGTGCGCGGTTCAGGATGGCATCGAAAATCGCCGCCGAGGTGCTTCCCGAGAACGCTTGTTTGCGGGTGGCCATTTCGTAGAGAACGCCGCCGAAGCTGAAAAGGTCGGTGCGCGAGTCCACTTCCTTCCCCAGCGCCTGCTCGGGAGACATGTAGGCGACGGTCCCCATGGCCGCGCCGGGGCTGGTGAGGTTCTCCGCGTCCATCGTCGCAGTTGGCTGGTCGTCAGACCCTTCGCTGGCGCTCAGGGTGACACCGCCTCCGATGTCATGCTGAGCGGAGCGAAGCATCTGCGGTGTCAGCTTGGCCAATCCGAAGTCCAGAACCTTTGCCTGGCCGCGCTCGGTCAGGAAGATATTCGCCGGCTTGATGTCGCGATGCACGATGCCTTTGGAGTGCGCCGCGTCGAGCGCGTCGGCGATCTGGATGGCCAGGTCGAGGAGCGTGTCCGTCCGTAGGGGAGCACCTTCACGGTGCTCCCGCGCGGGAGGGCCGTAAAGGCCCTCCCCTACCAATGCATGCTTGAGCGTCTGCCCTTCGAGCAGCTCCATGGCGATGAAGGACCGGCCATCGTGCTCGCCGATATCGTGGATGGTGCAGATGTTGGGAAAGAGCCCCGAAGCGCAGAACGAAATCAATAGCGGACAATTTCCGGTACTGGGTCAAATTGCTGTAGCGGCGCTCGGCGCCTGCCCCGCCTTTGCGGGGAGCGCCGGAAGTCCTTGAGAACTAAGATTCGGCGGTCAGAGACCGCCGCTATCCGTCAGCTGACGGACCAAACTGGCCCACTACCCAATTTCCCGGTTCTGACCTGGAGCAGAGAAGGGAAGCGCAAAGCGCTCGAAAACGTGCCCGACGAAATGGCAACCGAGGCCACGAGGGTTGCATATTGCCAGTTGCATCGCGGACACCAAGCGACGACAATAAGAGCCGCTGAGAATCCCAAATGCTCGCTTTTCTGTGTGGAGGAATGGAAAACGCGCCGGACGGTGGGCGCGCCTGGCGCGAGCGGATACGCGCCTGGATTCAGAATTCCTTCAACCATCGCGTCTACGACCCCACGCTGGAGGCGGAGCGCATCCTGAGCGAAGAAGAATTGCGCAGCGTGGCGACCTGGAAGACCGCGGATGTGGAACGCTACCGCAAGGTGATGCGCTTCATTATCAACCACGACCTGGACGTGATGGCGAGACAGGCGGACTACGTGGTGTGTTACTGGGACCAGGCGGCGGCGCGCGGCGGAGGCACGCAGGCGGAGCTGACCGCCGCCTATCGCAAGGGTATTCCGGTCTATCTGGTATCGGAAATTCCAACTGAGAATATCAGCGGCTGGGTCGTGGGCTGCGCGGATAGAATCTTTTCGAGCTTTGATGAGCTGAAAGCCTGCTTGGCGAACGTGTACGGAAATCAGGCGAGGCAGGAAGTGTTCTGGGATTCGAGATGAGCAGCGTGCGGCCCCGGCTCGCCGGGGCGCACGAGCTCGGGATTCCACTTGGAAGGGGGATTTTCATGAAATCGGGAGGAGCAGTCGCCGCTCTGGTGATCGTGCTGGTGGTCGGCTGGTTTATCTTCAAGCAGCAGTTTGAGAAGGGGCCGACGGGCGGCGCGCCGCCGCAGCAGGTGATTGACATGGCGGGCGTGAGGAACGACCTGGTGGCCATTGGGCAGGCGGAGCGCCTGTATCTGGCCAGCCACGGGACCTACGCGACCATCGACCAGCTCCGGGACGACGGGGCCATCACGTTTTCAGGGACGAACCGGCGGGGATACAATTACGTCGCCGAGGTGCAGGATGGCCTGCACTTCAAAATCACGGCCACGCCCGCGGACCCCGCCAAAGAAGGTTGGCCGACGCTCTCCATTGATGACACGATGCAGGTTCAACAGCAGTGACCAGTGACCAGTGACAAGTGAGGGACCGAACGGTGTAAATCGTGGATCACAAGAACCTCTCTGTGACAAGTGAAGACGACCCTGATGGAATAT
>DATKYV010000027.1:0-8594 GCA_035528275.1 Terriglobia bacterium | reverse complement strand
GTGGAAGACGATCAGCCGCAGTACCGCTATGTGGTGGACAAGGAAAAGGCGGCGCTCAACGGCGTGACGGCCGAGCAGATCAGCCGCACGCTTCGCCTGGCGCTGAGCGGTCATGAGGTGGGGCTCGCGCACCTGCCCAAGGAAAAAGAGGACGTGCCGATCGTTCTGGAAGTTCCTCGTTCGCAGAAGACCAGCCTGACGGACATCGGCGAGATTCGTGTCGTCTCGTCGTCGGGACCGCTGGTTCCTTTGAGCGAGCTGACGCGTGTCGAAGAGGGGACGATTGAAAAGGCCATCTACCACAAGAATCTGAAACCCGTGGTCTACGTGACGGGGGACGTGGCGGGAACAGAGGAAAGCCCGGTCTACGCCATCATGAAACTCTCGGACGCGCTCGATAAGATTCGCGCGCCGGGCGGTTACACCATCGAGCGCTATGCCACGCACCTGCCGTTTCTCACCGACCGCGTCTCCATGAAGTGGGACGGCGAGTGGCACATCACCTACGAGGTTTTCCGCGACCTGGGATTTGCTTTCGCCATAGTACTGGTGCTGATCTACGTCATCGTGGTGGCGTGGTTTCAGTCATTCCGCGTTCCGCTGGTGATCATGGCGCCGATTCCGCTGACGCTGGTGGGCATCTTGCCGGCGCACGCCATGATCGGAGCGTTCTTTACCGCCACCTCGATCATCGGATTCATCGCCGGCGCGGGAATTATCGTTCGCAATTCCATCATCCTGGTGGATTTCATCGAGCTCCGACGCAAGCAGGGAATGTCCCTGGAAGAATCCGTCGTGGATGCCGGCGCGGTGCGCTTCCGACCCATGCTGCTGACCGCGGCCGCCGTAGTGGTTGGCGCGTTCGTCATTCTGTTTGATCCGATTTTTCAGGGTTTGGCGCTTTCGCTGATGGCCGGCGAAGTCGCTTCCACCTTCCTGTCGCGCATGGCGGTTCCCGTCCTTTACTACCTCCACGCGCGCCACGAGAAGATGGGAATCGAAAACGGTGCGGCTGTGGCCTAGAGCTGCGCCGCCCCTCATTGTTTGGAAAACCTTGGAGGGTGAGAATATGGATGTCAATCGTTGGTTGCGATTGGTCGCGGGCGCATTTGTGATGGCGAGTCTGGCGCTCGGTTATTTCGTGAGTCCCAAATGGTATCTGTTCACCGCGTTCGTGGGCTTGAACCTTTTCCAATCCGCCTTCACGAACTGGTGCCCGATGATGAGCATTTTGCGGAAGCTGGGCGTGCGGCCGTAGTTCGTCTGTTCTACCCCCAACCGCTTCGGGTTCTTTTCCACCCCGTCATAATTGACTGGGCTGGACCCGCGTGATACTTTCGGGCGGTCGCCGGTCGCGCACGGCACATTTGCCTGGCGCGACGAGCACCCCCGATGATTTCAGTCGTCATTCCCACTTACAACGAAGCCGCGGTCATTGAGGAAACGCTGCGGCGCGCCGCGGCATCCCTGCGACGTCCGGGGCAGGGCTTCGAGTTGATCGTCGTCGACGACTCGAGCGCCGACGGCACGGCGGAACTCGCCGAGTCACTGAGTGCCGAATTGCCGGTGCGCGTGCTGCGGCGGCCGGGGAGACTGGGTCTGGCCACGGCGGTCCTCGACGGGTGGGGCATCGCGCGGGGGAGCATCTTGGGCGCCATGGACGCCGACCTACAACATCCCCCCGAAGTCCTCAGCAGCCTGGCGGAGGCGATGCGCGAGGACGATGTCGACATTGCGGTTGCCAGCCGTTACATCGAGGGAGGTGGCACGGCCCGATGGTCGTGGCTTCGGCGATTGATGTCCAAGGGCGCGACGCACCTCGCGGCTTGCGTGCTTCCGCTCACTCTCGCGGACGTGAGCGATCCGATGTCGGGAATGTTTTTTGTCCGCGCCTCAGCGATTTCGGGAGTGCGGTTCAACCCGCTGGGCTACAAAATCCTGCTCGAGGTTCTGGCCAAAGCGAAATCGCGCGCCTACGTCGAAGTTCCCTACGTCTTCGAGCAGCGCGGCCGCGGAGGCTCGAAGCTGGGCGCGCGGCAATACCTGGAATTCCTCCTCCATTTGGCGCGCCTGGCCGGCTCCACGGGTCAACTTGCCGCCTGGGTGCGCTACGGACTTGTGGGATTGAGCGGCGCAGCGATCGACCTGGGAGGGATTTACCTCCTCGTCGAGCGCGGTGGCTGGCCACTCGTCCTCGCCCTTCCTGTGGCCATTCAGGTGGCCCTCATCAGCAATTTCATCTGGAACGAGACATTTACTTTTCGCGCTCAGCGTCCCCTGGCCGCGGCGGACACCAGGCTGGCCGCCCGCTTCTTCGGATATGAAATAACCTGCATTCCGGGAGCTGTCCTCAATGGCTTAGTGACGCTT
The DNA here is from genome assembly GCA_035528275.1 of Terriglobia bacterium. GTDB lineage: Bacteria > Acidobacteriota > Terriglobia > UBA7540 > UBA7540 > DATKYV01. The sequence continues at coordinate 6,224 of DATKYV010000027.1, read as the reverse complement.
CTTCTCTTCACGCGGGGAACCCGTCTTCCACTCGCGGCCGCGGCGGGAATCTTGGCGGGTGGTTTGCTGAATCTGCTCTTCAATATTCCGGCGATTTGGCGGATTTGGCGGTCGCGCCCATCGCCGGACTCGGTGCAAGGGGCTTGAACCCGTAAGGTCCCGAAACATTTGTGGTAGGATGCAAAACTCGCCGTGCGGGCGTGTCCCCGGGCGGTCGAGTTGCGGGCGTGGTCCGATCCAATCCGTCGACCCATCGATTTTGCCGTGCCCGACGCACAGTCCCTCATGGCCGAAGACTCGTCGAATTCCTCGCCTTTTTCGGTTTCAGCGCGTTCCCGCGCCTGGCTCGCCGCGACATTGGCTTTTGTGGCTTTCCGGGCGATCCCCAACTTGTGTTATCCCATGGGCCGAGATCAGGCCACTTACTGCGTCATCGGTCAGGGCCTGCTCGAGGGGAAGCAGCTCTATCGCGACCTCTGGGACAACAAGCCGCCGGGGATTTTTTATCTCTTCGCCGTCATCGTGAAAGCCTTTGGCGCGGTCATGTGGTCCGTGGGCTTGGTGGATATCCTGTGGCTCCTCGCTATTTCCTATTTTGTTTTCCGATTTACGGAACGCTACCTCGGTACCGGAGCAGCCGTCATCGCCACTGTTGTCAACGCCACGTGGCACGTTTCGGCAGGATACTGGGAAGCCGCGCAGACAGAGACCTTTCTGATGCTCTTTGTCTTCGTCAGCTTCTTTCTTGTCGCGCGAGCGGGATCTTGGTTGAAGCTCCGCCTCTTTGCCGCGGGCATCTTTCTTGGGGCCGCGTTCTGGCTCAAATACAACGCCATTGTCTTTCTGCCATTTGTCTTGATCCTTCCGTTTCTCGACACTTCACGGCTCGACGAGAAACCGCGGCGTGTTGCCTTCACAGTTTCCTGGAAAGATTGGTTTTCAAAGGTCGCGATTTTCACCGCCGGTTTCGGCGCAACTGTGGTGGTGGTTCTCGGACAGTTCTGGCTGGCCAGTTCCTGGGACGCGCTCATGCAGGTTCAGTTTGAGGTGTTGCCGCGCTATTCGGCGATGGCGCTGCAGCGCACGCCGTACTACCCGATTTGGGCCATCACCCAGACGGAGCTCGTCCTGGGCCGCTGGACCGAGATGGCCACCCTGCTGGCTGTCTTACTCGCTCTCAAGCAGCGCGAGCTTGGGAAGTTTGGGCCCGTGCTGCTGTCCGCCGGGATCGGCTATCTCTGCACCGCATCCCAGGTGCGCTTTCATGCCTACGCCTTCGAGACCAGCTATCCTTTCTTCGCCATGGTTTGGGGCTACCTGGCGATGAAGTTCTACCAGGCGGTTCGGGCGGCGGCGCGGGCGTGCGCGGCGCGCGAGTGGAAGTTGGCGCGCGTCCTGGTGTGGGTGCTCTTTGCGAACCTTTTGGCTTGGCCGCTGCGGGATGAGGCGATCAGTTTCGTCATGCGTTACAAAGCGCTCGCGGATTGGGCGCGCGAGGGAGAGTCTTATTATTCAACCTACCCGTGGACGATTCCGATATCTCACTTCCCCGACCAAATGCGGGTAATCAATTACCTTCGGGAGCATTCCAGTCCCCAGGACAAGATCTTCGTGTGGGGAAGTGAGCCGCTCATCTACTTCCTCACCCAGCGGCCGTATCCATCGCGCTTCATCTCCAACCTGGCGCTGGTTTCGCCATGGTCGCCGCCGGCATGGCGGCGGGAGCTGATCCGCGACCTCGGGAAATCGCCGCCGCGCTTCCTGGTGGTGGCGCGCGATGACGAGGTGCCTTACATTGCTTATACCGAATTTGATTCCGAGGAGTATCTCGCTGTCTATCCCGAACTTGCCATCTTCATCGCCGATCACTACGAACCGGCTGTGGACCTGGAGAATTTCGTGATCTATCGCCGCCAGGAGTCATCGGCGTCCCGTGGGGGCACGACGACCGATCCTCCCCAATCGCACTGAAAGATGGAGAGACGAATCGGCGTGGGTGTGCGCGGGTCGGCGTGGGCCACTTCGCGGCAACAGCAATTGAGTTGTGGGAAGTAGTGAAGGTATCCGTCCAACCAGAAGTCAATTCCAATCACGAAGTCGGGCCGCAGGCCGGCGAGGTATTCGAACTGGCCCTTGCCGGCGCGGTTCCTCTCAAAAGCCTCGTGGCTGATCAGGCCTGAAAGGTCTTGCAGGTTATAGCCCCCTTCGTATCGGAGAATGCCGATGTCGTGCGTGGCGATGCGCGCGCCGGCGGAGGCGTTTTTTCGCAGCCATTCAACGGCCCAGAAATGGTTCTCGAGGATCACTTGTTTGTCGTCCTCCAGGTTCTGGCGGAACTCGCGAAGATTGATGAAGCAGAGCATCGTGACCAAGGCGACCATCAGGATTCTCGCTGCCTTCCCGACGCGGTATCGAGCCAACCAAATCGCGGCGGTCTCGAATCCGTCGCCGGCCAAGATGAAAACAAAGGGTATCAGGGGGTGCTGATAGCGGCCCCAGTAGGTCGCCACTTGGACGGGGATCAGCAGGCAGAAGAGAGCTTCAGTCAGCACCAGCCAGGGCAGAAGCATCCAGAGGATGGTTCTGCTACGGCGCGCGAAGAGTCCCAGGAGAAGGAAAAAGTAAAGGGGGCTCCAGACTTCCCGCAAACCTTGCGAGAAGATGATGATCCTCATTCCCAGCGGTTTGCGGAGGTCGCCGAAAAGATAAACCTTGGCGAGAGCCGTGTGGGGGAAGGCCGAACCCGTAAGCGCCCATTGCGTGAGAATCGCCGCCGCACCTGTTGCCGCAAAGAACGCGAGGAGGCGCGCAAGAGGCTTCCGTTCGTTGGGGACGCGAAAGGCGCGAATCAGAAAATAAGCGCCGACGCTCGCCGCCAGCCAAACCGCTTCCGGGCGCGTCAGCAGCACCAGGAAAAACCACAGGACTATTCCCAACCTCACTTTGCGATTCTCGAAGAAACCGACTAGGGAAGTGATCCAGGCGAGCACCAGAAAAACGAAAAGTGTGGTCTCCAGGCCGTTCAACGAGTCGTAGACCAGGTAGCCGCTCAGGGCTGTTACGGTGGTGGAGAAGAATACTACCAGGCGGTTTTGAGTGAGTCGCCAGGCCAGCGCCCCGGTCCGCTCGATGACAAGCAGGAAGAACAAGACTCCGAGGGCGGCGTCAGCGGCCTCGAGTCCAATTCCCAGCCTCGACGCCAGAGCGAGCAGCAAAACGTGAAGAGGGCTGGTCGCGCCGGGCGCCGGGTGGGTGCCGTCGAAGGTGAAATGGCCCGTCGCGGCAAAATTGCGCGCGAACTCGAGGGTGATGTAGGAGTCGTCGGACGGGAACTGAAACGGTCCGGTTGAGAAGAAATAGTAGCAGACAGCGAGAAGACCAATACCCAAGGCAACAAAGCGGACTGCCGCTCCGGATATGCGCCGGCCAACAGAATCAAGGATGGCCCCACGGGGGAGATTCATGTGAATCAGCCTGTCATTAAAACGTGCGGGCGCTCACTCGCGCCCGAGGCGGCTTGGATCAATGAAGAACGCAATAACGAGCAATCCGAACACAGCTCCCGACAGGATGATGCCCGCCCGCAGACCGTGCTGGCGGTAGACGAAACAAACCTCGTGTTGGCCTGCCGGTGCCCGGACAGCTCGGAAGACGTGATTGGCGCGCAAGACAGGAACGTCGTGGCCGTCAAGCGTGGCGTGCCAGTTGGGGTCAAAGCGATCGAGCAGCACGACGTAACCCGCTTGCGGCAGTTGGGCGCGCAGCCTCACCGATCCATGTCTTCTTTCGACGATCTCAACGCGACCAGGCTCTCCGTCGCTCGCGGCGGCCGATGTCCCCTCCGGCTCGCCAACCAAGATGACCTCCCGCGCCGGGTCGAATTCAGGTGAGGACATTCGTCTGAGCGTCTCAGCCCCATTCGTGGAGTAACTCGCGAAGTGCGTGACATAGGCGCGCGGTGTGAGGCAGAGGTTTTCGTAGAGGTAGTGTGGTTGGGGCGAGCCGTTGAAGATCGTGGCGACCTCACGCATGTGCTCTCCGGATCGTTTGTGGGAGACGACCTGGTAGCGGACATTAGCGCGCCCCAACAGACAGTCCATACGCCCCGGGTCGGAAATCCCGCGAAGTGCGTAAACCCAGAAGTCATAGAGGAATGGCGGGAACGACCGTTCGACGTCAATGTTAGAAATGCCCTCCACCTTTTCCATCATGGACCCACGGGCCAGCACCAGCCGGTCGCGAAAGGCCATCTGCGCGAGCGGGGAGAAATCAGCCGCTTCGGGAATCGAGTCCAGATTAAGGAATCCCTGTACCTCAGGCGTTCCCGGCGGATTTTCCGATTCGCGAAGAATGTAGGAGAAGCGATAGGGCTGAGTTGAGGCTTCGAAATTCTCCAGCACCGGCGGCTGATAAGTATAGAAGGTTTCGGGCACGATGGGGTTCGCGCGGTAATTGACCGCGACGAGCTGCGCCATCCCAAGGACCGCCACCGCGGCTACGGAGTGCCGGACCCAGCCTTTTCCCTGTTCCCAGGCGATGATCAGCAGGATGCCGCCCAAGATGTACCCGGCAAGCCCGGGAAGTTGCCAGCGGAGCATGGTGAGCAAAAATGCTGTTGCCTCGGTGGCCTGCATCGTTGTCAGGCCGCCTGCCAGACTACGCATGAACATCTCGTTGGTGCGCAGCAGAACCCATTCCGCGGGGACTTTGACCAGACTGGGAGCGATAACAGCGGCAAGCCAAAGCGCTCCCACTCCGGCCAGGAGCCATCTGAGCGGAGTCACCATGCGCCTGCAGCGAAGCTTGGGCTCAGGGCTCGGCTGGAGTAGCGCGTCGAGTCCCCATCCGGCAAGGACCGCCACCATCAGGACTGCGGGAACCAGCAGCTTGACGGGAAATCGCACCAGCGCGACCGGCGGGACCAGCAAATAGACAACGGCGAAAAAAGGTGTGAAGCGCCCGAAGGAGAGGAACAAGAGCACCACCCCTGCTCCTGCGGCAAAACTCTTGTGCCGGTCCCGGCCCAACGACCAACCTGCCAATGCAAAGAAGAGAGGAATAAAACCCAGGAACACTGAGGGGAAATAAGGGGTGTTACGGCAATTCAGAACCAGGGTCCAGAGTGAGGGAGCCTCGAGCGGCCTGCCGAAGAAATCCGGAATGACGACTTCGAAGAGCGCCAGAGGGTGAAACGACCAACTCGTCGTCTCGTTGAAAGGAAGACCTTCGTTACCTCGCCGCGAGTGTTGCAGGAGGTCGAGGGAAGGGAGAAGCTGCATCGCGGAAAGTGCCAGCATCAGTCCGCCAACCAGCACGAACGCAAAAAGAATTCGCCGGTTCGCCGGGCCCAGGAGCGAGCCAAAACTGCCTTTTTTGTAGAAAGCCAGGGCGAGTGCCAACCCGAACGTGGCCATCAACGTGAAAGGTTCGGCGGCGAGGAATTGCAGTGTGAAGACCAGTGTCAACAGAATCCACGGACGCCAGGAGCGGGTTTCCAAGGCCCGATCTGCCAGCAGCAGCGCCCAGGGAATCCAGGCTGCCGCCGCGACGTGGTTGTAGAAATTCCCCAGCGACAAAAGGGGTCCGCTGAATGCGAAGAAAGACCCTGCGAGAAATGCCGCAGCGCAACTTTGTCCCCAGCGACGCGCCAGCAAGTAGGTTCCCACGCCCGCGATTGCAAAATGCGCGATGTAGTGCAGCGTGTACGCCAAGGCCGCGGGCAGGAGAATCAGGAACAGAGTCGAGGGGTAGAAAAACAGAAAATTGGGATTGGCAAGCACCGGCTCGCCGAAATTCAAGTATGGATTCCAGTAGGGCAGGTATCCGTTCCGGCACACTTCGTGGATGAACTGGGTGTGTGGAAAGCTGTAATTGAAAACATCGCGATAGAAAAACATCGCGGGAGTGAAAAGGACACGCCAGAACATGGCGACCAGACAGGCAACCAGCAGGGCGATGGCCGCGGCATCCCGGCGGGCAAAGGAAAACCGGCGAACGCCTCCATTTTCCGCTCGGAGCGGAGAGTGTTCGGATGCATCAGCGGAGGGAGGTGTGGCCATGAAATATTGGGGCGCGACAAAAACTAGCATAGGGAGGGGAGGCATGCAAGCCGCGGGTGAGGATCCCGCCCGAGGCGCTTCCGCAGGGCGTGTTGGCTAGTGATAGGGGAGGCTGCGGAGCAGGTCCTGGTCTCTTGTCGCGGGGCGCCTTCTTGACGGCAGGTT
>DATKYV010000026.1:0-10252 GCA_035528275.1 Terriglobia bacterium | reverse complement strand
TCATAAGGCTCTGCGCCGGTTGTTCACAAGCCGGGAGTTCTAATTGGCGCTAAATTGCACCCGCCTGTGGGGTCAGGTCTGGGTTCCCGGATGGCGATGTCCGTCGGGCGGCAGAGGCACGCGGCACGACGCTGCGCTATTCGTCGAGGGCCGGCAACTTCAGGCGGATGCGGCCCATGCCGTGCGGTGTCATGCTGCGCTCGGAGGAGCTCTGCAGATCCCTCGACTTTCGGAACTCTCCGCCGGCCTCCTCATTGCGGCCGAGCTTCCGGAGGGTTCTGCCGAGGTGGTAATGGGCCTCGGGAGAATTCGGCTCGATCTCGATGGCCCGCCGAAAATGATCCGCGGCCGCTTGAGGGTCGTTATTCCGCTCGGCCATCTTGCCCAGACCAAATTGGGCGAAAAAGGTGCCGGGTGCATCCTCGGCGAGTTTCTTCAAGATCCCATCCGCTTCCTCGAACTTCCCATCGGCCGCGAGGATTTCCGAGAGGTAATACCACGACGCCATGTGCCTTGGGTTGATGGAAAGCTCTTCCCGGAACTCCTTCTCCGCGGCGGCCAGGTTGCCGATGCTCCACTTGATGAATCCGATGGCGAAGTGCGCTTCCGGCAGGCGAGGCTCGAGGGCGAGCGCGCGGTCCAGTTCAGCAATCGCTTGATCGGTCTGGTCCTGCGCGTCGTATGCGCGGGCGCGGAGCATGTGAACCCACACAGGGTCTTTGTCCCCGTTCTGGTGCGGAAACAAGGCGATGACTTTCTGGGGTTCCTTCGCTCGCAGATAGCACATCGCCAGCCAGCGCTGGGTTTCCGGCTCGCCGGGCTGGATCTCGAGGGCGCGCTCGAATCTTGCAGCGGCTTCGTGGAATCGGCCGGAGCGATAATAGACGCGTCCCAGGCCCGATTGAGCCTGAACCGATTGGGGATCCTCGCTGACGATTTTCTGATAGGCCTCGATGGCTTCTTCGAGCTGCCCGGCCCGCTCCTTGGCCTGGGCATGCTGCAATGCGTTCTCAGGGTCAAATCCGTGAATGAGAGAGGGAGGGAAACATAAGGCGGCGGCGATGATCCAGAAGGCTCTCGGAATCGGGTACCGTGTCCGCAACTTCTCTAATCCTATCGAGCGCTGAGGAGAAGTCAAGGGCGCTGATTCTCACGAGGAAGCGCTGCCGCGCGGCTTCAATTCACCGACGATGAACCAGTAGGGAATTAGGCCCAAAACCAGAAGGATAGCTCCTACAGCAAACCCGGGCGCGTACGAGCCTGTCCGGCTGATCAAGAAGCCCATGACCAACGGCCCGACAATGCCTCCCAGGTTCCCGGAATAATTCTTCACCCCGGTCCAGAGGCCCACCTGGTCGGGCGGCGCGCAGCACTGCAGAATCGCCAGCAAGTTTCCCGTGGACAGTCCCACAAATGCCGCGCCGAAGACCACGATGACATGGACCGGGATTTGAACGGGCTTGTCATAAAGCCAAGGGATAGACTGCGCCAGAGTAACTGTGCCTTGGTTCGCCATGAGGGTCGCCGGGATGATCAGCAATCCCGTGGAGAAGCCCACCGTGACAATCCCTTTTCGGGTGCGCGTTTCGTCCCATCCGCGTCGGATGAGCCGGTCGGCGAGCCATCCGCCCAAAGGTTCCGTGACGCCGAAGATGAAAAAGGTGATCGCCGCGTAGATCCCGTATTCCCTGATGGCAAGCCCCCGCGCGGTTTTCAGATAGTCGGGCAGCCAATTGAGCATCATGTACCAGTAGTAATCGAAGCAGAAAAACCCAAGAACAATCCCATAGAGATTCCGGTTTCGCAGCAGAATCAGGAAGCGGTGCATAGCTCCGACCGGCCCGGGACGGTCGGGTCCGCCCAGGGCGTTCGGGAACCGGAGCTGGAGCGGAACCAGAATCGGGGCAACGAGAAGGAGGATTGGGAAGGCCAAAACGGCAGCGGACTCCAGCGGGGCTTTCCGCGGGTCCGGTTTGGGGGCTCCACCTTGACTGGTAGGAAGCCGGCTGGGAAAAGTCAGCAACCACGGGAGTATCCAAATGAGGGCCGTGAATCCCACGATGTAGAACATGTGCCGCCAGCCGTAGGTTACGATCAGCCAGGGCAGCAGGATGCCATCCAGAACCAGTCCGCTCCGCGTCCCGAAATCGAACATGCCGGAAGGCAGGCCGCGTTCTTTGGGCGCAAAAAGCCGGCTGACGACGGTCATTCCCCCGGGAAGATAGATGGATTCCCCAAAGCCCAGGAGGACGCGCAAGACGATCAGGACCCCGAGACTCCCTGCCGTTCCCGCCAAGCCGCATGCCAACGACCAGAGGGTGAACATCCCGGCGTAGAGCCACTTCAGATTGAAACGGTCGGCGGCCCAGCCGATGGGGATTTGCATGAAAGCGTACGACCAGAAGAAGGCCGAAAGAAGCACGCCTTTGCCTGTCGGGTCCAGGCTGAGGTCCTGGGAGATTAGCGGGAGGGCGAATGAGATCGTCGCCCGGTCTATGTAGTTGAGCATCGAGGCGGAGAAGAGCAAACCGACAATGGACCAGCGCCGCCGACTGGATATGTCCAGCGCCAACTGGCTCGCTGAGCTGGAAGGGGATGTGCCTTGGTTCGATGTCATGAGGATACTGCCTTGATAGCCCAGGGTTAGGCAGAATACAGGAATTCGCCGCGAGGTCAAGTGTCTCGTGACTATCCCGCCGCGGAGCGGCAGCGGTCACGTGCAGGCTGCGAAGCAGACTTGCAGTGGCGATGTATTGAATTAAACAGGGGGCATAGTTTCGAGTGGGTTTCGCGTCCCCCTTTCGAACGCTGTCGTTTCGCGGAGAAGGAACGAAACCACAATGGAACGCATCGAAGAACCAGGAATATTTGCGATTTTCTCCGCGCCGCCGCCGGATTTGCTTGACTCACTTCCCTTCGGCGACTAGACTGTGGCGATTAGGAGGAGTGTGGAGCGCTCTGGTCGCTCCCTCCTGCTACCCGTGACTCTGGAATTCTCGGGGGTGGGTCATGCGCGAGCAGGTCAGCATCGGTAAAGCACTCCTGCAGACCGGCGGGCCGACAAGACGAGCCCCGGGGCCGGGCTTACCTCTCGCGAGTTCTCAGATTAATTTTGCCGGGAGTTCGGAGGAACAAACTACTCCACTACTTTTTGTATCTAGGCGAGTAGTGGGCGCAGGAGCTTGACAAGTTTAGGGCAGGGCCGGAGCAATCGAACTCTAGTGGAGGAAGGGCGCATCGCGGGCCGATATCGAATTCAGAGGAGTGACCCACCGGGCCAAGCTGAGGGAAAGGGGGTGGACGATGCCGCTGAGAGTTGAGAGTCGAAAGGAACCGGCGCAAGGCCCGTTCCTCACCAGGAGGAAAGTGTTGCTGGTGGAGGAGGATCCGAGGGATTTGCGCTTTTACACCGTCATTCTGGAACAGCAGGGATGCGGTGTCAGGGCCTGCGCTTCATATGCCGAAGGTTTGAGGGCTGTTGGGGCTGAGAGGTTCGATTTCATTATCGTCAACCAGGGGAGCCTCGCCTTCGAAGGTCGGCCGCTTGTCGAACGCGTCTTGGCGATTGATCGCCGCACACCCGTCTTGATCATAACTCGCTGCGTGGATATGGGTTGCTACCTGGAGGCAATGCAGATGGGCGCAGTCGATTACCTCGAGAAGCCTCTGACCTCCTCGCATCTAACCAGGGTCATCGAGACTCATCTCAGGCCGCGAGACGTTGCCGCCTGAAGTCCCCGGGCCGCCGAGGTGCGCCACTTCGGCGCGCCCAGACCTGGCTCTCCTCGAACGGGGAGGTCGGAACCTCCTTAAATTTCCCGCCCCCGCCGCACTGTATCCCACAGGGGCCTTCCTGGCGCCCCAGGCGTTTGCCTTTACAAGCTACGGAGAGTCTCCTCGAGATTGCCCGCGACTACGCGCCCAGTGCTAGCATACGGGTCCTCGCTAAAGCGCATTGACCCGAAAGATGCGTGTGTGGACGTGGTGAGCAGGCGTGTGATGAGGGGAAGGTTGAAACCAGCAAGGTTTGTTCGACGGTTCGGTGCTCTCGGGTTGCTGGTATGGCTAGCCGCAGCCAGCGTAGGTGCGGCCCCCGGCTCGAAGCCCGTCAGAGTTTTTCCATACCCCATCCAGAAGAAGACCCTCCCCAACGGCCTCGATGTTCTGGTGGTCGAAACTCCAGAGTTCAAAGGAGTACTCAGCTACAACACGCTGGTGATGGCCGGGTCGCGCAACGAACTGGAAAAAGGCAAGACAGGATTGGCGCATTTGTTTGAGCACATCCTGTTCCGCCACGCTTACGGAGGCAAACCGGGCGCGTATCAGGATCTGATGGAACGCTTGGGCACACACAACAATGCCTGGACTTGGTTTGATGTGACCTTCTATCATCCCCTGACGTTTTCCTCGAATCTTAAGGGGCGCACAGTCGGTGACGAGAAACTGCCGGGCGTAGTGGAACTTGAATCCTCGCGCTTCAAGGCCCTGGATTTTGACGAAAAGATCTTCAAGACAGAGACCGGCGCGGTCCTGGGTGAGTACCGGCGGAACTCCTCATTCCCCACGCTCAAGATGAGCGAGGCCGTGCTGGCGCTTGCCTTCCCTCACCATCCTTACGGACACGATACGCTCGGTTACTACGAAGATGTGCTCGACATGCCCAATCATTACCAGGCGGCGCGCGACTTCTACGGCGCCTACTATCGCCCGAACAACTGTGTGGTCGTGGTCGTCGGCGACGTCAAGGCGGAGGAAGTCTTCGCGGAGGTCGAAGCGCGGACCCGTGGCTGGGAACCAAAACGCATCCCTGCAGTTCCCGAGGAATCGGCTCTCAACGGTCCGAAGCGCGATCACGTCGGCTGGTCTGCGGATGTAGCTCCCCGCTTGTATGTGGCCTATCGCCAGCCAAGATTTCAAAGCGGCTCGGTGGAAACGGCAGTCGGCCAGCTCCTCTCCGAGCTCCTGGTTTCACGCTCCGCACCGCTCTATCGGAAGCTGCGCTACGAGAAGCAGACGGTCAGTGAGTTGTCGTTCGGCGAGGGCACTCAAGGGATTGAGGCTTTCGATCCGCGACTGGTGATTGTCGACGCGCAGCTCTTCAGGGAACAGTTCGCCGCCAAGGGGACGGCGTACTTCGACGAAGTGACCCGGGATATCGAGCGGGGCGTGGATGATCTGAAGCAGTATTCGCGTCAAAAGGACGCGAAAAAGACGCTTGAGATTTTGAAGAGCAAATACCGTTACGACTTCCTGGCGGCCATGTCCAGTCCGGTGGCCATCGCTAAAAACCTCGCGTGGTACTATCGCTTTGAGAAGGATCCGGACGTGTTCGAGAAGTTGCTGGCATCGGTGGAACGGCTGCAGCCGAAGGATATCGACGCCTTCGCGCAGAAGTATTTCATGCCGCAGAACGAGGTCATTGTCACGATGGCCCACGAGGAAGGCAAGAAGACCGATTAGTCCGGGTGGAATTGAGAGGTTGGTCTGTCAATGGCGAAGTGGCTTGTGAGGCATCGAGGGGCGGCTCTGGTGCTCCTGGTGTTGGCGCTTCCGTCGACTGCCGCCGCGCAGGAAGCCCGGCTCTTGACCGTCGATTCCTCGTCCCCGCTTCTCGAGGTCAAGGTATCCGTGAAGGCGGGGTCGGCTTTGGACCCCGAGGGGCTCGAAGGGCTGGGGTATCTGACTGCGCGCCTGCTGCTCGAAGGCGGGTACGGGGACCCCAAGAAGCCGGTCACCAAAGAACAACTTGCCGAGATCACCCGACCGTGGGGAGAGGGTGCCTACCCCCGGGTTCGCGTCGCCAAGGAGATTGTCACCTTTTCCTTTACCATCCCACGCGAAGTCTTTGATGAGTATCTTTCGCAAGTGCTCCGGCCGATGATCACTCAGCCTCTGTTTAATCCGGCGGAGCTCGACCGGGTGCGGAGGGAAACGCTGGAAGAAATCCGCTCCAACCTGCGCTTCGAGCAGCTCGAGCTTCTGGGATTGCTCGCCCTCGACAACGTCATTCACGATGGTACTTCCTACAGCCATCCCGCTCTGGGCACCGTGCAGGGGCTGGAAAAGGTCACACCGGAAGCCGTGCGGAGGTTCTACCGGACGTGGTACCGGCCGGATGATATCGCCATTGCGGTGAGCACCAAGGATTCCGCGGTTTCCGGCGCCCTCCGGGGCGCCCTTGACGATGTCGGCCGGCGCGTGGGCGACATTGAGCCGTTCCCGTCGGGCAAGGTCGAACCCCCGGCGGCGATCAAGGGCCGTCGCGTCACGATTATCGGTCTGCCGGGGGCGATCGCCACCGGCCTCCATGCAGGATTCCCCATTCCGGTGACACGGCAGTACGCCGATTATTGGCCGCTCTACGTGGCGAACGTCTGGTTTGGAACCCACCGCGACAGTTTCTCGCGTCTCTACCAGGTCATCCGCGAAGAGCGCGGGTACAATTATGGCGATTACTCTTACATTGAGCACTTTGAGGGCCGGCCCTCCAACCTCTTTCCGCCTACCAACACGCCGCGCCGCTATCCATACTTCAGCATCTGGATTCGCCCCGTCGCCAACGAGTACGCGCACCATCTGCTCAAGGCGATGACCTGGGAGCTTGAGAATTTTGTCCGCACGGGGCTCACCGCCGAGCAGGTAGAGGCGGCCAAGAACAAAGCGCGCGTTCTCTATTTGAGCCTGGCCGAGAACGTAGACCGGCTTGTTGGATACAGATTGGACGACGAATTCTACGGCTTGGCGCCCGGATACCTCGACCAGTATCTCGCCAGAATTGACGCGGTCACGACCGAATCCGTCAACAAGGCCATCCGCGAGTATCTCCAGGCTGAGAACGTTCAATACGTCATCATCACCGACGAGGAGGTGGCCGAGAAACTGGCGGACGACATCGCCGCCGACCGCAATGCTCACGGCAAGTCGCCCAAGGAATATCAGATTGATTCCGAGGAACGCGATGGGGTGAAGTATTGGTTGTTGAATGAAACCCGGCTGAAAATCCTCCAGCAGGACGCCGTCTGGAACGCCTATCGCCTCGAAATCCCCCGCTCGAACATTCGCGTCGTCAAGGCTGCGGAGATGTTTGAGACCGCCGCCATGCCTCGCTAGCAATAAGAAACCATCCTCTTGAGAGAAGCCGTGGTTTTCATTGCGCTGCCAGGCCTCGCCGCGGGATCAGCGCCAAGTGCGATCAGAAGGAGTTCACAAGGCGATCCGCTTCATGTCGCCCAGCAGACGGTGCACGATGAACAGCGCGGTCAGATGGAAAAACCCGAAACCCAAGATCAGCGGGGTGTAGCCGAAGTGGGTGACCACAAACCCCGGAATGATTGCGGAGAACAGGAACCCGCCCAGCCCGCCCATGGTCCCGCCGATTCCGGTCACGGAAGCTACCGCCTTCTTGGGGAAGATATCCGAAGTCGTCGTGAACAAGTTGGCTGACCAGCCCTGGTGCGAAGACGTCGCCAGGCTAACCAGCGCAATCGCCAGGACCGAGCTGGGAGCCAGCGCCGACAATGCAGCGATGGGCATCGTGCAGGCAAACAACGCCATCACGGCTTTCCTGGCTTTCCCGTGGGGCCAACCCCTCCGCATCAGATATCCCGGAAGCCAGCCTCCTCCGATGCTCCCCACGTCTGCCATCAGATAAACCACAGGAAGCGCCCAGCCAATCTCCGTGAGGTTGAATCCGCGAACGTCGTACAGGTAGGGCGGGAGCCAGTAGAGATAAAACCACCAGACCGGGTCGGTAAGGAATTTGGCTAGGGCGAAACCCCAAGTCTGCTTGTAGCGCAGAGCGTCAAGCCAACCGATCTTAGCTTCTTCGCTATCTTCCGTCAGGTCTGATTGGATGTAGTCCAATTCGGCTTTGCTGACCTTGGGATGGGCCTGCGGCAGTCGGTAGGAGGTCAACCAGAGGACCAGCCACACGAATCCCAATGACGCCGTCACCAGAAAACAGGCCCGCCACCCCCACAGCCCCAGCATCCAGACAATGATGGGTGGCCCGATCATGGAGGCGACATTGGTCCCGGCGTTGAAGATGCCCGTGGCGAACGCCCGGTCCCGTTTGGGAAACCACTCGGCCACCGACTTGATTGCCGCCGGGAAATTGCCTGATTCACCGAGCCCCAGCATTCCCCGCCAGAAACCCAGGCTCAGCGGTGAGCCCGTGAGGGCGTGGAACGCCGCGGCAAGCGACCACCAGGTGATGGCCACGGCGTACCCGATCCGGGTGCCGATCCGATCGATGAAGCGGCCCATGAAGAGGAATCCCACCGTGTAAGCCGCTTGAAACGCGCCGTTGATGTACCCGTATTCCTGGTTGGAGATGTGCATCTCATCGCGAATCACGGGAATGAGAACGGAGAATACGATTCGGTCGAGGTAATTGACGGTGGTAGCGAAAAAAAGCAGCGCCAGGATGTACCACCGCAGATGAGAAGACTTTCCGTCCGCTGGGTCGGCAAGGTTGACTTGGGACGTGCCTGGCATCGGTGCGTTCATTCCTGGGAATCCGCTGCGGAACTTGCGGGGATTCCGCAACCGTCCGCGAGGCTCCTCCGCTTCCGTGTTACTCGAGTGTCGGCCAAAGTGGGCCGGATTCTACGATGCGCGGCCAACGTTGTCTACCGTGGATTGGACGGTGCGAAGGGTCATCGCCTACCTGCGGCGAGAGCTCCTTTGGATGTCCAGTCTACTCGATCGCCTGGCATGAGCCGAACATGAGCCTGAAAGCGCTTTCGTAGAGGATATACCTGTGGCATAATCCCTGTCGGACCCTCGCACCCGCACTTCTTACCGACTTCTCGCGGAGGATTTTACCCTTGCGACGACGACTTTTGACTCGACGCGACTTCATTCGCCGCGGAGCAAGTGCGGCGGCGCTCGCCTTCGTACCCTCGGCTTCCGGACTGACGGCGGGACTTGTACCTTCGGGAGTCAATCTGGTTCCGGACCGCCCCGGGAAGACCCCGAGTTACTGGTGCACCTGGGGCATTCAGAATTACAGTCTTGAAGTCCCCGATGAGCTTACCCACGCCACGGTGGCGAACAACCTGACTGAGAAACTCATGTTCCAGGATCCCGGGTGGGCCACGAAGTACTTCCCGAAGGTCCGCGGCGATCTCTACATCCTGTACGACCTCGGCTGGGACGTCCCGCCCAGCCTGCAATTCGACAAGGAACGCTGGCGACTCGGAAGCCTGGAAGTTTCCACGGCGAAGTTCCCGTCATGCTCCGGGACGCCCGCGCAGCGGCTTCGCAAGCTCAATGAAATGACCAAGGCCGCCGGATGGCGGGGAGCGGCGATCTGGATTCCTGCGCAGGCGCCGGGGGATGGGAAAAATGGAAGGCTAATGGGGCCGAAGGAGCTGGAGCAATTCTTCCGCGAGCGCGCGCGTTGGAGCCGCGAGGCGGGAATCGAGTACTGGAAAATCGATTACGGGGCGCGTGACGGCGATGCCGATTTTCGAAAGATGATTACCACGGTCGCTCAAGAAGGATCTCCCGGGCTGCGAGTGGAGCACGCCCGGTGCTGTGGCCCCGTCAGTGATGAAGAAGTCCCCTGGGAGAATCTGGTGGCCAGCAAGAAAGGCAGCTACCGCACCTGGGACAACGGCAGGATTCTCCAGCAGGCCTTGAAGCTGCTCGAATTCAGCGACGTCCTGCGCACCTATGACGTCACGGCGTATTTCTCGGTCCCGACCACCCTCGATCGGGTGGCCCAAATCCTTGCCGGAGTCTCCAAAAGCACCCGGAAATCCGCACTGCTCAATTGCGAGGACGAACCCTATATCGGCGCGGTGCTGGGCTGTGCCATGGGGATCCTGCGCCATCCACTTTGGAGGGACTACCCGAACAAACCCTACGATCCTTACAGTGTGAAAAGACGGATTAACGCAGTAACCCGCGCGGTCCGCTGGCAGCGCCTGGCTCCGGCCTTCGGCGTCGGCATGGCCAAGGTGACGCTTGACGACAACTTTCAACTCGACCATTGGGTTTTCAAGGAAAACCAGACGTGGGCGCAGTGGCTTGTGGGGCGGGAGGTTGTTCAGGGCGCTCCGGCGCGCGTCGCCAGGGGAATGCCTCTGCCTGCCGTGTCCGGCAAAGGGCCCCGGCCCTACGTCGCCGCTTCGCAGAATCCCAATGGCGCGATTGCCGTAGCAACGCTCCCGAGGATTTCAAAGGAAAAGGGCTTTTACCTGCCCCTGGTGGATGTGGGGATTGAGATTGGGGAGGGCAATTCTCC
>DATKYV010000025.1:0-8063 GCA_035528275.1 Terriglobia bacterium | reverse complement strand
GAAGTCGATGAAAGTCTCCACCCTCGCTCCCGGCACCGAGTGGCGCATCAACTTCTACCGGGCCGACGGCCCCGGCGGCGATTCCCAGCGCCGCTTCATGTCCTGGAGCACGATTCCGGAGGGCAGGTCGTTTCACGCGCCCACGCGCTTCGGGATAATTCGATTCGTTGAGTAGCGGCAAGCCCATTGCTCCGCCGCCCCACCGCTAGTGCCGTTCCAACTAAATGTGTCCGTCAGCTGACGGACATCGCAAGGTCTCGGTCCGCCAGTTGGCGGATTGTGGTTACTCCTCACCGCATTCGGCCGAAAAAGTTGGAACGGCACTAGCCGTCCGCTCCTTCGTAGCAACCGAGAACGCGAAGGAAATTGGTCACCTCGCCCAGGTGCGCCAGCGCCTTCCGGCAGCGCTCTTCGCGGACGTTGCCCCGGAAATCCAGATAGAAGAAGTATTCCCAGGGTCGCCCGCGCAGTGGCCGGGATTCCATCTTGGTCAGATCGATTTCCCTCAGCGCGAAAACACTCAGGCACTTGAACAGCGCCCCCGGAACGTTGCGGGTGGAAAAAACGATGGAGATTTTGTTGGCCCGCTTCGAGACCCGCGCGGTCTTGGAAAGGAGCAGGAATCGCGTATAGTTCTCGTGGTGGTCCTCGAGGTGAGTTTGCAGGACGCGAGCGCGATAGACGGCGGCAGCTTCGCGGCTGGCGATGGCCGCGGCGCCGGGTATGCGTCGTTCCGCCAGCATCTTCACGCTTCCCGCCGTGTCATAATAAGGAACCTTCTCAATCCGCGGATGACGAACGAAAAACTTGCCGCACTGCGCCAGCGCCACTGGGTGGGAGTAGACTTGCCGCAAGTTCTTGAGCGTCGTCTCCGGAAAGGCGATCAGGTTGTGGACGATGCGCAGGCTGACCTCGCCGACGATGTGGAGATCGTATTTGAGCAGATGATCGTAGTTCTCATAGACCGAACCCGCCAGGGTGTTCTCAATGGGCACCAGACACTGCTGCGCTCTGCCCCGCGTCACGCTCTCGAAGGTCGCCGTGAAGCTCTCGCAAGGCATGACGCGAATGCGCCGCCCCAGCAGCTTGTCCGCGGCTTCCTCGCTGAACGATCCCCGTTCGCCCTGGAAGGACACCCTCGGATGCGCCATCAGAACGTTATCCTCCTCTCTGCGCGTACGAAGCGTGGTGCCGCCGGGGTGGGAGCAGACCTGAGGGTTTGACGGCCCACGTTATGCCGTCCCCAACAAACCGCGGAAGAAGAAATCCACGTAGGATTCGGCGAGTTCGGCTTGTTTGACCGGACCCTCGGCGTGATACCACTGATAAAGCCAGTTGATCATGCCGAGCAGGGCAAAGGCCGCCAGGGGTGTGGGAAGCTGCGGTTTGGCGCCCTCTTGTTCCTGCACCTCACGGATCAAGCCTTCCAGGTAATCGATGTACTCCCTCTTCCGTGCGTTGATCTTCTTCCGCAGGGCTCCTTTGAGGGAGCGGTTCTCGTGCAGGATCACGGTGATTTCAAGGTCGCGGGCACGCACAATCAGGTCGATGTGACCGATGATGGTCTGCCGCAGCTTCTCGCGCGGGTCGGCGATGCCCTTGATCTTCTGGAGCACGGTCTCATCCAGAATGTCCATCCCGTAATTCATGATTTCGAAGAGAAGACGGTCCTTGCTGCCCACGTGGTGGTACAGTCCGGCCTTGGTGAGCCCCACCGCCTTGGCGATGTCCTGCATGGAGGCGCCGTCGTAACCCTTCTCGTAGAAGACGCGCGCCGCCAGGCGGCAAATCTCCCGGAGCTTCTGTTTTGAATCCGCAGTCTGTGCCATCGCAAGACCAACCGAACGGTTGGTCGCCCCTTAGTGTACCACGAACGTAACGCCGGGCAGGAAGCAGAAAGCAGAGGGCAACGGCCGGCGCTCAGGATGAGCGATGAAGCCCGGCGCGGGAGGATGAAGGGAAGCAACGTGGCGAAGGTTGACTGAAGCCGGCGCGAAACCGCCACAGGAGGTGTCAGTTCGAATACAATGCATCGAGTTTTCTTGTGCCTTGGCGGCACAGGAGCCTGCGCGGCTGGATCAAGAGGGTCTGCCGATTGAAATGATTTGACGAATGACCACAAAACCTTGAACGTTTCCGGAAGGAGTGACGATGAACGGATTCCCTCGATTCGATCTGACCGGGCAAGTGGCCCTGGTGACCGGTGCGGCGCGCGGCCTGGGACGTGCGATTTCACTGGCGCTCGCGCACGCCGGCGCCGACGTCGCGCTGGGATTGCGGGACGTAAAAACGGGCGGCGAACTGGCGCGCGAGATTGAAGCCCTGGGCCGCCGCGCCCTGCCGCTGCAAATGGACGTGACGCGCCTGGAGCAGATCTCCCGCGCTGTCGACGACGCGGTGGCGCACTTTGGGCGCCTCGACATTCTGGTGAACAATGCCGGCTGGGCGCCCGACAATCTGGCGGAAAACGTCCGCGAAGAGGATTTCGACCTGACGCTGGCCGTCAACTTGAAAGGGACCTTCTTTGCCAGCCAGGCTGCCGGGCGGGTGATGATCCGTCAAAAGTACGGACGCATCATCAATCTGAGTTCGCAAGCGGGTTTTGTGGCGCTGCCTACGGAATCGGTCTATTGCATGACCAAGGCTGCCATTTCGCATCTGACGCGATGCCTGGCGGTCGAGTGGGGGAAATACAACATCACGGTGAACAGCGTGGCGCCCACCTTCATCTTCACCCCGGGAACCGAACCGGCGCTGGCGGACGCGGCGTTTCGCGCCGACGTCGTGGAGCGCATCGCCGCGCTGCACCGCATCGGCGAACCGATGGAGGTGGCCGGCGCCGTGGTTTTTCTCGCCTCGCCCGCCGCATCGCTTGTTACAGGCGACACGATCTTGATCGATGGCGGCCGGACGGCCAGGTAACGAAGAGCGATGGCTGCTTCACCGATTGACCGCCTGGATCGCTGGTAAGGAGTGGTGCGGCTTCTGTGAGGGGCGAATGGGGCGCCAGCCGTCGAGGGAATACCGAAACGAATGGTGCGGAAGGGGGGACTCGAACCCCCACGGTCTTGCGACCGTCAGCCCCTCAAGCTGGTGCGTCTGCCAATTCCGCCACTTCCGCACGAAAAACTGTTTTCAGTTCTCAGCTTTCAGTTTTCAGTTCCCAGTACCGATCCGGAGCCGCTTTTGCTGATGACTGTGACCTGACGACTGAAAACTAGCTTCATTACTTGTCCGCCGGGGCGGGAGCCGGTGGAGGCGCCTGAGCGGGAGCTTGCTGGGCCGGTGTGGACTGGGCCGGTGCCGAACTCGCCGGCGACTTCTCAAGGATCGAACTGCCGCTATGCCGGGTGGCCAACACCGCCAGGGCGATGGATGTGGCCACAAACATAGCGGCCAGCACCCAGGTGATTTTGGCAAAAGTGGTTACCGCGCCGCGCGGCCCGAACGCCGCCTGACTTGTCCCGCCGAAGGCCGCGGTGATATCGACGTTTTCGCCGCCCTGAATCATGACGATCAGAAGCAGCAAGGTGCAAACCACAATATGGAGCACTGTGACGGCGGTTTCCATTACACCTCTTCCCTTTTCCGGCGAATCATTTGCGGGAGTAGTTGACGATGGCCGAAAACGAGTCCGCTTTCAGGCTCGCACCGCCGACCAATGCCCCGTCGATTTCTTCCTGCGCCATCAACCCAGCGACGTTGTCGGGTTTGACGCTGCCTCCGTACAGAATCCTGAGCTCGGCAGCGAGGCCCTCACCGAATAGCTCGCCCGCCAGCCCGCGCAGGAAGCGATGGCTTTCCGCAGCCATTTCCGGTGTCGCCGTGCGCCCCGTGCCGATCGCCCAAACGGGTTCGTAAGCAATAATGATACGGGAAAACTCCTGGGCGGTCAATCCAAGGAACCCGTGTCGGAACTGGCGTTGGAGAACTTCCTCGGTTCGACCGGCCTCGCGCTCGGTCAATGTTTCGCCCACGCAGGCAATCGGCAGGAGGCCGGCGGCCAGGGCGGCCTTCACTTTGCGGTTCACCTGTTCGTCCGTCTCGGCGTGGTCCTGCCGGCGCTCCGAGTGACCGATGATGACGTAGGCGCATCCCGCGTCGAGGATCATCCCGGCCGAGACGTCTGCGGTGTGGGCTCCTTCCTTGTCCCAGTGCATGTCCTGGGCGGCAACCTGGATGTTGCTGCCCCTGGCGGCCGCAGCCACGGCGCTCAGGGCCGTGAACGGCGGAGCGACAACCACCTCGCGATCTTCCGCCTTCGCCACCAGCGGCTTGAGCTTTTGTACGAAATCCACCGCCTCGGGAATCGTCTTGAACATCTTCCAGTTTCCGGCAATTACGGGGCGCCTTTCAAAAGGCATGCGGCCTCCTCGCGATCCCTATTCCATCCGTCGTTCCACATCCAAATCTGTCAGAGCCCAGGTTCGTCACGCACCGCTCAGGCAGGATGTACTCATGATTCCTTTTCCTTCCCCGGTCTGCGCACTCGGACCTTGCGTTCCGTTGCCACAACAAAACATTTCGGCCACTGGTCCACATCCTCTACTCGAAACAGGTCCTCAACGCGCGCGATCAACGCTCGCCGGCTGGGCGTGCGAAGGCGAATCAACAGAATGCCATAATGTGATCCAGGGGCGAAGCGTTTCACATCGGAGAAATCCAAATCCTGCGTAATCAAAAAGCGCGCTTCGCGCTGCGCAACTTGCCAAATCACTGGATCGTTGCTGCCTGCGATTCCTTCCTCCGCGACCGTCTGAACGTCGTGGCCCATCGCGGCCAGCCGTGATGCCAGTCGCGACGGCAGATTCTCGTCGAGTTTGATCCTCATCGAATCTGGGGGATGACCGGTGAAGGAAGATCCTCTTCCGCCGAAGCTGCGGCGAAAGCAATCACCGCACGAACGTCTTCAGGTACGAGGCTGGGGAAATCGTTCAGAATGTCCTCGACAGAGTCTCCTTGCGCGAGGCTGGCTAGCACCGTACGCAGAGTGACGCGAGTGCCTTTCAATACCGGCTCCCCGCCGCAGATTTGCGGGTCGCGAACGATGCGGTCAGTGCAACGGTCGCGGCTTTCCTCTGTCGTCCCCATGCTCGTACTCCTCAACTGCCCTCATCTTACCAGAGACCCGACAAAGTGGCGAGCCGCTGTGATAAGCGGCGGCAAGGGTAGTCGGCTGACTGTTGATGGCATGATCGGGAAAGCTTTTGGTCCGTGCTGTTGTCTTTGGTGTTGTCCTCTCCTGTCTACCCTCTACGGTCTCCCGTCTACTTCTTCTCCGTCAGCGCCTCGACTCCGGGCAGTTTCATCCCGGAAAGAAACTCGAGCGACGCGCCGCCGCCGGTGGAGATGTGACTGATCTTATCCGCGACTCCGGCCTTGGCGACTGCGGCCACCGAATCGCCGCCCCCCACGATGGAAACGGCGGAGGATGCCGCAACGGCGCGGGCAATCTCAACGGTGCCCGCGGAGAACTGCTCGATTTCAAACACCCCCATCGGTCCGTTCCAGACAATGGTCTTGGCGCCGGCGATTTCCTGGGCAAATGCGGCGCGCGTTGCCGGGCCGATGTCCACCCCCATGCGATTCGACGGGATGGCTGCAGCATTGACGACTTCGGCCGCTGCACTGGCGTCGATCTTCTCCGCCACCACGTGATCGGAGGGGAGTTTCAGTTTGATGCCGCGCTCTTGGGCGTACTTTAAGAGGTCGCGCGCCAAGTCGAGCTTGTCGTCTTCCACCTTCGACAATCCGACTTCAACACCCTGCGCCTTGAGAAACGTGTTAGCCATCGCTCCGCCGACCAGAACGCTGTTGGCGGATCTCATGAGGTTCTGAAGGAACTCGATTTTGTCCGAGACCTTGGCGCCGCCCACCACGGCTACGTAAGGCTTCTCCGGGTTCTCCACCGCCTTGCCGAGATATTCGAGCTCCTTTTCCATGAGCAAGCCCGCGGCGGCGGGTGAAAGATGGCGCGTGATGCCTTCGGTGGAAGCGTGGGCGCGATGCGCCGACCCGAAAGCGTCATTGACGTACACTTCGGCGAGCGCTGCCAAACGCTTCGCGAAATCGGGATTATTCTTCTCTTCCTCCGGATGAAAGCGCAGGTTCTCGAGCAACAAAACCTCGCCATCCTTCAAAGACTTCGCCGCCGCCTCAGCCTCCGCACCCACGCAATCCGGCGCAAAGCCCACGGGCTTTCCCAGCAGCTCCGAGAGTCGCGAGGCTGCGGGCCGCAGGCTCATCTTGGGGTTGGGCTTTCCCTTCGGCCGGCCCAGGTGGGAAGCGAGGATCAAGCGCGCCCCGCGCTCCAGCGCAAGCTGTATGCTCGGCAGCGACGCGCGGATGCGCGTGTCGTCGGTAATCTGGCCGGCGTCGTTCAAGGGGACGTTGAAGTCCACCCGCATGAAAACCCGCCGGCCCTTCATCTCCAGATTGCGAATAGACAACTTGGCCATAGTTTTTCACTTCCCTCAGTGGGAGTACCTGCGCTCATGGAGAAGGCAGTAGGCAGTAAGCAGAAGGCAGAACACCCATCGGCCAGGGAGTGGACTTCCCCGGATCCTTAACGCTGCTGCCTTCTGCTTTTTGCCTTCCGCCTACTCCTCGCGGCTTACAGACTCTTGGCCACGAATTTAATCAGGTCGCGGATGCGGCAGGAATATCCCCACTCGTTGTCGTACCACGCCGTGACCTTGACACAGTTCCCGTCGATGACTTTGGTAAAGCCCGCGTCGACGATCGAGGAGTGCGGGTTGCCGCGGAAGTCGATGGAAACCAGCTCTTTCTCGCAGAATTCCAGGATATCCTTGAGCGGGCCCTCCGCCGCCTTCTTGAGCGCGCCGTTGACTTCCTCGACGGTCGTGGGTTTCTCGACGAAGACCACGAGGTCGACCAGGGAGACGTTCGGCGTGGGAACGCGCATGGCGCAGCCGTCGAGCTTGCCTTTCAGCTCGGGCAACACCAGACCCACCGCCTTGGCGGCGCCGGTGGTGGTGGGGATGATGGAAACCGCGGCGGCGCGCGCGCGGCGCAGGTCCTTATGAGGAAAATCCAGGATCCGCTGATCGTTCGTGTAAGCGTGGATGGTGGTCATCGACCCGCTCTTGATCTTGAATGTCTCGTGCAGGACCTTGGCCACGGGCGCCAGACAGTTGGTGGTGCACGAGGCGTTGGAAATGATGTGATGCTTGGCCGGATCGTAGGCCTTGTCGTTCACACCCAGAACCACCGTGATGTCTTCGTTCTTCGCCGGGGCCGTGATGATGACTTTTTTCACCGTGCCTTTCAGATGTTTCTTGGCATCTTCCGCCTTGGTAAACAATCCCGTAGACTCCACGACGATCTGCGCCCCCAGCGAAGTCCAGTCGAGCTCCGCCGGGTCTTTGACCTTGAAGACGCGCAGGCTCTTGCCGTTGACTTTTACGGAGTCCTCGCCGTACCCCACCTCGGCGTCGAAGATACCCAGCACCGAGTCATACTTCAGCAGGTGAGCCAGGGTCTTGGGGTCCGTGATGTCGTTGACGGCCACGAACTCGATGTCCGGATCATTCACCGACGCGCGCAGGACGTTCCGCCCGATGCGTCCAAACCCGTTGATTCCTACCTTAACAGCCATGTCCGATTCCTCCATTGCGTTTGCGATTGAACACTCAAACTTACCATGCTAAGGGGCAGTCTGCGTGAAGTCAAACGCAAATCCCCAAGCGTCGAAAAAGTCCATCGCCGCCGCATCCTTCAAGTGCGTCAAACGACCCGGGCGCGCCGCCAGAGCCCCATCCACGAGCACCCGCGGTTCCAAAGGCGGGAGCAACGGCCGGACATCCCGGCGCTCGACCCGATGTCTCACGGCGTTCAGGTCCTCTGTCTCATGCAGCGAACGAGCTCGACAAGAGAGCCGACCGATTCAAATTCTTGGCGGAGTTTCCAGGAGCTGGGGGAGCAGCCTGGTACCGGACCAACCTAATGGTCCCGCTCTGCGGGATCGCATCCCGAAGCGTCTGTTCAATCGCTCGGGTTCGTTCTTTACCGAAGAAGCTGCGAATAGTTGGAACGGCACTAGT
>DATKYV010000024.1:0-6921 GCA_035528275.1 Terriglobia bacterium | reverse complement strand
GGCGCTCTGTGCCACTCGCCACAAATCCTCCTGGTTGTAAAAGACTGTTGGGTCGGTCATGTGAAATTTGGCGTACTTCCTCGCCTGGATGGAAAAGATATCTTCCGGGTAGCGGATGTGCGCTCGGAGGTCCTTGGGCATGGCCTCGAGCGGCTCAAAGACTCCCGGAAAGAGGCGCGAATAGATTTGAATCAGCGGGTCGGTCGGGTCGGCGACGTAGAAGTGCACGCGACCGTCATAGGCATTGACGGTCGCCTTGACGGAATTGCGAATGTAATTCCCCATGTTGGGAATGGGCTCGGAGTAGGGGAACTGCTCCGACGTCGTGTACGCGTCGAGGATCCAATGAAGTGAGCCGTCCTCGGCGATCACGATGTAAGGATCGTGGTCGTAATAAAGGAAAGGAGTGAGCCGGCCGGCGCGCTCCAGCACCCGCCGGTAGATCATCATCCGGCTCTCGGGCTGGATATCGCTGGAGAGTAGAATCTTCAGCTCACCGAAGCGCAACCCAAAGAGCAGGCGGCGCCAGAAGTTGCGGACGGGAATTCCTCCCAGCCCCTCGTATTGGGTATAAACATTCTGGTCGCCGGACGGGTAGTCGAATTCCTGGGCCTTGGTGCGCACGAAGCAATACTGGTTAGTGAGTTCGCCGTAATAGATTTCCGGGCGGGTGATGGAGGGTGCCCCCTTCGACGAAACCGGCGGAATATCCTTGATAAACAGTTCCGGTAGTCCTTCGCTCGTCGATTCGTTGACGGGTCCTTGGCAGAGGCCGTAGCCGTGCGTAAACGTCAGGTACTCGTTGATCCAGGTGCGTTGGGGGAGGCTCTCCGACGCCAATTCGCGCGGCGACAGCGACATCTGGCGATAGTCGCCGTTGATCCAGTAGCGGTCGTTATCCACCCTTTCGAAGTCGTAATAGGTGCGGATTTCCTGAAGCTGCGCAAACGTGGTGAGCAGTGGCTTGTGGTCCCACAGGCGCACGTTGCGAATCGTGGCTTCGTTGTTGCGCATATCGTTGAGCGTCAAATCCTCAACGGCGGAGAATTCCCGCACTTCGAAGCGGTCCAGGGCGTAGGCCTGGCGGGTGAACGCGATGCCGCGCTCGATATAGGGCTGTTCTTTGTCGATTTCGTTGGGTGTGACTATAAACCGCTGGATCACTTCCGGGTACACCTTGCCTCCCAGGATGCCTACGATGGCGAGCGCAACGATGCCCCCCACTGCAGGTCGCAAGCTGCCGCGCGCTGCGGCGAGCAGGAACGCCGCGGCGGTCACCAGACAAAGGGCGAGCAGGATCCAGAAGACCGGCAGGCTGGCGTGGACGTCCGTATAAGCGGCGCCGTAAACCACTCCGCGCTCGGAGTGGAGCAGTCCGTACATCGCCAGTCGGGCCCGATAGGCGAGCAGGACAAAGAGCAACGCTCCGAGCACCAGCAGGTGGGCGCGAACCGCGGGCGCCATTGCGGGGCCGCGCGGCGTCACCCACACGCCGCCCTCCAGCAGGTAGTAGAACGTGGCGCTGATCGCACACGCCACCAGCGTGACGATCGCCAGGTAGTAGAGGAACCAGTAGAACGGAAGTTCAAAGACGTAGAACCCCAGGTCGATCCCGAGAAGCGGATCGGTCTGGCCCCAGGGAAGAGAGTTTCGAGCAAGAAGAAACTCCGACCAGTGGAGGGTGGCCCACTGGCCAATGACGTAGCCGACCAGCAGAATGCTTACCCAGATCAGCCCTCGAAGGATCGAGCTGAATCGCTCCAGCGCCGCGAGGTCCACCACTTCGCTGTGAACGCGCTGCCCGAAGCGGCGGGCCATGACCCGAGCCACGAGGAGATTCAGCCCGGCCACAATGATGAAGCCCATGCCTGCCAGGCCGCTCAGGCTGATTTGAGCTTTCAAAATCGTAAGGTAAATAGAGCGGAATCCCTGCTCGCCAAACCATAAGTAGTCCGTGACAAGCCGCACCCCGTCGCGGACCAGCGGCCCGAAAACCAGGACCGCCAAGAGTAGTGCCACCAGGTAGCGTGCACGACGATTGTCAGACACGGTTTTTCTCCCGCCTTATCTTCACACAGGCTTGGGCGAGAGTCAAAAAAGTTGGGTGGCTCATTCGCACAGTATGGTGTGTGCGAACCAGCATTCGACCTGGGGCACTTTGTCCTGCGGGCCGCGGCGGTGCCTGAAAACCCGTTCGGGCCACACCTTACGCTTGACTTGAACACGGTGGGGCGGCTATAAGCGCTTGTATTGCGTCCCCCACCGAAAGCGCGGCAGACGATGAGCTGGAAGAGAACGGCGGCGATTTTCGGTCTGGGGTTTCTCTGGGGCGGGATGGTCGCTTTCCTTGTCCTGGAGGTGTTGGGTTTCCACATCCTCTCCCCCAAAAGGGTTCGGGTCGAAGCCCCGCCGGTGTGCTACCCGTGTTTTTGGAACGGCTATGACCCGAACCTGAGATCCGACCTGATCAAATACTACAGCGCAAACAAGAATCCGGATCCGCTGATCGAGGCCGATTCGTCCTACATCCTTTGGCGGGCGAGTGGAGTTCCGGATTGCGGTCTCCGCGAGTCTTATGAGCAGGTCGCCTCGAGCGATGACGACGTGTTTCGCCGCCTGATGGCCCGGGCGATCCTCGGGTTCGGCGCTCCGGAGTGTGGCCAGGACGGTTCGAGAGAGTTGAAGAAGGCCGCCGACCTCGCCGAAAAGGCCGGGCTCCCGGCGGAAGCGAAGATTCTTCAGTCCCTCAGCTCAAAAGAATTTCAGCCCCGTTTTGAAGAACCGAGAATCACAACCTCCATCATCGTTCCTCCGGACGCCGACACAATGATTCTGGGGGACAGTACCATCGAACTGACGCCGGGCCTGCGGGTGGGAACGCAGGTGGACCGAGTGGCCCGGGACTGGATCAGCTATCAGATGAGATGGGATCTTTCGGGAAAGCCTCTCCCCGACTCCGCTTTGGTCAATTACCACGAAGGGGCCTTGGTGATGCGGATGAGGAGCCTGGCGCCCATTGAGGTTTACCCGCTGGCCGGAGCGCTGATCGCTCAGAGGGGCGAGAAATGGTTCGGGATGGACGAAACCGGCACATTCCGATTCGAGATTCTCAGAGATAAGACGGAGTATCCCACCACGCATGCGTTTGCCGCCTTCGGTTGGATTGAGGACACGCACGGAATCTCGGCTTTGGTGAGCCAGGCGCTGGAGAGGAAGATGCAGGTTGTGGTCGGTTGCGGAGATGCCGAAGGCAAAGCCCAGGCCGCCTACTATCTGGCGCGGAAAGGCGTTCACGTCATCCTTCCCGGCGATCGTTATCAGGACCTCTTCCTGGGCTATCAAGCGGAAGGGACCGTAGTGGGCACCGCGCCGGTAAAGAACCTGGACGGTCGGGTAGTGGTGGGCCATCAACCGATTCGCTTTTCACTTCAGGAACCTATTGTTGTTGAGGACACCAAGCAACCGTTCCCCGTGCAGTACTACGACGCCGGGGCGCGCTATTTCCGGCGCCTGAGCGAGTCAGTTCCCTTGCGATTGGAATACGTGGAGGTTTCCGACGCCAATCAAATCGACAGGGTTTTGGAACGCGCCGGCCAAATCGGCTCAAGCGCCGTGGCGGTGCGGGTGACCACGGAGTATGAGAATCAAGCTTTGATTAATTGGCTGAAGGGGTCTCGCAATCGTCGCGCCATTCTCTTTCACTCCGGCCTTTACCCATTTGCCCAGCCGTTGTTTGAAGACTTTCCCGATCAAGTCACCTTCGGCGATCTTCATCCCAAATTCGAATAATTCCGAGCACTCAAAGCCGGCTGATTCCCGGTCAAGATTGATGGAATCCTGCGGCGGGTCCGCAAGCGCGCCGCTCCCTCCGCCAGGCGAAAGGAAGAGGGGGCTACCGGCTCGCCACGCACAGTTCGACGACAGTCCCGTTCGTAATATCGGGGTCTGAGGCGCTTGTCGCGGCGAGCGTGAGGGTGACGCCGGTACCCGGCGGGGTTTCCTCCGGGACGCTCAGGTCCACCTCGACGGTGGCCGTGGCTCCCTGGTCCAAGGCGATCTGGCTGGAGTTTCCCCGCATAACGAACCCGTGATCGTCGACAGCCAGCACGTGAAAGGTTGTTGGCTGTCCAAAGTTTCGGACTCGGAAGGCAACAGTGGTCTTGCCGCCGGCGCGCAGGTCTTCCGGCACCTTGAACGGTACAACTTCGACCGTCGTGGCGCGGAAAACGGTGAGATACGTTCGTTGATATCGCAGCCCACTCGAATCGAGGCCGGTGACGGCCAAACGGAACGCCTGCTCGGGAAAAGCGCTGATGCCCAGATATGCGTGATCTTCGGGGTCGGAGTCAGTCTCGCGCAAATCGAGTGGCCGAAGGGTCTCGCCGCTCTCCGAAACCAGCCTGAACTCCGCCGTCTGGATTTTGCCCGACAGGTTCGCGCCAAGCGTCTCCTGCCTGCCGGCGAGCGGCTGGCCCGGAATTTTGAACAGACCTTCGTGCCCGGGTCGCCCGCCAGGTCTTACAAACTCGACGCTGACGAAGAAGATTTCGCTCGAGGCCTCGACCTTGGCCCAGAATATTCCCGAGCCCTTCAATTGCAACCGCCAGATTCCCGTTTCGGGCGCCGTCAAATTGAAGATGCGGCCGCAGCGCCACTCGCCAGTCTCGACGCCTTGATCGCCCGTCCCGACGACAGCGCCGGAGGGGCGAAATAGCGCTGCGGTGTTGCCTTGGGTGTCGAACGAAAAGGCGAGGTTGGCTTTCTTGACCGTGGAATCAATGGGCACTTCGAACTCGCGCGGCCGGCCGGTGAGTTTCCCCATTGCCCACAAAACTCCGTCGGCGTTGGTTGCCAGCCCCGCGCCGATGAGCGACGACACTTGAGCGAGCTCCGAAGGCTGAAGGAACAGCGGCATGCCGCCCGAGAGATTCGCCGTCCGGATATAGGTGGGGTCCACCGGCCCGCACTTGCCGGGGGCAAAGGGCCGGGACTGGTTCTGGCCGGTCGGAGAATCTTGCCCGGGCGGAGCGGCAACGATCAGCAACTGCGTGCGGGAATAGCCCGAGACTACCACTCCCACCAAGCCGACGATAAGAGCGAGCGTGGTGATTGGCGCTGCTGGCCTTCGTCGTTGAAGCCTTGGGCCCATGGTTGAGGCTGTGCGCAGAGTGATGTCACCCTGAACGGCAGCGCTACTTAGCCCAGCCTTTGGCGCGCTCCACGGCGCGTTGCCAGCCGGCAAAGAGCTCGTCGCGCCGCGCGGCGTCCATGAGAGGTTCGAAGCGCCGCGCGATTTTGAGCTGCGCGGCCAGCTCCCGCTCGTCTTGCCAGAAGCCTGTCGCCAGGCCGGCGAGGTATGCGGCGCCGAGCGCCGTGCATTCCGGGGTGGCCTGAGTTTCGACCGGAATACCGAGAATGTCAGCCTGGAACTGGCAGAGGAAGTCGTTGCGCGCCGCGCCGCCGTCGACGCGGAGCACTTCGGGATGGAGCCCGGAATCACGCGCCATGGCGTCCACCACTTCGCGTGTCTGGTAAGCGATTGATTCCAGCGCCGCGCGCACCAGGTGATTGCGGTTCGAGCCCCGCGTCAGACCGACGATGGTGCCGCGCGCGTAAGCGTCCCAGTGGGGCGCTCCCAGGCCCACGAAGGCGGGAACGAAATAGACCCCTCCCGTGTCCTCCACCGATTCAGCCATCTGCTGGCTCTCGGCTGCGTCGCGCAACAACCCCATTTCGTCACGGAGCCATTGCAGAGCCGCGCCGGCGATGAAGACGCTCCCCTCGAGCGCATAAACGGTTCTGCCGTTGCGTCCCCATGCCACAGTTCCCACCAGGCCCGACTTGGAAAGTGGAATCTTGCTTCCCGTGTTCATCAAGAGGAAAAGGCCGGTGCCGTAAGTGTTTTTGGCGTTGCCGGGCGTGAAGCACTGGTGGCCGAAAAGCGACGCCTGCTGATCGCCCGCGACCCCGGCGATGGGAACGCCTTGCTTGCCCCCCAGAAGATCGGTTTCGCCCAGCACGGCGCTCGAGGGCTTGACCTCGGGAAGCAGCGAAGCGGGAATGCGGAAATAGCCGAGGATTTCTTCATCCCAGGCGAGCGTCCGAAGATTGAAGAGCAAAGTGCGCGAAGCGTTGGACACATCGGTTGCGTGGATGCGGCCCTGCGTCAGATTCCAGATGAGCCAGGTGTCGATCGTCCCTGCGCAGAGTTCGCCGGCTTCGGCCCGCTCGCGGACTCCGGGGACATTCTCGAGAAGCCAGGCAATCTTCGTCCCGGAGAAATAGGCGTCAGTGACCAGGCCGGTCTTTTCACGGAGCGTGCGGTCGAATCCTTCTTTGCGGATGCGGTCGCACATGGAAGCGGTGCGCCGGCACTGCCAGACGATGGCGTGGTGAATCGGCTTGCCCGACGCCCGCTCCCACAACACCACCGTCTCGCGCTGGTTGGTGATGCCAACAGCCGCCAGGTCGCCGGCAGCCGCCTTCGCATCGCCCAGAACCTTTTCCGCCACGGCGATTTGGGACTGCCAAATCTCCTCCGCATCGTGCTCCACCCAGCCCGGCTGAGGGTAGTATTGCTTGAACTCCCGGCTGGCCGAGGCGCGCGCCTTGCCGTCATGGTCGAAGAGGATGGCGCGCGAGCTGGTGGTGCCCTGGTCCAACGCCAATACGTATTTCGCCATCTATTTCGCTCCTGGTTTTAAACAGACTGCGAGGATAGCACATTCCCTGGCGCCGGGAAGCCGTGAGGCAGGGCGGGGGGCAAGGGGGCTTGTCCGTGCTGTACTCGTCCAGAATGATGGGTGACACTCTGAGGTAGAGTGTTGCCATGCAGATGCGGACTGTGAGAGTACCTCGCTCCAGGTACCTGGAGCGAGCGGCGATTGACCTAAGTCAAAAGGCTCGCCATCGGCTGCGCTG
>DATKYV010000023.1:0-5824 GCA_035528275.1 Terriglobia bacterium | reverse complement strand
AATTCCCTGCCGACCCTTGATGTTGTTCTCGTTTTCCAAATTGTGATTATGTAATCCAATTTTTTGTAGAAAATAGTCCCTGCAGGGAACACACCTGGGGCTTTCGTCATACTCTTGGTAACCGGTTTCTCCGCTGTGGTGCCGGCAGCCCAAGGATGCCTAGGGTTTCCGCTCGAGGGCCTGGAGGTCTTTATCAATGCGGTCGAGCAAAAGCGTCTGGCCACGGGCGGCGGCAGCATCCCGGGCCTTGCGTCCATAGGTCAGCGCGCTCTCTTTGTTCCCCGCGCGCGCGTAGGCGGCGGCCAGGGCGTAGAGGTAGGTGGGAGTGCTGTCGTCCTCCGGGGTGAGTGTCTTCAAGAAGTGCTCAATGGCTTCGGTATACTTCTTTCGATTTGCCAGGATGCGGCCGATGTGAAAGTGAGCGAGCCGATAGTCCGGCCGCCGTCCCACCGCCTTCTCGAAATACTCCAGAGCTTCATCCAGCCGACCCTGCCGTTCGAGCACCGCGCCCAGGTTGTTGCAGGCCTCGGCATGGAAAGGGTTGGCTTCCAGGGCGTTCCGAAAAGCTTGCTCGGCTTCGGTCAGCTTTCCTTGCCCCGTGAGGAGGACGCCGTAATTGTAATAGGCGTCCGCCAGATGGGGATTCAGGCGAATCGCTGCCCGGTAGTGCTCCACGGCCTTATCCGGCTGGTTCATCCTCCCGTAAAGAATAATGAGATTGGCGTGCGCCAAGGCCAGTTCGGGATCGAGTTCGAGGGCTTTCAGGTGCGCTGCGATCGAATCCTCGATTCGCCCCACCTCTTCAAGTTCAAGTCCCCGCTGCAGGAGCGATGCCGCCCCGCGATCGAGGGCGCGCATTGCATCGCGCAGCGGGTCTTGAACCGGCGGCACAAGGGTTTGGTTGGCGGCGTGCAGCTTGAGATGCTCTTCAGATCTTGCACTATCACCGAGCTTCCGGTAAGCAAGTGCAAGCCCGTAATGTGCGGCGCCGTAAGCCGGGAATAGCTCGCAAGCCTTTCGATAGGATTCAACCGCAGCGATCGAGTCGCCTTGGGCAGCGTGGATTCGGCCGATTCCGTAATAGGCTTCAGCCGCGTCGGGATGTTCCTTGACGATCGTTTCATAGATTTTCCCCGCCTCTTCCCAATCTCCAGCGGCGAGGAGATTTTCAGCCAGCTTCAATCGTACCGGCAGATAGTCCGGCTGGATCCGGAGTGCCGCGCGATAGGCGGCTATCGCCTCTTCACGCTTTCCCTGAGCGGCTCGCAGTGAACCCAGGTAGTACAGCCATCGAAACGCGCCGGGATCGAGCTGATGCGCCCGCTCATAGCAAATCGCCGCGAATTCCCGCCGCTTGTAGATGTCCATTAACATGCCAAGCTGGCCACTGGCAGCCGCGCCGCGAGGATTGGCGCTTGCGTCGTCGTAAGCTTTTTGGACTTGGTCGCGAATCACAGGCGGGAAATCGCCCAAGTCAATCTCAGGCAACTTCGGCAACGACGAAACCTGACCGGCAAGGAGAGGTATCCCTATAACGAGGGTCAAGAACGGGACGACGCTGCACCGCATAAAGCAATTGTAAGGTTGGAAACCGATGGGAAATCAAGTTCTCTTTTTGGGGATAAGAAATACCGCCAAATGCAGGTGGATCCGCAGGAGGGCAAAACGAAAACACAAGTCATCTTGTGAATGAACCACGATGATTGCAGGCCCATGAGCGCGCGCCGCACAACTAGTGCCGTTCCAACTTTTTCGGCCTAATGCGGTGAGGAGTAACCACAATCCGCCAACTGGCGGACCGAGACCTTGCGATGTCCGTCAGCTGACGGACACATTAAGTTGGAACGGCACTAGAGCTCAGGCCGGGAGGCCCATGCGCCGAAGGAGGTCGAGGAATGAGGGGTGGGAACGCAGGCTGCTGAACGCGTCGCCGACGCCGACCGAGGGGCTGCCCATGTTGAACCACACGAGGATTCCCGAGCCGGCCTCATAAGCCTTCTCGAGATACTCCACGGCTTGATCGGTGTGCCCGAGGGTGGCATGTAAAGCGGCGATTTCAAACGCGCCCACATGCCATCCGTCCCAGCGCGCCTCAGCGAACTCCGGCGCTTTGCTGTGGTATCCGCGCATGCCGGAAGTTTCGTAAGCCCGGCGGAGCGCCGCCAGATCCTCGGCGCCGCGTCCGACGATTTCTTTGGCGCGCAAGTCCTCTTCAATGGCGTGGTCGGTCATCCCCTTCAACTCATAAATGGCGCCCAGGCAAGTGCGCGACAGGCTCATTTGGGGATTCATCTCCAGCGTCTTCTTGAACTGTTCGATCTCCTCATCGTACAACCCCCCGGCTCTGTGCATCATGGCGACGATGTTGTTGACGGGCACGGAGAGGGGATCCACTTCCAGGACGCGCCGGAAGAAGGCGGGTAAGGGATTGATTCCTCTAACGTGCGCGCCGCATTTGCGCCAGCGTCTCAGCTTGCGCCGCGGCCGGGGAACGAGTATTCTCAGCCCTCGTGCGACGTGACCGCCAAAAAAGCCGCTCCAGCGTCTGCCTTTTCTCTTCTCATCCCCTTGTGCTGGCCGAGTTCGAGCGCCTGCTCTCGCCGGCCGGCTTCCGGGTCCAGTCGCGGCAACTGGGGCCGGGGTTCGCCCGGAGCGGCAAACGTTTTTCCTTCCCTCGCGTTCCGCTCTATGTGATTGACGCTCATCCCTCGCGACAGGCCGCGGAAGTCGTGATTGGCTGGGTTGCCAGCCGCGCGCCGAGTTCGCGTCAAGTTGCGATGGCGCAGAAGTTCACCGAAGCCAATGCCTTTCCGCTGCTGCGCCTGGGTGCGAAAGGCCTGCTCACCTACGCCGAAGCCACGGGCCAACTTCCCGCCGCTCTTCGAACCGTCTCGGACGGCGGGTTCTGGGTCCCACGCCGGCTGCTCTCCCGGTTTGTGGATTCCATCCTGAACGTCATCTGCAGCCGGGGAAGGCCAAGAGGTCCCGCGGATCTGAGCCCGCGCGAGCGGGAAGTCCTCGACGCGCTCCTTGAAAACCTCTCGAACAAGGAAATCGCGAGCCGGCTGCACATCTCCGAGCGAACGGCCAAGTTCCACGTCTCGCACTTGCTGGCCAAGTTCGGTGTGCGGCGGCGCGCGGACTTGATCCTGCTCCACTACCAGAACCTGCCCACGACCCTTTGAACCGTCCCGCCGGTCGGTGCGCGGAGGGACTTACGGTTCGGAGGGACAGTTCCGCCCCCTGTCCCAAAATTGACCTAGAGGCCAGTTGTTCTCCGGGTAGCCAGAGGTCTAGGCTCACATGCGAGGCCGAGGCTGCGTTACCCGGCGGCTCCCCTCCATGTCTGCCGGTGATGGTTACTGGCGCCGCAGTCCTCGGCCCAAGATCCTCCTCAACTCATAATGCAGCGAACCGGCAAGTGCCGGCATGCGGAGCGGAATGGCGGTGGTTCAAAGTCCGGCCACAAGGCGGTTCGAGCGCGTCCCCGGGCGCACCCCTGTCTTTCTGATCAAAGAAGCGGAGGGATGGATGGCCCAGCGGCACGGAAACACCTTGGACGTTTCGATCCGCGGCCTGCGCGTCTCCACCGACCTGCTGTTGGAGCCCGGGGAGACGGTGCGCGTGCTCTGCCCTGAGGGGCTTCTTGGGCGCTTTGGGGTCGTGTGGGCGCTTCCGTGGCAATCCGAAGCGGGCCTCGAAATCATCCACTGAGCTTTTCCCGACTCGGCACAAACTCAAGTTGCAAATCCCCGTTGGACTGGCAGGACATTCCACCGGCAGCGCGTCTTCCGAACGTTTCTAGGCGTTGGAGTGGCCGTCCTCACCGGGCCCTCGGAGAGCGGACGCCGAACGAATTCGCCTGTCAGGTCGTGGCTGCCGCGACCTGACAGGCCCCGGAGCAGCCGAAAACTCACTCTGAAGTTGGTACAAAAGATCCAGACCACTCATACCCTGGGAGAACTCTCATTTACATTGGTACAGTCTTCGGGGGGCAGGTCAACCCTGCAACGCCTTGTAGCTCAACACGTTGACGAGTTGTACAGAGTTGATTTAAGTTGCACCAGAATTAGTGCAAATGCACGCGGGGTCGCCACAAAAAAACCACGGAGAAGACCCTCCTTGCGCTTCGGGTCTCCGTCTCAAGGCTTCTTCTGGTCCGATGCTCCAATACAAAGAAATGGCCACCGACATGACTCGTTCACGCAAGTCGCACACCAGGCATCTTTCAAGGCAATCTTACCCACCGGGACTATCTGGTCCGCCACTGCCCGAAGGCATCGCGCTTCCGCAAAAGCGACTAAACTTGATGGGAACCGATCGGGACATTCGGCTTATGATGTCGAGTGGGACGGACTGAGATGGAAGGTGGAGTACTATCCGGAACCAAAGGAGGGCCAAATCATGAATTCCGTTTTTTCTCGAAGACGAATGATTCAAGCCGTGGCTGCGACGGCCTTATCACCGGCCGTCATGCGTGGAGCGGCGATCTCGCGCCCGCCCGTCGAAGCTCCCAGCACACCTAAGATCTGCCTGGGAATCTCGCCGGACGCAGACGAGGCCGCCATGCGGCGACTGAAACAGGTCGGCGTGGACCATGTGCTGATGGGAGGACCTCCGATTCCCTGGCCGGAAGCCGAGATCCGCGCCCGGATGGAACGTCTCAAGGCCGGCGGCCTCGCTCTATGCAACATGATGATCGGTGGATTCCCCAACACCCTCTACGGAAGACCCGGGCGTGACGAGGAAATCGACATGGTCCGGGACTCCATTCGCGCCGCCGGCCGGGCCGGCCTGCCCGTGATCGAGTACAACTTCTATGCTCACCGCCTCGTGGAGGGCTACTACGAGGAAATCGGAAGGGCCGGCGCGGGGCTGACGGCGTTTGATTACGACCCGGTCAAGAGCCTGCCTCCGCTTCCCTCCGAGGGCGTTCACAATCTCCAAGAGATGTGGAGCAACATCACGTACTTCCTGAAGGCTGTGGTGCCGGTGGCGGAGGAAGCCGGCGTCCGGCTGGCTCTGCATCCCAATGACCCGCCCGCGCCCCTCAGTCGTGGGTCAGAGCAGATCATGGGGACCGTCGCAGGGTGGAAGCGGCTCATCGAAATCGTGCCCAGCCCGTCAAATGGGATTACGTACGATTGCGGGGTGACGCGGGAAATGGGCGAGGACCCGGTGGAGGTCTGCCGCTACTTTGGATCCCGCGACCGCATCAATCACGCGCATTTCCGCAATGTGCGCGTGCGGAAGCCCTACGAGAAGTATACCGAAGTCTTCCTGGACGAGGGCGAGGTGAACATGTTCGCTGTGATGAAGGAGCTGGTGCGGCAGAAGTACCCGCGCGCCATCTTCCCGGAGCACCCGCGGGCGCTCGATGCCGACCGCGAGCGGCCGGGCTTCAATTCCTATTACCCCGGCGGCGGCGCGTACGCCGGCTACGTCTATAACGTGGGTTACACCAGGGCCATGCTGCAGGCCGCCTCGTCATCGTAGGCATGATGCTGAGAGGACATGGAACTGCATCCCTGTTCCAGCCACTCGCAAACGAACAGTATCCTTCGTTGTTGCACATGGTGGTCCGGTTGCTGGAGCTATCGGCCCCCCGAGCGCGTGGGATAGCCTTGCCGATCTTTGGTCTGCGCTTCATCTTGTAGCATCTCGAGAATCGCAGACCTGAGAAGAGGCTGTCTCAAAACTGGGAGTGTGGAAGGCAGAGTGCTAAGTGAATCGGCATGAGCCAAGAGATTCGCGCCAACTACGATCAGATCGATATGCTACCGCAGTGTTTGGAAGATTGGGTGCCGAGGGATCATCCGGCACG
>DATKYV010000022.1:0-5717 GCA_035528275.1 Terriglobia bacterium | reverse complement strand
GCCGAGGCGAGAATCTTGACGATCGCCACGCGAATCGGGATGCGCGCTCCGCTCGTCACGATGGCTTTCATTACCTCCGGGACGCCGTGCCCTTTGGCCTCGCGGGCATAGCGCCAGATCAAAGGTCCCACCAGCAGACCTCCCAGGGTGGGAACCATGACCACCCGGGCCGGACCAAAGAAATCAAAAACCGAGGCGACTTGACCGAAGAAGAATGACGTGCACGTCCTCAGCAGAAAGATGAATCCGGCGGAACACAGACCCGTCACAGCGCCCAGGGCGATGGAAAGCAGAATGAGGAAGTTCTCTTCCGGCAGGAAAGGGAGATGCAGGAAACGCGCCAAGCTTGTGACCCAGGCGGATATCCGGGCCGCTGTCGGGAATTTAGGGAGTTTCATGAGTTTTCGGTATTTCCAGAAGAACCAGGAGTTGCCGGTTTCCCCTCACCAGTTCAACGAGCGAAGATCCTGGTTTGCGCAGGAGCCACTTCACTCGAGCGGAGGTCGCAACCGGCCGCCGGTCGAAGGAGAGCAGCAGATCGTCGTCGCGAATCCCCGCCGCGTACGCCAGCCCCCCACGCTCCAGGTACGTGACGCGGAGGCCCGAAACCCGCACCCCTTCGGAAACGGCCACTCCACGCTCCGCCTTCAGGGAAGCTCCGAGAGACGGAATCCAATCCCCCCCGGCCTCCAAGCGTTCTCGCTTCGACCGCTCCATGACGGGGGCCTTCAGATTGATCTCCCGGCCTTTGCGGACCACCTTTAGATCACAGGAGCTCCAAATGGATAGTCCTGTCAACATCCCCCGATATCCCCCCGGGCTATGCACGGCATGGCCGTTGATCTCAATCAGGAGATCGCCCGCCCGCGCGCCCGCAATCCACCCCGGACCGTGGGAAAAGACCGCCGAGACCAGAAGTCCAGATTGCCGATCCAGATGCTCGAGCACGGCGGAATCCAGCTCCGTCACTTCGAGGCCAAGCCAGGGGTGGCGGATGCGACCCTGCCCCTTCAATCGCGGGACGAGCTCCTCCAGGAAATCACCCCACAAAACCTCCTCGGGATTCCTCCCGGGAATGTAGCCCGCCAGCCGACCGTCAAGATCCAACACCGCCGCACTCAGAGTGCTCTGGGGCAGATCCAGGCTGGTGTTTCGCAAGTAGATTTCCCCGGTAACCTCGTCGCCCACGTTTGTTACCGAGAGCAGCGAGAGTGAAATGGCAGGGGAGCCGGAGCGATTCAATCCCACCGCCACAATCCAACTGAGTGGGTCATCGGTGGTACTCCACGCCAGCGGCGTGCCGCGAGCGGCGTCGAGTTGGATGAGGGCCACGTCCACCTCCTCATCCAAACCCACAACCCTTCCAGTGCGCGGAGTGCCGTCCGCGAGTTCCACGCGCGTGGCCTCCATGCTTTCGACGGCCGCGGAGGAGACCAGAACCAAGTTCGATTCGACGAACACACCGGTCGCACCCGCGTCGCCCACCAGGACCAACGAAGGGGTGGCGCTGCCCACTACCTGCGAGACGTAGTCCCTCAAATAGACCCACGAGGACTTGTCCACAAATCGGGTGGACGGCACGCCAACCACCTCTTTTGCAGCCTTCATGACGGTTTCCGCGGGTGAGGCGGCCTTGACCCGGCCCCGCCGGTAGGCACCCTCGATCAGAACTCCAGCGGCGGCGGTCAGGACGATGACGAGATAGATGTGCCGGCGAAGACGGCGGCGCCAGTTTTCCAGCACTTTGTTCTCTTTTAGGAATCCTCTGCTCAGGCCCATTCTGAACCGCGTTCCATCCTCACCTTGACGTTTTCCCGCGAACCGGGATATGTCTTTCGAAAACTCTTAGGAAACCATCATGGACCACCTCTTCGATGGTTTCAACGACTCCGGAACTGACCCGCATCCCCCATCACGACTCCGCGCCCTCGCGCTTGCGCCCGATCAGAAGCAAAGCCAGATCGAGGCCCGACACAGGGCCGCAAGTTCGCACCGCGAATTCTTCGATTTCGAAGACCAGGTGCGTGGCGCTCAGCATGAGCTCGGAATCGCGACGCAGCGAAGACTCGCGCACCTTGGACCGCATTTCTGAGGCGTGCGCAAAGAGCGTCTGGAGCTCGGTCAGCGGTGGCGGACCCTCCAAAACCTCGCTGCGCTTCTGCGCGCAACCCCGGAGGCGCTCCAATGCCTGCCGGAAGGCGCGAACCACGCGGCGGGCGCGAGCGGAAGCGGAGACACCTCGGGCAAACGGGTCGATCTCCAGGACGAGATTAGCCGTGTCCAGCAACTGGACAGCCCGAGCGTTCTCGCTGTCCACCCGAACGGCCCTCTCCAGATAGCGCCGGGCTTCGGCGTAATTTCCCATCTGAAAGGCGGCTTCCCCGGCGCCCCCCAGCGCCGGCTCCTGCTTGCGGTCGAGGGCAAGAGCCTGGCGGAACATCTTCAGGGCGTGAGCATAATCCTCAGTTCGCAGGAAAAGCCCGCCCACGCGTGAGTAAAGTTCGGGGTCCTTGGGAAGGTCGCCTGCCAACTCAATCAACGCGGCCTGCGCTTCGTTTCTCGCCCCGCGATTCACCAGCAACTGGCAGAGTTCCAGTCGCACCTGCCGCCGCCGTTCCTCGGGGTTTTCCTCCCAAACGCCAAAGATGGCGTTATGGTAGTAGCGAGCTGCTTCCCCAATGTCTCCTTTGCCGGCCGCCAGGCGCGCCAGCTCCAGATTGACGGTGCCGTTTCCCGGCTCGCGTTCCCAGAGAGTCAGGAGATAGGCACGTGCCTCATCGGCGCGGCTGGCGGCGATCAAGGCCTGCGCCAGGCGCAGTCGGTAGAGTGCGCTGTCGCGAGAGTAGACGAGCGCAGTGCGGAAATCCTCGATGGCCTGCTCGGCGCGCCCTTCTTTCAAATCTGCTTCGCCCCGAAGGTGCCACTCCACGGCAAGCGCCGCCTGCTTGGCGTGGTAGGACCGCGCGGCGAACCCCGTCACCACGAACATTGCTAGAAGGACCGGAAAGCTGAGCAGCAGCACGTGCTCTCGCGAAGCAACCAGCCACCGCGCCGTGGGGTTGCATCGGGGGCACGAAGACCGGTCCGGCGGAATGGGCTGCCCGCACTGGGGGCAGTTGCGCGTTTGTTCCATAGGTTCCAAATTCCGCGTCTAAGGACGCTTTCTGCAGGGACGGCGGACAGCTCCCGGGCGATAGCGCCCCGGTCGAGGTCACCCTCGCCGCTGACGACAGAGAAGGATATCTCATGGCCGCCATTCCGGAGCAGGAAAACTCCGCCAGGATTAGCTCCCGCCAGGACGACCCGGAATCTCCATGCACAAGGGAGTCCAACAATCAGAGGAAATTGCTCAAAGGTGCGAGTTCCTCCGCTCTAGTCGCGCCTCGTCACTTGCTCGACTCCGCTTACCGCGAAGGGCTTGCTTGCCTCCCCGAAATACACCGACAGGTGCGGGAAGGGGATCTCGATACCCTGTTCGTCGAAGGCCTTCTTGATCCGCCGGCGAAGCTCCCGCCCCACCGTCCACTGGTGAATGGGAGCCGTCTTGATCCGGATCTTGATAATGACCGCCGAGTCGGCGAAATCGTCCACCCCCAGGATCTCCAAGGGGGCAAGGATTTTGTCCGCGTAGGTAGGGTCCTCTTGCAGTTTGGCCCCGACTTCTTTGAGGACCTCCGTTACACGGTCCGTGTCTTCCTTGTAAGCCACGCCCACGTCGATCACGTATTGGGAGAATCCCTTGGTCATATTGGAAAGTTCGTTGATGGCGCCATTCTGAATGATATGGACAGTGCCGTCGAGCCCTCGGAGCACAACCGTGCGCAGACGAATATTCTCCACCAGTCCTCCCTTGCCGTTAATGATGGCCACGTCGCCGATGCGAATCTGGTCCTCCAAAATGATAAACAGACCGGAGATGACGTCGCGCACAACGTTTTGCGCGCCAAAACCCACAGCCAACCCCAGGATGCCGGCGCCGGCAAGAATGGGGGTGATATCCACGTTCAGTTCCCGCAAGACGATGAGCACGGCGACGCTGATCACGGCCACCGTGGCAATGATGTTCAGGAGGCGGGTAATCGTTGTGGCCCGTTTCCTGTGCTCGGCCACTTCGGCCAACG
The DNA here is from genome assembly GCA_035528275.1 of Terriglobia bacterium. Lineage (GTDB taxonomy): Bacteria > Acidobacteriota > Terriglobia > UBA7540 > UBA7540 > DATKYV01. The sequence continues at coordinate 1,596 of DATKYV010000022.1, read as the reverse complement.
GCCCTTCCCCGGGAACCACGAATAGGTGTAATCGGTCGGTCACCTGTTGAATGACACGCGTCAGCACATAAGCTCCGATCACGATGAGTACGATCCGTACCCCATGTGTGGAGAGCCAGGTAACCACCCGTTCCCAGGTCAGGATCGTCACTCCCCGGATGCCCAGGCCCTGCAACACGAGAAACACCGCCGCAACGCCCGCCACCACCTCAATCGAACGGCGAATAAACTGGATGAGTTGCTGGGACCACCGTTCAATCTCCTGGAAGTGTTCCTTGTCCTGGTCCTGCATACGGCGCGCCAGGCGATGGACAGCCCGCGTGCAAACCCACAGCGCCAGCCACATCAGCAGCAAAACCCCCGCTATGGCCATGGCCGTGGGAAGAAAGTCTTTGAATGCCAGATCTCCGAGCATTCCTCACCTCGATTCAATTGGTCAAACCATTTTAGTCAGTTCTCTTCCGACTGCCAACCGCCATTGGCCACTCCTTGTGTGCGACCTTCGGTCAACGTCGCGCGGTCGCCAGTCGGCGACAAACGTCCGCAGCGCCCACGCCGCCTGGACCAGGCCGGCGATTCGCAGCGTGTAACTCAGCCAGGAATGCTGCGAAGACAATTCGACCCAACGTTCGAGCATTTCCGCCTCCTCAATTCGTTGCTTGAGCCAGTTTAGCCGCTGCCGTTTGCCCGACGCAAAAGAAAACTGCGGGAGACGCCGGCTCGGGGTGAAGCGTCCGCCTGTTGACCGCAGCATCCGCCGCGCGCGCTGGCCTGTCCATGGCGAGACCCCGCAAGGGCGGGGCGCTTGCTTCCGGTTTTCTGCTCAAATAGAATCGGCGCTGCAAAGACGGGTAACTCCCGTGGAGGCTTGATATGCAGCCCTTGTCCTTGTTAGCTCGTTCCCTGTTGTTCATGATTCTGGGTACGGTTCTTGCCGTTGCGCAATTCGCCGGCAGAATCTCGGCTGCGCAAGAAACCCCGGCGCCGAGCGCAAAGGACCTTCTCCCCTCGACCGGCCTCTACACGCCGGACGACGTCGGCAAGAATCTCAGCCGCCAGCAGATGACCCCGCACGGCAACAGCAAACTGTCATTCGAAATCCTGGTTCCCAAGGGTTGGCAATCCCAGGTGAGCGAGATCGAACCCGACCAGCTCGCTCATGATGACCAGGCGCCCGTGCCGATGGCCGAGTTCTACCCCACCAACGCGGACGACGCGTGGGCTGTGACTCTCTATATCCGACTTCCCCAAGACGTCAGCCTGGCGAGCTTCATCGACAGGATGCTGACAAAAGACGGAGGGACGCTCGTTACCCGCCAGGCCGCTAATTTCAACGGCCGGGCGGTTGAAGAAGCGCTGGTCCGTGCGGACAATGAGGACCTGGGGCCAATTCTGCGGCGAATTACGGTCATGCGGCGCGGCGAATTCCTCTTCATCGTCATCGGCACGGCGGCGGAAGGGGAATACCCAAAATACAAGCGGAACCTCGGCGTCATGGCCGCGTCCTTCACTCCTGCGGGGAAGTAAGGCGGAACGGTTCAACGCTTGATCCGGTGGTTGCTGCCGCAGACTCGGCGGGAATTGCGACTTGATGTC
>DATKYV010000021.1:0-18640 GCA_035528275.1 Terriglobia bacterium | reverse complement strand
TTGCAGACTTTCTGGGGCTATTTCAGTCGGGTTATCCCACCACGCGGAGAAGCTGTCAGGGAGGAGCTTGCAGGGTAGGTTGTAATATTTGGGGTCGGCGCTTCCAAAGTAGACCAGCCAGCAATCGCGGATCCCCGCACGTTCCAGGTAATGCTTGGCGGCGATCAAACCCTGGCCGCTGTCGGCGTTGGAGTCGGTGAGCACGCGATAGGTCCCTGCCGGCCCGCCCCAGATTTCGTTCGAATAAGCGAGATAGTTGGGAAACGCCCGCAACGAGGACGCTACGTGAAGCCCCAGGAACAGTGCGACAGCGTATGCCCAGCGTCGTTTCTGTTTCGCCAATTCCCACGCCGCCGCTGCGCCGAGCACAGCGAGAAATGGGTAGATGGGCAGCAGATGGCGCACGCCCACGTTGAGTTTCGAGGCCAGGGTGGTGGCGACATACAAACCGACGGGCAGAATCAGAAACAGGGCCTCTCGCTGCTTTTCCGTTTTGAAGTATCTCGACGCAAATCCCGCCAGCAGGATCAGGAGGAGAAACCCCAGCGTGGTTTTGACGATGAACGCCGCAGGGAAATAGAACCATTGGCCCTCAGGGTAAAGTCGACCGAAGAGAAATGCGGGGCGATGTCCTTCCGAGACCATCAAGACGTCGGAAAACCCATACAAGTAAGATTCCGGCAGCAGGTGTGCGTCGTGCAGTCCCAGTATGAGGCGAGAGAGGAGTGGATTCGTAATGCCCGGGCTATTCCCGCCTGCGATGTACTCGGCGAGAGGAGGCGTCATTTGCAGCCCGCCCGGCCGCGCTGAGAACCGGAAACCGTAGAAAGCCCACAGTACCGCGAAAGCGATGAGGGTGATTATGGCCAGTTTTCCGGCGAGCCGCACCCCATGCTGGAGTGCAATGCGTAATCGTTTCCCGCTCTGCTCGGAAGGTCCTGCCTCGGACCGAAAGGCCAACGCCACTTCCGTGAGCGCGAGCAAGCCGAAAATTGGAAAAACCAGGACGCCGGAGTGTTTTGCCGCCAGTGTGATCCCGGCGACCAGCCCGCATTCGACGAGCCGCCGTTTGCCGGGTCGCTTGACGTATCGGTAGAATGCGTACACCGCGGCGAACAAACAGCAAGTGAGAGCCGCGTCGGTGGTAACCAGCGCGCCGTGTCCCAACAGATTGGGTTCGAAGACCATGAGCCCCAGCGCCAGAAAGGCCGCCCCGGGGCTGAACATCCGGTAAGCGGCTTCAAAGACCAGGAGGGCGAGTACCAGCGTCAGGATGCCGGCTGCCAGCCGGGCGCGGAGGAGCACGGCATCGGCGTCGTTCGAATAGAGGAACTTCCGCGCGGCCGCAAACCCCTCCCGCTTCGAGCTTCCTTGTGGGACGTGGGGCATTTTCAGATTGCAGGGGAGCAGCGGAAGCGCGGCAAGCAACTTGACGAGCGGAGGATGCTCGGAATTGATCCCGAAGTCAGCCGCCTGCAGGTATCGGTAGCCGGCCAGGAGGTGGTAAGCTTCATCCCAGGTTTGCGATTGCTGCCGCACGGAGAGGGCGATTTCGGCTGTCATGACCCCGCAGAGGAGGAGAGCGACCCCCAGCAGCAGGTGGGACGGGCCGGAAACCAATCTCTGGAACTGGTCGTTCATGAGACGGTCAGCTCATTGGACGTGAGCGCGGCGGCATCCGACCGATGGGCACGGGCTCGCCGCAAGCTCTGGTTAACGAAGGTTTGCCCCTTACGTTCAAACTTTTACTAGCGGAACAACGGACCGGGAATTATAATCAACTAGTCACGCTCACCCGCTCGCGGTTTCAGAAGCCCCAGAAGAATGGCCTTCTCCCATGGAGGCGGGGAATTTCTTCCACCGGAGTGTTGACCATCCATGGCGGGACAATCAACTTCGATACCCCAAGCCACACCGGCTGTCTTGGCGGGGCAGAAACTCCGCCAGATTCGCGAACGACTTAATCTGACTCTGCGAGCCGTGGAGGAAGTCAGCCTGGAAATTGCCGATGCGGAGCGCAATTCCGAATACGTCGTCTCCACCGGCCGCCTGAATCAGATCGAGAACGACGGGTCCCTTCCCAGTATATACAAACTTTGCAGTATCGCGACTATTTACCAGATGTGTATCGAAGACGTCCTGGGGCTTTATGGGGTCAACCGGGCGAAGCTGGATGAGTGCCGGATTAAGGGGTCGCAATCCAGAACCCACGTCTTCTCGGCAGAGATTGGAGATCCCACCAGGCCCATGCGGTTTCCGATCCGCTTTGACCCCGGATTCCGGCCCGAGAAGACCGCTTTCTTGTCTCGCCTGGTCGAAGAATGGGGTGAAATACCCGTGGGGCTGTTGGCCACCCTGGACTTCAAGAAGTACCGTTATGGGTATATCGGTCTTGAAGACCTCATGATGTCCCCATTGCTCCGTCCGGGGTCGGTCGTCCAGATCGATGACACGCGGCGCCGCGTAATGAATCAGGGCTGGCTCAACGAGTACCATCGCCCCATCTATTTCCTGGAGCTCCGCTACAGCTACGAATGCTGCTGGTGCCACCAGCGGGGCAGGGAACTGACGCTGATTCCGCACCCCCTATCCCCCCGCGGTCCCCGCACGATTCGCATACCAAATGATGGCGAAGTCCTAGGGCAGGTCGTCGGCATCGCCATGCGGATCGCGCAGTAGGTCCCAGAGTTCCGTTTCCCGAAGAATCCTCAGGATAATCACCATGTTGGAGTCGAACAATTCTCTCGCCAGGGGATGGCAATTCTCCGGAGGAAGGATTTTGTAGGAGCGCAACCGGTCCCAGACCTCGACCAGCCGTCCTTTTTCTTCTTTGAGGGACTCAAAGAAGCTCACCAAATCCTGCGTCTGCTCTTCGAGGGTAAGCTTGAGGAGATCCTCGAAAACCGTGGCGTGGCATCGCCGCAGGCCCTCGTCGACGGCGTCTGCCGGATGGCGCGCCTCCAAACCGTAGTGGTAGTACCGGCCCGTGTTGTGGTCACGCAGGGAGGCGAGGTGGATCAGGCGGCTGAACTTTCCTTCCAACCCGTTCAATGTCCAGGCCTGGACGTCACCGAGGACCCGTTCGACCTCGGCCTCGCGGGGGCTTTCCGACCCCGGCCTGGAACTCGATTCACCCATGCGGATACACCCTCTGCCGAACCGGGAATCGTCCTGCTGGTGACAGATTTGCCGTTCATGGGATTATAGCATTCCCTGCCTGCTCCGCCCGAGGAAGGGCTGCCAGGCGGCTGAAGGTGCTCCCCGTGTTTCGACGTCGAGTGAAGGCTGGTGCGGGAGTGGAGGCTTCGTTTACTTGGGGAAAGAAAAACTGAGTGTACGCCCCATCTTGAAAACCGGCTTCTTGCGCTGGCGAATCAGCCCGGCACTCTCGGAAAGCGCGGTGACCAGAATGGGCATGGCGATGGTGGAATCGCAGTGGACGGTGATCATGCTGGCGTCATGGGCGATCTTTCCCCAGCTTTGCGCTTCCTCGAACGTACACCCGGAGAGCCCGCCCCAGTGAGGCGCATCAGTCACCACCTGCAAGGCGTATTTGTGCCCATTGTGCGCCTGCCGCATGAAGGTGGCGGTCACCTCGCTTTGCTGAACGAAATTCTTGGGTGTTCCCCCGCCGAAATAGACCACCCCGCTGCTGGGCGACTCACCCGCCAGCCTCGCGGTTTCCAGAACGTCTCCGATGACGTCGAAGGTGAACCGGTTCTTCCTCAAGTGGCGGTTTTCCGCGATCCCGATGCCGATCGAGGAGTCTCCGATAGCGGGACAATAAAGCGGAATGTTGGCCTTGTAGGCGGCCGTAACGATGCCGTCTTCCTTGGCGCGCTTGGAAATCTCCTTGCCAAGCAGATTGAGGAATTCGCGCGTCGTGTAGGGTCGCGACTGGTCGAGGCCGGCGGCAAAGCGGCCGATCCAGGCGTCCTCTTCCCGGAACTCCTCCTCATCGGCGAGCGTGTCGTACATGCGGTCGATCAGGCGCTCCTGGAGCACCACGTCGTCGATGTTGGGAGAGCACTGGAAATGCAATCGGCCCAGTGTTTCGTGAATATCGTGGAAGAAGTTTGCGCCGGTGGAAACCAGGCAATCGATCAGGCGGTTTTTGATGAGAAACACAACCAGGCGCCGCATGCCGGCGGGCACCATGGCGCCGGACATGCCCATCATGATCATGACACGGTCTTGCAGCATGCGTTTCCAGACCTGGTAGGCGTCGGCCAGGTTCCTGCCCTGAAAGGAGATCCCCTGCATCTTCTCAAGCAGGGCTGCGACGTTCTTTTTCCGGTCCACGACGAGCGGTTGCGTGGGTGTGGATAGGATTTCGTGCTTGCGCATGCCTTCCCCCTTGCAGTCGTTCTGACGTCCGCACCTGGGCGGGAACTTCGGGTCGGTGCGGGCTAATGGTTGTCGATGCCTGTTGTCGTCTGGCCCGGGCGGCTCACTCGTCGACGCCCAGGAGAATCGACGCGGCGAGGACCGTGGACCAGAGGCCTCGCTTGTCGCCAATCGCCGACTGGGTGATTTGCATGGTTCGGACGATCTTGTTGGAAATCCGGTAGATCGCCTTCTTCTCGTCCCAACTCCGGTCGGGATCGAACTCCACACCGAGGGTCGTGGCCAGCATCTCGGCGGCCAGCTCCTCCGCGTAATCGCCCGCAACCTCCTCCGTTTCGCCGAACGAGTGGTGCTCCGAGAGATACCCGAACATGTTGCGGTCTGAGGGAAGGGCGATGCCCACCGAGGCGGCGATCAGGCGGTGGGGCTCCCGCGTGGAGTTCTCGCTCATCACGCAGAAGGTCACCTGTCCCGGCCGCAGCTCCTTCACGCCCTCGGCGCGCGACAACAGCTTGCAGCGCGGGGGAACAATGCTGGAGACGCGAACCAAGTTGCAGGCCGCAATCCCCGCCGAGCGCAGCGCCAGCTCGAAGCTCGTCAGCTTCTCCCGGTGCTTACCTACACCCTTGGTCAGGAACATCCTCTTTGCGACGAACATTTCTTTTGGACCGCCCTTCGGGAGATCCTTCCCCCGCTGATTTTCCCATTCCGTCGTCGGCAATAAGCGGAAGGTCGCATTTTATCAGTGAACATACGAATAGTTTTGTAAGCTAACAAAAAGCCGAGAAAAGTGTCAACGGAATTCTGGATTTTGGGCCGCCCGACGGCTTCCGAAGGCCCCGCCATCCGCCTGCCGACGGCACCGCCCGGACCCCGCAGCGCCTGGTCTCGGAGAGAATAAGAGGCATCCGGCGACGGAAGAAAATCAGCTCAAAAATCCCCCAGAACCGGGGCTTGACACAAACTACGGTGCGCGATATGTTGGCGGGCCGATATCACATCAGCCTGCATCTGATTGGCTTATCGCGCGCAAAAGATATTTTTATGGAGGTTCCATGAACGTGAAGACCGTCCTGGAGTTTGCCGCCGCTAACAACGTCAAGCTCTTCGATATTCGGTTCACTGACTTGCCCGGTTTGTGGCATCACATTTCCTTTCCCATCCATCAACTCGATGAAAGCTCTTTTGAAGACGGGTTCGGGATGGACGGTTCCAGCATCCGCGGCTGGGCCGCCATTCACGAAAGCGACATGCTTCTCGTGCCCGACCCGAGCTGGTATATGGTCGACCCCTTCAACGACATCCCGACCCTGGTGATGATCGGCGACATCATTGACCCGGTCACCAAGCAGCACTACGCGAAGGACCCGCGCAACGTCGCCAAGAAAGCGGAAGCCTACCTCGCTTACACGGGAATCGGCGACACCGCCTATTTCGGCGCCGAAGCGGAGTTTTTCATCTTTGACAACGTGCGGTTCGACCAGGCGCAGCAGCACGGCTATTACTTCATCGACGCCGAGGAAGGGCGTTGGAATTCCGGGCGCGAAAAGGACAACCTGGGTTACCGGCCGCGTTACAAGGAAGGCTATTTCCCCGTTCCTCCCACCGACCACTATCAGGACCTGCGCAGTGAAATGGTGGTGGTCATGGAGAAGGCGGGCTTGGTGATCGAGTGCCATCACCACGAAGTCGCCACCGGCGGGCAGGCGGAAATCGATCAGAAATTCAATTCTCTCGTTAAATCCGCCGACGGAATGATGCTCTACAAGTACATCATTCGCAACGTGGCGTATCAATACGGCAAGACGGTCACCTTTATGCCCAAACCGATTTACCAGGACAACGGCTCGGGCATGCACACGCACCAGAGCCTCTGGAAGGGCGGCAAACCGCTCTTTGCGGGTGATAAGTACGCCGGCCTCAGCCAAACAGCTCTGTGGTATATCGGAGGTTTGTTGAAGCACTCGCCGGCCTTGGCGGCCTTGATTGCCCCGACCACAAATTCCTACAAGCGCCTGGTGCCGGGCTTCGAAGCTCCCGTCAATCTGGCGTACTCACGTCGCAACCGCAGCGCCGCGGTCCGCATCCCCATGTACTCGGCCAGCCCCAAGGCGAAGCGGATTGAGTATCGCCCGCCGGACCCCTCGTGCAATCCCTATCTGGCTTTTGCCGCTATGATGATGGCCGGGCTTGACGGCATCGAAAACAAGATCGATCCCGGCGAGCCTCTCGATAAGGACATCTACGACCTGGGTCCCGAGGAGCTCAAGAAGGTGCCGTCCATGCCGGGCTCGCTCGAGGAATCGCTCCGGGCACTGGAGAAGGACCACGATTTCCTCCTCAAGGGCGACGTCTTCAGCGAGGAACTGCTCGAAACCTGGATCGACTACAAGATGAAGAACGAGGTCCAGGCGATCAGCACGCGGCCGCACCCGTACGAGTTCGCACTGTACTACGATATTTAGGATTGCCCCTTGTCCGTCGTCCTTGGCGGGCCGCCGAGGGGAGGAGTTGCCGGGCCAGGAGGGCTTGCAGCCTTTCTGGCCCTCTGTTTTTGTTGACCGAGCGCTATCCGCAATGAGAGCGGCCAGCGTCCGCGGAACCGCTGACCGCAGACAACTAACAACGGACAAAGGGCGGCCCGCGCTATAATGCTCTCGGAATGCTCAAGGAATTTTCCGCCGTCCCATTTCAGGATACCGCCAAAGCTCAGGCGAACCTGGCGAGACTGGAGAAGCAGCTCTCTCCGAGCCTCATGGTCCCCCTGGCGTCGCTGCTTTCCACCTCTCCTGATCCCGACGGCGCGGTGAATCTACTGGAGCGGTATTCTCAGCAATCCGCCACCGGCGCCCTGGCGGATCTGACGCAGCATCCCGCGGCGCTGACTTATCTGGTGGCGATTTTCGGGCACAGCAAGTTCCTGGCCGAAGCCTTCCTCGCCGACCCCGGCCTCCCCGTCCAATTCGCGCGCGACCGGAACTTCACCAAGCTCAAGTCGAAAGAAGATCTGATGCAGGACTTCGCCCGCCTGGCGACCACCAGCCCGGACCACTGGCTTTCCGCCCAGCTGGCGCTCTTTAAGCAGCGCAACTATTTGCGCATCGTGCTGAAGGATGTCCTCCGCCTTTCGACTCTGGGGGAGACTACGCAGGAGCTCTCCGCCCTGGCGGACGTTATCCTGACCAACGCGGTGATCTATTGCGACCAGGAGCTGGAGAAACGCTACGGCCAGCCGCAGTACCGCGACGCGGCGGGCCGCATCGTACGCAGCGGCTTCAGCATCCTCTCGCTCGGCAAGCTGGGCGGGAACGAATTGAATTACAGTTCCGACATCGACCTGCTCTTTCTCTATTCTCAGGACGGTGAAACCGCCGGCGGCAGCGAACCGGATTCCGTCATCGCCAACAAGGAATATTTCGTCCGCTTGGCGCACGCCGTCACCCGGACAATCACCCAGACCACGCACCATGGATCGGTTTTCCGCGTCGACGTCCGGCTGAGGCCGGAGGGCGACCAGGGCGATCTGGCGATTTCTCTGAAGTCGGCGGTCGAGTATTACGAACACAGGGCGCGCGACTGGGAGCTTCAGATGCTGATTAAGGCGCGCCATTCGGCCGGTGACGTCCGCCTGACGCGCGAGTTCCTGCACAGCGTCGAGCCTTACATCTACGGCGCTCCCACGGATTTTGCGGCCATTGAAAGCGTGCTCTGGGCGCGCGAGAAGATTTCCAAGAAACTCCGCGAAAGCCGTGACGACTCCATTGACGTCAAGCGGCACGCGGGCGGCATTCGCGACATTGAATTCCTCACTCAGTGCCTCCAGCGCCTGCACGGCGGCCACGACCCCTGGGTTCGCTCCGGCGGCACCCTCTTCGCGCTGCGCAAACTGAACGACAAGGGCTGGCTCTCCGACCGCGACTACGCGGCGCTGACCTCCTCCTACGAATTTCTTCGCAGGACCGAACACCAGATCCAGTTGGAAATTGGCCATCAGAGCCACCGGCTGCCTGCCGACCGCGCGGCGCTCGACCGGCTGGCGCGGCGCGTGGGAATTCAGGCGGCCGCCGCCATGCGCCCGGGAGACGTCCTCCTTCACGAGCTTCACCAGGCCTTCGCGCGCGTCGGCGATATCCATGAGAGGGTGATCCACCCTCGCGTGGCTTCGGTGCCCGGCGCGGCCTTTTATCTCAAGCCGGTCCCCTCAATGGGCGGGGACTTCAGTTTTTCCTCCTTCGATTCCACGCTGCGATTCCTGGAGGCGCAGGCCCCGGAACTGGCCGGCTTGGTGCGCGAGACCCCATTGGGCGTGCGGGTCCGAAAGGACGTCACCCGGTTATTCGCGGCGCTCCTGGAATCCTCGGAGAAATTCGCCCTCATCCGGGAGCATCCTGAGCGCCTGCGACGCGCGCTGGAGGTGATCAGCGCCAGCGAATACCTGGCTGACCTGATCGTCCATCATCCCGAAGACCTCGCGGCGCTGGACGCAGCCCCGGCCGCCTCGGCGGAAGGCCCCTCGCAGATGGAGATAGGGATTGAGGTCCCGGCGGGGTTGCCGCCCCTTTCCTGGAGCGGTGAGAGCGGCCTGGGAACGCGCGAAAAGATGGCCCTGCTCAGGCGGCACTTCCGGGCAGGCGTGTTGGAGTTGGGCGCGGCGGACCTCACGGCAACGGGCTCTGCCTATACTGCTTTGGGCCGATGGTCGGCGCTCGCCTTGCGCTGTATCTCCACGGCGGTGTCGATTGCCGTGCAGTCGCTGGGCGGGATTCTTCCCGGAGGGGTGCGCGACCCCGCGGAAATGGGTTTTGCAGTCCTCGGCCTCGGACGCCTGGGCCTTAACGAATTCGATTTGGCCTCGGACGCTGACCTGGTTTTTGTTGCCCGTCAGCCGACGGGTACGCCGCGCGATGAGGTGGCCCAGTGGACGCGCCTGGCTGCGGAGATTATTGATGTGCTCTCCAGTTACACCCGTGACGGAGCGGTCTTCTCCGTCGATACGCGGTTGCGGCCCCGCGGCCAGGAGGGGGAACTGGTCACCACTCTGGACGCGCTCCTGAATTATCTCGGCGACTCGGCGCACGCCTGGGAAGCGCTCACCTACTTGAAGGCCACTCCCGCGGCCGGGAACATCGAGCTTGCCCGAGAGATGGTCTCGCTCGTGGTCGCCCGGGTTCTCGAGCGTTTCGGATCTCACGCGGAACTCGAGGCTGAACTCCAGGAGATGCGGCGTCGGCTGGAGAAAGAGGTCTTGGCCCCCCCCTCCAACACCAAAACGGCGCCCGGCGGCTATTACGACATCGACTTCGCCGTCTCGTGTTTGCGGTTGCGCCATCGCGTGACGCTTCCCCCCGGCTGTAATCAGGCCCGGCAAGTCGCCGCACTGCGCTCGGCCGGTCTGCTGAATCCGGAGGATGCCGAAATACTGATTCGGGGCGTTGAATTCCTCCGCTCTGTGGATCACGCCATTCGGCTGGTCACGGGAAGATCTGCTGCGGGGCTGCCCGAGCACGTCGGTCACGCCGATGCCGTCGCGCGCCTGGCGCGCCGCTGGGGCTTGACTTCAGAAGGTGAGACCCTCGCCGCGCGCCTCCGCCAAACACAGCAAGAGGTCCGCTATGTCTATCGCCGCCTGATCGGGGCGGAGTAAACAAGGGAATCGATAGAGCCGGAGACTTCTTCGTTGCGGTCGAAAGATGTCAGGACTTCGCCGCTCGCCAATCCCCGCACGCCGTCCATTCAAGTAATCTCGCCCCACAGCAAAGTGTCTCAACTTTCTCACTGTTCTCCATGGTCGCATTTGACAGGATTAGGATTCAATGGGGTGGATTGTGCGGCAGAAGCCAGAAGCCGGGAGTCAGAAGTCAGAAGGCAAAGGGCCCGAGGCCCTATTGTTAGCGGAACCGACGAGGGTTAGGGAATCGAACTTGCGATTTTCACTCTGCCGGACCGAAGCAGCAGACGGAACCTGCTCCACAATACTTAATAAGCCGGGGAAAATACTAAGGATGTCATTTTGCAAAAACAAAGCCACCAAGTTGTTGAAAACACAAGGTCGGCTCAGAAAAACGAACTCAAAACGAACCCTAGACGAATCCGTCAGCTGACGGACGAACGTACCCAACTGGAGGTTTCAGGTTACAGGGGGTAGGTTACAGGGGACAGTGGAATACAGCGATTCTCCGGTTTCGAATTTCACTTTTCGAGTTTCGAATTTCGAATCCCCAGTTTCGGAATTGTGTCGTCATCTTCAACCATAGGGGGTATCATAAAATGTTTGTCCGGGAGAGGATTCATGAACAGGAGCAGCAAGGACCCTTTTGGGGCGCGTGATTCCATAAAAACCGCAAGTGGCCCGGCAATCATCTATCGTCTGAATCAGCTTGAGGAATCCGGCCTTGGCAAGATTTCGCGCCTGCCGTTCTCGATCAGAGTTTTGCTGGAAGCGGTCTTGCGGAACTGCGACGGCCATCTCATCACCGAGGATGACGTTCGAGGCCTTGCGGCCTGGGCGGCTTCGGCGCCCGCGCCGCGCGAAGTCCCCTTCAAGCCGGCCCGTGTCATCCTGCAGGATTTCACCGGTGTCCCTGCGGTCGTCGACCTGGCTGCCATGCGCTCGGCGATGCAGCGCTTGGGTGGAGACCCGGCGAAGATCAATCCGCTGGTGCCCGTTGATCTGGTCATTGATCATTCCGTTCAGGTGGATTTTTTCGGAACCACCCAGGCTCTGGAGCACAATGCGGAGATCGAGTTCCAGCGCAACCGTGAACGGTATGAGTTCCTCCGCTGGGGACAGCGGGCTTTCGAGGGTTTCCGCGTGGTGCCGCCCGCCACGGGCATCGTTCACCAGGTGAATCTGGAGTTTCTGGCCAAGGTCGTCCTGGTCCGCCAGAACGGCGGAGAGACGGTTCTTCTCCCCGACACGCTGGTCGGGACTGACTCCCATACCACCATGATCAACGGCCTGGGAGTGCTCGGCTGGGGCGTGGGAGGCATCGAGGCCGAGGCGGCGATGCTGGGCCAGCCTTGCTACTTCCTGACGCCCAAGGTGGTGGGGTTCAAACTGAAAGGGAAGCTGCGGGAAGGCGTCACGGCCACGGACCTGGTGCTGACCGTCACCCAGATTCTGCGCAAGAAAGGCGTGGTGGACAAGTTCGTCGAATTCTACGGCAGCGGTCTCTCGCAGATGACGCTCGCCGACCGTGCCACAGTGGCCAACATGTCTCCCGAGTATGGCGCCACGATGGGGTTTTTCCCTGTGGATGCTGAAACCTTGCGTTACCTCCGCCAGACGGGGCGCAGCGATGAGGAAGTGGACCGCGTCGAGAGATACACCAAGGAGCAGGGCATCTTCCGCACTGAGGAGACGCCCGACCCGGAGTTCAGCGATACGCTGGAGCTCGACCTCGGGACCGTGGAGTCGAGTCTCGCCGGGCCGAAGCGCCCGCAGGACCGCGTGCCGCTTTCACAGATGAGGTTCGCGTTCCGCCAGGCGCTGACCGCGCCCGTCAAGGAACGTGGATTTGGTCTGTCGGCGGGTGAGACCGAGCGCGCCGCGAAGGTGAGTTTCAACGGCACGGAGGCCGCCCTCAAGCACGGCTCGGTGGTGATTGCGGCGATTACTTCCTGCACGAACACCTCAAATCCTTCCGTGATGCTGGGCGCGGGCCTGGTGGCGAAGAAGGCTGCGGAGCGCGGGCTCCAGGTCCAGCCCTACGTGAAGACCAGCCTGGCGCCGGGGTCGAAGGTGGTGACGGAATACTTGAAGGCGGCCGGTTTGCTCGAGCCCCTGGCGGCGCTGCGATTCACGCTGGTGGGCTACGGATGCACCACCTGTATCGGCAACAGTGGCCCGCTCCCACCCGAAGTGGCCAAGGCGGTCTCGGAGAACCAACTGGTGGCGGCGGCGGTTCTTTCGGGGAACAGGAATTTTGAAGGCCGCATTCATCCCCACGTCCGCGCGAATTACCTTGCGTCGCCGCCGCTGGTCGTGGCTTACGCCCTGGCGGGGACCGTGGACATAGATTTGGAAAAGGAACCCATCGGAATGGACCGCGACGGCAAGCCGGTCTATCTGCGTGATATTTGGCCATCGCAGCAGGAAGTCCTCACCACGATGGACCGCGCGGTCCGTCCCGAGATGTTCCGGGAAGTCTACAAGAACGTCTGGGACGGCAATCCGACCTGGAACGCCATTCCGGTGGCAGGCGGCGCGCTTTACGACTGGAAAGCGGATTCTACTTACATTCAAGAGCCGCCGTTCTTCACCGATTTGCGCCCTGAGCCGCCGCCGATTGGCGAAATCCGCGGCGCGCGGGTCCTTACTCTGCTGGGAGATTCGGTCACCACGGACCACATCTCACCGGCAGGCGATATCCCCGAGGACGGGCCGGCGGGCCGGTTCCTGATCGGGCGCGGGGTGGTGAAGAAGGACTTTAATTCCTTCGGCTCGCGGCGCGGCAACGACCGCGTCATGGTCCGCGGAACTTTTGCCAACATCCGCCTGAAGAACACGCTCCTCCCCGGGACCGAAGGCGGCATCACCCTTCACTTCCCGGATGGCGAGCGAATGTCGATTTACGACGCGGCCATGCGCTACAAGCAGGAAGGTGTGCCGCTCGTGGTCGTCGCTGGAAAGGAGTACGGCTCCGGGTCTTCGCGCGATTGGGCGGCCAAGGGCACGCTGCTGCTGGGCGTGAAGGCCGTCCTGGCCGAGTCTTACGAGCGCATCCACCGCAGCAACCTGGTGGGAATGGGCGTGCTGCCTCTGCAATTCCCGGAGGGGCAGAGCGCCGCCTCGCTGGGCCTGACCGGCCATGAGACGTTTGACGTCACTGGCCTTAGCCACGAAATCAGGCCGCGGGCAGAGGTGACGGTCACCGTGACCGACCCCGAAGGGGCGAAGCGAAGTTTCAAAGCCGTTGCCAGGCTCGATTCTGCGGTCGAGGTGAACTACTACCGCAATGGCGGCATCCTTCCCACTGTCCTCCGCAGCTTGCTCAGGGCCGCGTAAATGGCGGCCTTGGGGCGGGATTTTTCGACTCGCTGGCTAACCTGCGAAAGGGAAGGGACTTAATGGAGTTCTGGTGTCTTCGGGAGCAGTCTTGTCTGGCCCCTGAATTGCCCCCAAGGACACTAAATCTGAAGACGGAGGGTTTTTTCGCCCATGGCATCTTATAACGGAGTTCCTGTTCCCGCCGACGGACAGACTATCCAGTTCGTTGACGGAAAATTTGTCATCCCAGAAAGACCTATCATCCCCTATATCGAAGGCGACGGCACAGGCAGAGATATCTGGAAGGCCTCGCAACGCGTTTTCGACGCGGCGGTGGAAAAGGTCTTTGGCGGAAAGCGACGCATTGTCTGGTACGAAGTCTTTGCTGGCGAGAAGGCGTTCAAGCAGTTCGGCGAATGGCTCCCCCAGGGAACGCTCGACGCTATCACGGCGTTTCGCATCGCCATCAAAGGGCCGCTGACCACGCCGGTGGGCGGCGGTATTAGCAGCCTGAACGTAGCGCTGCGGCAGATCCTCAACCTCTACGCCTGCTGGCGGCCGGTGAAATTCATTCCCGGCGTTCCTTCGCCCGTCAAGCACCCGGAGCGGATGAATATCGTGATCTTCCGCGAGAACACGGAAGACGTGTACGCGGGCATGGAGTGGAAGGAAGGGACACCGGAGGCGAAGAAGGTCATCGAGTTCGTCAACGCCTTGTTGAGCGCGGAAAAAGCCAAGAAGCAGATTCGCCCCGACGCCGGCGTGGGGATCAAGCCGATTTCCAGAACCGCCACCAAGCAATTGGTGCGGCGCGCCATCCGCTACGCCATCGACCACGGCCGCAAGACCGTGACCCTGGACCACAAAGGCAACATTATGAAATTCACCGAGGGCGCGTTCCGCGATTGGGGTTACGAGCTGGCCCGCGAAGAATTCCGCCAGCACGTGGTGACCGAGCGCGAGAGTTGGATCCTCGACAACAAAGACCGGAACCCCGATATTTCGATTGAGGCCAACGCTGCGAAGGTCGAACCCGGCCTGGAAATGGCCACCGACGCCTTCAAACAGCAGATCTACGCCGAGGTGAAGGCTTGTCTGGATTCCATCTACGCCACGCACGGCAAGGGCAAGTGGAAGGAAAAGATCCTGGTGAACGACCGCATCGCCGACTCGATGTTGCAGCAAATCCTGACACGCGCGGCCGAGTATGAACTCGTCTGCACGCCGAACCTGAACGGAGATTACCTCTCCGACGCCTGTGCGGCGCAGATCGGTGGCTTGGGCGTAGCGCCCGGCGCCAATATCGGCGACGGCTTTGGCGTTTTCGAAGCCACGCACGGCACGGCCCCCAAGTACGCCGACAAGGACGTCATCAACCCCGGCGCGCTCATCCGCTCGGGCGTGCTGATGTTTGAATACATGGGCTGGCAGGAGGTGGGGGACCTCATTGAGAACGCTCTGGCGGCCACCATCGCGCAGCACCGCGTCACCTACGACCTGGAGCGGCTGATGAAGATGGAAGGCATCACCGACGCTCAGAAACTGGGCACCAGCGCTTTTGCCGGCGCCATCATCGAGAACATGGACAAGGGCAAAGCGCGGGCCGCGTAAGCTCGGCAGTCGTGCCCGGCGGTCCGGTCGCCGGGCTCGGCCATCTTGAATACGGGAGGCGTCATGCGCAAGAAGATCACGGTGATCGGCGCGGGCAATGTGGGCGCGACTTTGGCCCACCGCCTTGCCGACAAGCAACTTGGCGACATCGTCTTAATCGATATACTGGAAGGAGTCCCGCAGGGCAAAGGGCTGGACCTGCTCGAATCGGGCCCCATCGAGGGCTACGACCTCAAAGTCACAGGGACCAACGACTACGCCGACACGGCGAACTCGGACTTGATCGTGATGACCGCGGGTTTTCCACGTAAGCCGGGAATGAGCCGCGACGACCTGCTCAAAGCCAACTACGACGTCGTGAAGGACGCGATCGGGAAGGCGGCAAAAGTTTCGCCGAACGCCATCCTCATCGTGGTCACCAACCCGCTGGATGCCATGGCGCAGACGGCGTTTCGGGTGAGCGGTTATCCCAAGCACCGGGTCATGGGGATGGCGGGCATCCTGGATACGGCGCGCTATCGGACCTTTATCGCCGAAGCCTTGAACGTCTCCGTTCAGAACGTCCAAGGCTTTGTCCTCGGCGGCCACGGCGACACCATGGTGCCCGTGCCCCGTTACACGACGGTGGCGGGAATCCCCGTTACCGAGCTGATGCCCAAAGAACAGCTCGACAAGATTATCGAGCGCACGGCGGGCGGCGGCGCGGAGATTGTCAAGCTGCTCAAGACCGGCAGCGCGTTCTACGCTCCGTCCGCGGCCGTCGTGGAAATGGTGGACGCCATTTTCAACGACCGGAAGAAGATCCTGCCCTGCGCGGCTTACCTGGAAGGCGAGTACGGCATCCAGGGGCTGTTCGTGGGTGTTCCAGTGAAGCTCGGCGCCAAGGGGATCGAGCAGATCATCGAAATCAAGCTGACACCGGAAGAAAAGGTGGCCCTCGAGAAATCCGCCGCCGCCGTCAAGTCGCTGGTGGATGTGATCAAGGTATAGGTGGGACCGGCTCGCTGCCCGCCGGGAAGCGCCGGCCGACTCGTCTCTACTTGACTTCCTCGATCCTGACGGTCTTCAGAACTACGGGTGTGCTCGGCCGGTCCTGCCGGTCGCGCGCGACAGCGCAAACCTTCTCCACGACGTTCTGACCTTCCACGACTTCCCCGAAAATCGTGTGGCGGCTGTTCAGCCACTTCGTCGCCGCCACCGTGATGAAGAACTGGCTGCCGTTGGTGTTGGGCCCGGAGTTGGCCATCGCCAGCATCCCGGGCCGGTCAAACTCCAGCCCTTTGGTGAATTCATCCTCGAATTGAAATCCCGGTCCGCCCGTCCCGTTCCCCAGGGGGCAGCCGCCCTGGATCATGAACTTCGGAATCACGCGATGGAAGGTCAAGCCGTCGTAGAAGCGGCCTTTGGTGCGCTGGCGCGTCTTTGCGTCAACGTATTCGACGGTGCCGCAGGCGAGCCCCACAAAGTTGGCGACCGTTTTGGGCGCCCGGTCGGGAAAGAGTTGAACCGTGATATCGCCTTGTGGGGTTTCGAAGGTGGCATAAAGGCCCGGTTTCAATTCACTCATTGATTCTCCTTGGGGGTTTCGGGTTTGGCTTCGCCCCGCGTATCCACAATCGTTACTTTCCGCATGACGACGGGTTTCTGGGGCTTGTCATTCGCGTCGCGCGGGACCTGGGAAATCATGTCCACAACGTCCTGCCCCTCGACGACTTCGCCGAAGATGCTGTGATGGTTGTTGAGCCATTCCGTCGGCGCCACGGTGATGAAGAACTGGCCGCCGTTGGTGTTGGGCCCGGTGTTGGCCATGGCGAGTTTGCCGGGCTCGGCAAACATCAGGTCCGGGCTGAACTCATCTTTGAAAGTGAAGCCGATGCTGCTGGAGCCGGTCCCCAACTGGTCGCCGCCCTGAATCATGAACTTGGGGATCACGCGATGGAAGGTGAGCCCGTCGTAGTAGCGCCGCTTCACCCAGGTTTTCTTCTTGTCGTCGTACCATCGCTTCGTTCCATTCGTCAATTCCACGAAGTTCTTGACGGTTTCCGGAGCTTTGTCCGGAAACAGGCGGCAGACCACGCGGCCCATCGAAGTGTCAAAGACCGCGTAAAGGCCGGGCGGCTGATTCAGTTTGACCTCCGGCGCCGGTTCCGGCGCCGGTTCCGGCGCCTTCTTCTCAGCCGTCTGGCTCCAAAGAAACGGGACGATCAAGCCCGCAACGACCAGCAATGCGATTCTTCGTTTCATGACTCGCCTCACTCTCCAGCCTGCAGCTTTCCGGCTGCGTCTTCCACCTGCCGCATCACGCGCAGTGTATTCCCTCCCAGGATTTTCTCCAAGTCCTCTTCGCTGTAGCCTCGGCGCGCCAGCTCGCGGACCAGGTTGGGGAGCTTGGAGACGTCTTCCATGCCGCGCGGGGCGGAATCGATGCCGTCGAAATCCGAGCCCAGGCCCACGTGGTCAATCCCACCCACCCGGACCGCGTGGTCAATGTGGTCGGCGATGCGCTCGAAGCTCGGCGTCGGCAAGGCGGCCTCGTAGCGCGCGTAGATTCTGCGGAGCTCCTCGGCCAGTCGCTTGCGGTCATGAGCGAATCTCTTGCTCACCGCCGCGAATTCCGCCTTGCGTTTCGCTGAGACTTTCTTCTGAGCCGCGGCGTATGTGGGATCCAGGAAGGCCGAATAGAAATTGATGTACATGACGCCGCCGTTTTTCGCCAGGGCGCGAATCATCTCGTCGGTCATGTTGCGCGGCTGAGCGCAGAGAGCGCGGCAGGAAGAGTGCGAGGCGATGACCGGCGCTTTGGTCGCGCTCAGCGTGTCGAAGAAGGTTTTGTCGGAAACGTGCGAGATATCCACCATCATGCCCAGGCGGTTCATTCGCCCCACAACCTGGCGGCCGAGATCGCTCAAACCTCTTCCCCGCGCCCTTTGTCCCGACGATTCCGCCCAATCGGTGTGCGCGGTGTGGGTGAGCGTCATGTAGCGGGCCCCCAGACGGTAGTAAATGTCAAGAAGGCGAAGGTCGTTTCGAATCGCGTGTCCGCCCTCGAGTCCCATGAGAATTGCGATCTTGTTCTGGCCGTGGAGTCGGACGATGTCATCCGCAGTGGAAGCAAGGCCGAGGGCGTCCGAGTGGCGCGCCACCTGCTCGTGGATCACATCGATCTCGTCCAAGGCGCGTTGAACGATGTTGCCTTTCGGCCAATCCACTGAAACCCAGACGGAGAAGAATGCCGCGCCCAGGTGGCCCTGTCGCATCTTCGGGATACTCACCATGAAAAGGCTGTCGGGCTCAGCCAAGTCGTACCCTTCGTCGAGCATCATCTGCGTGGTGTCGGAGTGGAGATCGATGACGATCGCTCTTTCGAGGACGCGCTGCGCGACTTTTCCAGCTTCTTCAGGTGTTCGCCCGGCGGCGCGCGGGAGGGGCGCGGATAAGAAGAGCATGAGCATGACGAAAACACCGCGACGCAAGTTGGGCATACGGCTCGGTCCCTTCGGTAGAAGGGGAACCGATTATCCGAAGGGCGGGAAGATTTTGTCAAACCGAATCTCCCGGATGGATGCCACGCTCCCGGGCGTTTCAGGCGGGCCGGCAATTCGCGCCGGCATATTGAGAGCGCGTTGCTTGCCGGGAGGGCTTTCTGTATAATCCCCCCAGTTCACTCTAAAACCCTTCCGGGGAGCGTAGCGA
>DATKYV010000020.1:0-6803 GCA_035528275.1 Terriglobia bacterium | reverse complement strand
GGGCTTTCCTTGCCCATGCGCGAGCAGCTCAAGAGATTCAACGCTTCGCTCATTCGGGTGCTGAGACGGAAATGAACGTCATCGCCTACGCCGCCATCGCCGTCCTGGTCATCCTCGTGGTGGCCGTTTTGTACCGCACCGCTTCCGAGGACAAATCTCTTCGCGCCGAAACGGATCACCAAATTGCCCGGGGATTGTGGGAAGGGAGCGGATTGTCCGTCGCTGAGAAGATCTTCGACCGCACCGATTATCTCTGGCTGCGCGACAAGGTCGGATTTCCCTCGCTCGCCCGGTCGCTCGCCCGGTCCCGGCAACAGATAGCGCTCAAATGGCTGAAGGCACTGCGAAGGTCTTTTGAGGACGTGGTTTTGACTCCTGCCGCCGCTCCGAACCAGGCCGCGCCGCCCAATGGCCCCGGGAGCTGGGAGATGTTGTGGCCGACGCTGCGGTTCCACCTGCTGCTTGCCTATGCCACGCTGGTGGTGCGATGGTTCGGCCCTTACCACCGCCTTATCCCACCGCTCGGCGGCATGAGAACACCCTCCGAGCCGTATTCGCACCGAGATCGTTATGGGACGGCGGACCTGAGCGACCTCCACTGAAGTCTCGCATCTTGTCCCGCTTCCTTTCTGTCTTCGCGCTGCTTTCGCTCCTTGCTTACTGCGTGCCTGCGCGGGCGATCATCTCTCCGGGATTCCTGCGCGAGCTGAGCTGGTTTAGAATCATCGCCTTCGAGGCCGACGAATGCTCCGCTTAATCTACACCTCTGATCTGCACGGCGATCCGGAACTCTATCGCTCGGCAGGCGCAGCCGCGTTGCGAACCGCAGCCCGCGCCGTGGTGTTCGGCGGGGATCTCTGCCCCGGAACGCCCAGCGCTTCCTCGGTCCACTTACCGCGGTCTCAGCCGGAATTCCTTCTGAACGAAGTCGGTCCGATGGTTGAGGGCTGGAAGCGCGCTCACCCTGCGCTGCGCGTCTTCGCCATCCCCGGCAACGACGACTGTCAGACAATTCTCGCCGCCTTAGGCGAACTGGAAGAGAGGGGCCTGGTGGAAAATCTTCATCAGAGAGCGCTCAAGTTGGATTCCTTCACTCTGGTTGGTCTTTCCTTCGTTCCTCCCACGCCTTTTTCCATCAAGGATTTTGAACGGCGCGATTCGGAAGGTGATTCAGCCCGCGAACCGCAAATCGCCCGCAGCGTCGTGGGCACGTCTGAAGGATTCAGAGAAGTCGAGGATTTCGAACGGTACCTCAAAGCCCTGCCGACCATCGAAGAGGAGCTCGATCGGCTTTCAATCGACGACCCTGAGAGGACCATCGCCGTCATCCATTGCCCGCCCTTCCGGACGCGCTGCGATGTTCTCTTCAACGGGCAACCCATCGGCAGCCGGGCGGTGCGGCGCTGGATCGAACGCCACCAGCCCCTGCTCACCTTGCATGGGCACATCCACGAAAGCCCGAAAATGTCGGGCGCCTTTTTCGACCGCATCGATCGCACCCTTATCGTCAACCCCGGAGCTTCGGGAAGAGAGCCGCACATAGTCGAAATCGACCTCGAGAACCTCGCGGTCCTCGACCACTCTGTTTACGGGCGGCGGGAGACTTGAGGGTGGCAGGAAATTCTATCCTCGGCGGTCGAGCCGGCGCTGGAGTCGTTGAACGGCGCGCTCCGCGGCGCGAAGTTGCCGGGCGACCTGGCCGGGGGCAGTCCCGCCAACCGTATTCCGGCGCCGCAAGGACATTTCTGGAGACGTTGCGACCGCACTTAAGTCGGCGTCCCAAGAAGGAACGTAGTGCCTTGCTTCGGGAAGTGAGAGCTGCGAGAAAGTCTTCCCATGCTGGTCACAATACCGAACGAGCCTCCCTACCTGCTGGTGAGCCTCGGCGAAAGGCACGCCGCGCCGCACCAGCTCATCCGCAACGTCCGTGGCGGTGAGAAAACCCAGTCCGGCCGCATCCCGCATGCGTTGGGGATTGATGCGGAGCGTCTTGACGACGCGCGCGGCAATGCGCAGCGCATCGCGCGTTGAATCCACACCGTCGAAGAGCGCCGCCTTGTCTTCCTGAAGGTCGCGGTTATAGGAGAGCGGCAGGCCCTTGAGCAGGGTGAGCGCCGCGGTCAGCTTTCCCAGGACGCGTCCGGCTTTCCCGCGAATCAGTTCCAGAGCATCAGGATTTTTCTTCTGCGGCATCAGGCTGCTGCCTGTCGAGTAAGCGTCCGCAAGCTCGACATAGCCGAAACCGGGAGAAGAATAAAGGATAAGGTCTTCGGCCAGGCGACTCAGGTGCATCATCGCCAGCGAGCAGGCGAAGAGGAGCTCGCAGACGAAATCCCGGTCGGAGGTCACGTCCAGGCTGTTCCGCGCCACCCGCGCGAAGCCCAGTTCCCTGCCCAGACGCGCACGGTCGAGCGAGAACGCCGTACCCGCCAGCGCTCCGGCGCCCATCGGCAGTTCATCGGCGCGAGAACGGCAATCCTCCAGTCGCGCGACGTCGCGGCTGAGCATTTCGAAATACGCCAGCAAGTAATGCGAAAAGAGAATGGGTTGCGCGGGCTGAAGATGCGTGTAACCCGGTAGCACTACGGCGGGATGACTGCGCGCCAGACCCAGCAACGCGCGCTCCAGTTCCGATGCGCTGCGCTCGAGTTCCGTAACCGCGTCCTTTACGTAGAGGCGCGTCTCCGTGGCCACCAGATCATTGCGACTGCGCCCGGTGCGGAGTTTCCGCGCCACCGCGCCCACTTTACGCTCCAGCCGGGCCTCCACCCAGGTGTGCACGTCTTCGCTGGCTTGACCGCGCGCCCAGTTCCGGCGCCGCTCAACCGAATGCCGGATGGCCTCGAGCCCCCGGGTCAGGCGGCGTACTTCGCCGGCGCGAAGCACACGCGCACGGCCCAGCGCCTTCACGTAGGCGAGGTTGACGCGCAGGTCGTAAAGGATGAGCCGCTGGTCGACTGAAAACGACTCGGAAAACTTTTCGAAGTCCGGATCGCCCCTGCCACGGCCGAAACGCCCACCCCAGAGTTTCATCCCTTTCTCCTCCGGGATAACCGGGAGCGGCGCGCCCCCGTCTTCTTGGCGGCCGCGAGCTTGACCGGCAGGCCAAGGATGTTGATGAACCCTTCCGCATCACGCTGGTCGTAGTCCGACCCCATGGTGAAGCCCGCGATGCTGGTATCGTAGAGAGAGAAGGGAGAGTGGCGGTCGATCACGCGCACGTTGCCTTTATAAAGCCCGAGTGTCACGGTGCCCGTGACACTTCGTTGCGTGGCCCCGACGAAAGCGTCTAGGGCCTCGCGCAGGGGTGTGAACCACTGCCCGTAGTAAACCAGTTCCGCGTACCGCAGCGCCACGTGCTGCTTGTAGTGGAAAGTCTCCCGGTCCAGGCACAAAGCTTCGAGCTCGTGATGGGCCTTGTGGAGCAGCTCGCCCGCGGGAGTTTCGTAGGCCCCGTGAGACTTGATCCCCACGAAGCGGTTTTCGACCAAATCGGTGCGGCCCACGCCGTTTGCTCCGGCCAAAACGTTTAGAGTGCTGATCAGGCGAACGGGATCGAGCTTCCTGCCGTTGACCGATACAGGGACTCCCGCCTCAAACCCGATGCTCACTTCCGCCTCGCGGTCGGGGGCGCGGCGCGGAGAGCACGTGAGTTTCCAGGCGTCCTCGGGAGGCTCGCCGAGTTTCGTCTCCAGCGGGCCGCCTTCGTGGCTGAGGTGCCAGATGTTCTGGTCGCGGCTGTAGGGCTCTTTTTTGGTGACGGGGACGGGGATATTGTGTTCGCGCGCATAGTCGATGGCATCTTCGCGCGACTTGATGGACCATTCGCGCCAGGGGGCAATCACCCGCAGGCCGGGAGCCAGCGCCTTGTAAGCCATCTCGAAGCGCACCTGGTCGTTGCCCTTCCCCGTGCAGCCGTGCGCCAGGGCGTCCGCCCCGCAGCTCAGCGCAAGTTCCGCCTGGCGCTTGGCGAGCACCGGGCGCGCCAGCGACGTCCCCAGAAGGTACTTCCCTTCGTACACCGCGCCGGCCTGGAGGGCCTTCCAGAGGTATCCGGTGACGAATTCCTCGCACAGATCTTCGACGTAGACCTTGGACGCACCGCTGGCCAGGGCCTTGCGACGCAGCGCTTTGTAGTCGTCGCCCTGACCTACATCGCCGATCATGGCGACGACTTCGCAGCCGTAGTGCTCCCGCAGCCAGGGAATAATGATGGAGGTGTCGAGCCCCCCCGAGTAGGCCAGGACGGCTCGCTTGACTTTCGACGATGCTCTCCGAATGAATGCCATGAAATTTCCTTTCGGTTTACCTCTCGCGGCGCCTCAGCTGCGAAGGACGGCGGTGATTTTCTTGCCGACCCGCGCCGCCTGCGCCCTTCCGGGCGTGGCCACAAAAATCGTGTCGTCGCCGGCCACGGTCCCCACGATTTCCGGCCACTCGGCCGCATCGAGCGCCACGCCGACCGTATGAGCGTTGCCGGGATGCGTCTTGACTACCACCACGTTCGATGCCGTTAGGACTTCGCGCACAAACTCCTTGAGGATGATGGGCAGCGTGGGCTGCGGCGGCGCGCCCGGCTCCGGGGCGCCGGGGAGGCGGTATCCCTCGCGGGTCTTCACCAAACCCAGCTCTTCAATGTCCCGCGAGACGGTGGCCTGGGTGACGCGGATGCCGCGCCGCGCCAGCTTCCGGCAAAGCTCCGCCTGGGTGGCGACGCGCTCCGTCTTGAGGAGCTCCAGGATTTGATTGCGCCGGTAAAGGTTTTCCATGTAAATTTATGCAGACAATGAATAAATACTCTATTCGAAGGCGTTTGGCAAGGGCCGGCGAGGAACACCTGGGACGGAGGCATCAGGGAAATGCGGCTCGCGCCCTGGCCGGGCTCTAACCAAGTCACGACGCGGGGTTTGGCCAGATGGTCGACCCCCCGCCGACCAAGGAAGCGCCACTCCCCGCGCCGCCCCAATCAGAACTGAGGCATTTCCATCTTCTGCGGTTCGCCTTTGATCTCCGAGGTCTGGTTTTCCAGCACCTTGGTCAGCTCCATGGTCATGTCCTTGGAAGTCATCTTCACCATGCCCCAGGGTGAGACCTTGGCGGAAATCCAGACGTCGGTGGCGGACTTCCCTTTGGTGGCCCGGTAGTGGTCGCAGACAAAAGTGCCGGCGGGCACGGTGACGCTCTCCGTGCCGAGCTTCTCGCCCAGCGCGGTTTCCTCGCCCGACGCCTCCCGGGCGCGCTTCATCATGCCGCCCATCATTCCCATGGGCATCTCCATGGGAGGCTGGCCGGGAGCTTGCATGATCATGCGCTTGATCTCAGGCGCTCCCCCGCTCATCACCATCAGATGTTTCATGATCATCTTGCCATTTTTCGAATCCGCCTCCAACCGCATTTCCGTCCAGTAGCCGTCGGCGCCTTCGACACTTTCCTTGCCGACCACCGCGTACGCCCAATTGGTCTTCTTGCCTTCCGCCGTGACTTCATACTGGGCGCCGGCCCCGACGACGGGCTTGAACTCACCCGTAATGCGGGGCGGCTGCATCATGCGCTGTGCCCAAGCCGGAGACGTGAGGCCGAATCCAACGCCCAGGACAATGGCCAGCCGTCTGAGGTTCTTCATGTGATGAGCTCCTTCGATTGAATTCCGACCGCAGGCCCGGATTTCCTCCCTGCTCTCCTGGCCGTGTGGCGGTATGGAGGTGAAATTGTCGAACTCCCTGTCAGAAAATCGTTGCCCTTCAGCCACTCACTCCTGCCGGGCGCTCTCAGGCTCGACCCGGAGGCAAGTCCCAGCTACGCGCCATGGCCTCCGTAGGTCATCAGACGCGTCTTCTTGAACTCTTCCCAAAGGGAGGGCTGGTACTTTTCCTTGGGAACGAACTCCTTCGCGTGAAACGCGATGCCGAGGGTCTTCTCGTCCACCAGGGAGTCCTTCTGCGGAAGGAATTCGAAGATGCTGCGGTTGGCGCCATAATAGGCGCAGAGCCAGATGCCCTCCGCGCTTTCGATGGCGTACAACGCGCACGCCAGCGGCAGGGGGCGCGTTGGATCGACCGCGGACTTGACCTCGGCCTCAACGATCTTGCCGCGCACGGCAGGAGGAGTCTCGGCCGGCACCGGAGAAGTCGTTCCCATCCCTGTTCACCTCGATATGGAATTCAGATAACTGTCCGGGTAGATCGCGAGTCCCGGCGGCAGGCTTCCTGAAAAGCCGGCCGGGAGACAGAAACCATACATCCGACGGGGAATCCCGTCAACCGGGCAGGGCGATTTCTCACGGAAGCCCCTTGCGGGCGCGAAGGCGCTCCCGGGCAGCCCACAACAATGGGTTTGCTCGGCTCAGAATTGGGTTCGTGTTTGCATGTTTTTTCCGGGACGGTCCTTTAGTTTCAACGACTTGGTGGCTTTGTTTTTGCATTTTAGCATCTCTTAAGGCAGTTCACTGCTGCTTCTCCTGACGAGCTTCGGACATCAATCCGTGTTCAACCGGCGCAAACCTCCTGGATGGCGGCGCCCCGCAGCCAAGTCAGCGGCGGGGTGCACGCTGAGGGGTAAGGCAGGAGGATTCTCCCCAGCAGTTACGCGCTCTCCCCGGCGCGGGCCACCTCCACGCTCCGAGCGGCCTGCCGCGTGTCATGGCGTCGCGCCCCATCGGGGGCGGTCCCAGCAGGGGCAGCCAGAGGCTACTACGCTAGTCTAGCGCAGACGCAGACCTCCCGTCAAGGGGCGGTATTCCGGAAGCCGGAGCCCGCCGCTGGTTGTAGTCTCCCAGGGCGATGCGATGCTGGGAGGGCGTTCCG
>DATKYV010000019.1:0-7053 GCA_035528275.1 Terriglobia bacterium | reverse complement strand
CGTCAAAATCATGCCGCCCTCCGACGTCGGCGTGGGCGACTACGAGGTGAAGATCAAGACCGACGCGATCTCCAACAACCGCAAAGTGCCCACGCAGGACCAGTCGGACCGCATCCACGTGATGGCGCCGCCGAACGTGTTGGCGACCGCCGGATTGGTCGGCCTGCTGCTGGCGCTGGTGGGCGGCATCGTGGTGTTCGGGATTCGTCTCACGCGGAGATAGGAAATGGCCGGAGCCGCCAGCCTCCCCTCGGAAAAAGTGGAACCCATGGCGAGATCCTCGCCCGGCGCGGCTCGCGCCGTGTGGCTGATCACCCTCCGCGAACTGGCGGAACAAATCACCAGCCTTCGGTTCCTGGTGATCTCCCTTCTGGTAATTGGGCTGACGCCGCTGGCGGTTTTTGTGGGCGTGCGCGATTACCAGAACCGCCGCGCCGAACACGACCGACTGGCGAGCGAACGCCAATCGCTGGCGGCCGGGCCTGCCGGTCGGCATGTGACGGGGATGGACATGCCGTTTACGCCCCAAAACGATCTGGCGGTGCTGCGGGCGTTGAGACCACCCGAACCGCTCAGCGTGCTGGTGCGAGGGCTGGATGGCGCGCTCCCCGAGTACTGGGACTTCTCCTCCACCGGCTTCGAGGCGGGGCCTTCCGCCTCGCGCTCGGAGCGGCTTGTGGACCTCCTGGGACAACTCGACTGCGAGTTTCTGGTGCGCGTGGTGCTCGGCCTGCTTGCCATCCTGCTGGCCTTCGACGCCGTGGCAGGAGAGAAAGAACTGGGCACCCTGCGCGCCGCGTTGAGCCAGCCGATTTCCCGCCCGGCCTTCCTGGCCGGCAAGCTTGCGGGCGGCGCGGTCACTCTCTGGATCGCAGTTCTGGCAACTTTTCTGATCGGATTGCTCAGCGCACAGCTTTTCGGTGTGACGTTGCTCGGCGGCGATTCCCTCGCCAAGGTCGTCCTCATCGCCACAACCTCGGCGGCTTATCTGTTCTGCATGTACGGTCTGGGGCTCTTCATCTCTTCGCTCACCACCAGCCAGAAGACTTCACTCGTGGTTCTTCTGGTTGTCTGGGTTGTGGCGGTGCTGGCCTTGCCGCCACTCGCGGCGCTGGTTGCCCAGGCGGTTTCGCCCGTGCCGCCCGCTCACGCCGTGGGATACAAGAAGCGCCTCCTCGATGACAACCTATACAAGGAAGCCACGAAGGAGATGGGCCTCGCCTACCAGGAGGTTATGAGAGAGGCGGGAGGTTCGCTCGTGCCGGGCGGCTACGAGAAAAACAAGCAGGCCATCGACCGCCGGGTCACGCCCATCCTGCTGGGCTACCTGAGCAGACGGCGGCAACTCGTCGGAGAGCTCGACCGGGACGTTGAGCGTCGCACAGCCCGGCAGAACCAAGTGGCACGCGCTCTGATGTCCCTCAGCCCATCGGCCGCCTTCGTGCGCGCCGCCGCCGATCTCGCCACCACCGGCGACGCGCAGTACGGAGCCTGGCTCGACTCCGTCCGCCGGCAGCAGGAGCGCCTGGAGACAACTCTGTTCGAAGATCCTCCTTTGATCATGTTCCAGATCAGCGAAATGGCGGAACTCGCGGGAGACCACGAGCCGCCAGCGGGAGAAATCGAAGCGAGAAGCACCGAAGGGGAAGGGCCGCCGGTTCGAGAGATGGTGATGGTGGTCGAACGGCACCAGCCTCCCCCGCTTTCCAAGCTGCCTGCCTTCGCGCCCCCGCGCCGGGACGCGGTGGCGGCGCTCGCCCGCGCCCTGCCGGCCCTGGGATTGTTGGTTGCCTACACGGGGGCGTTCATCGTCGCGGGCTTTGTCGCCTTCGCGCGCTATGATGTGAGGTGAGGAGTCGAACCTGGTGGGTGGTGCGCTGACAGAGGCCTGGGGTGACCTCCAGGACTTGGGATAATGGCGAACCGATGGTCAATCGTCAGGAACTTTCAAGCGGGTTGCGAACCCGCAGGCCGGGAAAACGCACAAAGTCCCGGTCGGTTGAGTAGAGGACAGCACCGTGTTCGATAGCGAGGGCGGCAAGATGCGCATCCATGACAAGCGGGCCACGGGACTGGGTTGTCGTCAGGAGCCCGCTCAGGTTGGTCCAATGTCGCTCACTTGGCTCGAGGATCACGACCATGGGGCGCTGAAGCCATTCCGAAACAATCTCACTCGCTTCGGCAGGAGATAGAGGGTATGGAAAGACTCGGGGATTAGTCCCGATGCGCAAAAATGCCAGAATCGTAACCCATGCGAGCCCCACGGGCTCGGAGCCCGACATGACCTCTTCCAGCCAGTTTCGCGCCCCTGCGTGGCGATCGGAGGAGGCGTTATAGGCGTGCAGCAGGAGGTTGGCGTCAACGAGAATCAACGGTGCAACGGCCCTTCGATTTGTTCCAGAAGTTCACCGATGTTGTCGTAGTCGAGTCCGGGCCGCGTACCCAACGAACGCGCCTTCACCACGAAGGGTTCCACAGCGCTCACTTGGCGACGCAGGCTCAGACCCAATCGGAGGAATTCATTGACGAGCTGCTTGAATGGCCGGCCGGATTTGCGCGCCTCGGCCTTCAACTTGCCCAGCACGTCGTCGTCGAGGGTTAGCGTGGTTCGCACATCTTGATGCTAGCATCGAGGCATCTTGATGTCAAGCGCCATGAGTGTCAGCCTGAGCAATCGTGCTGACGAGAACTCACGGGCAGCGGCCCGTGTATAACCGCACAGGACGTGGAGATGCTATGAGCCCACCCATGCTTCAAGCTATCAGCCTTACCAAGCGCTACGAGGACGGGTTGCTCGCCCTTGACCATGTGAGTTTTGAGATTGCTCCCGGCGAAGTCTTCTGCCTGCTGGGCGCGAACGGCGCCGGAAAAACCACGACCATCAATCTCTTTCTCGATTTCATCCCGCCCACCGACGGCGAGGCGCGCATCAACGGCATCAACTGCCATCGCGATCCCCTGGAAGCCAAGAAATACGTCGCCTACGTCTCCGAAAACGTCATGCTCTACGGCAACTTCACGGCCCGCCAAAACCTGGACTTTTTCGCCAAGCTGGGCGGCAAGACGAACCTCGCCAAGCAGGACTACTACCGGGTCATGGCGGAGGTGGGACTGGATGAGAAGGCTTTTGAACAGCGCGTGAAGGACTTTTCCAAAGGGATGCGTCAGAAGCTCGGCATCGCCATCGCCATGGTCAAAGACGCTCCCGCCCTGCTGCTCGATGAACCCACGTCAGGCCTCGACCCCAAGGCGGGCGCCGAGTTCCTCGAACTCCTCCAGCGCTTGAAAGTTCAAGGCAAGGCCATCTTGATGTCCACGCACGATATCTTCCGGTCCAAGGAGATTGCCGATCGCGTCGGCATCATGAAGGAAGGCAAGCTGGTCATGCAGCGCACGCGCGAGGAACTTGGCCACGAAGACCTGCAAAAACTCTACCTCGATTACATGCAGGCCGGCGTGACGACGGGCTAGTGTCGCGTCAGGGAAGAAGGTGAAACACTTCGGTCGCTGTCATCCTGAGTCCGTCAGTCCGTCGGCTGACGGAGACGAAGGATCGCGCCTTCACTGCGCTCAATCCGAGGGAGATTCTTCGCTCCATCCGTCGGCCGACGGACTACGCTCAACTCGACAGGGTGGAAGTGTGTGTTTCGGATTCCCGCTCTGAGGTTCTTCGCGAGCCTCGGAAGAGGATGAAATAGAGGACCAGGGCGCATCCCAGCACGAGGGCCGAAGCGGGCAGCGCCCAGCTCTCATCGTACTGCGCCCAGGGCAGGCCGACGGCGATTCCCCAATAGTGCACGGCGATGTAAGTCCAGAAGATATAGATTCCCACGGCGAAGATCAGAACCACAAGCGACGTATTGATGATGCGGTTGCGTTCCCGGCGCGCCTGGTCGAGCGTGCAGATCCCTCTCCGCCGGAAATAGAACCAGAGTGCCAGCGCCATGAACGCCAGCGCAACGAGCCGGAAGATCCAGCGGTAATCCCCGTACAAGACGTTTCCAATGTCCGCCGCCACGGCGATGCTCGCCAGTCCGAGCAACACCAGCACGATCGGGGTAACGCAGCACAACCCGCCGATCAACCCCGCTAGAGCGGAGATCAGTAGGACGCCTCGCCGGTCGCTCCGCTTTGCACTATCGCTCATACGAGCACTCTGCCACAGCCCCGAATCTCACCACTTAGTATTATAGATGCGCCGCCCACGGGCGGGTTGCGGCAAAATGGGCGCGTCTCGCGACGTCCGAAATCGCGTCCCATCTTCACACCGCCCTGAACCGGCAGCTGCCCCCATCACCCCTTCGCTAAATTGCACCCCCCAGCCGAATCCTCATCTTCAAACCCCACCCCGTTCGCGGGCCACCAGCACGAAGCCTCTGGACCCGACACAATGCACCCTTCCATGCGCACCCATTGTCAACCATTCCTCTTGACAGGAAGTCGCCAGTTGCTATACTTACCGGTAAGTATGAAAAAGCGCGTTGCCAGACGGGATCAGCGCGATTCCGCCAAGGGGTCGATTCGCAAGGCGGCGGCGAAGCTTTTCGCCGAGAAAGGCTTTGCGGCGACTTCGACGCGGGAGATTTGCCAGCGCGCGGGGATTACCAAGCCCGTCCTCTACTACCACTTTGGTAGCAAGGAGCAGCTTTTCAGGGACTTGATCCTCGATGCCTGCAACGAGTCGCGAAAACAATTGCTCCTCGCCTTGCAGCGGGGCAAAACCGCGCAGGAGAAGCTGATTGAGGTTATCGCGGCTGATTTCGCGCTCACCAGGCGGGATCCCAGTCTTTCCCGGATGTTTTTCCGTATGATCTTCGCCCCGGAAAAGGGACCTCCGGACTTTGATTACGTTCAAATGGGGATGGAGTGGCTTCGCCTTCTGCAGGGCATTATCCGCGAAGGGATTCGCCGCGGAGAGATGAAGGGCCGGGCGCGGGAGATTGCCGAGGCGCTCATGGGCGTCCACACGCTCTACACGATGGGCTTTCTGCTCACCGGCGAGCCCCCGCTGGGGCGGCCTCTCGCCCAGCGCATGGTGCAGCTCCTTCTCGAGGGGTGTAGGTAAAATGCTACCGTTCGGTAGGTTTGTTATGCGTTGGATGAGCCGTGTTTTTTCCCTCGGAATACTGATGGCGATCGTCGGGACAGGTCTGCTGCGCGGCCAAGACTCGGCGGAGCCCGCGGCGCTCACCCTGGAGCAGGCGGTGGCTTTGGCGCTGGAACGTAATCAGCAGGTGCTCATCGCGCGCGCCCAGGGAGATGCCTTGAAAGGCAAAATCCGCGAAGTTCGCGCCGACGCCTTGCCCTTCCTTTCCCTCAACGGCAGCGCGCTGCGCTGGCGCGACCCGTCTTTTCTGAACGCCTCGAGTTTTGACAAGATTCCGATCGAATTCCGCGAGGGGCTGATCCCCACGGGTGCCAACCTAGTCGACTACAACCTGAGTCTGAAGCAGCCGATTTACACTTCAGGAAAAGTCGGCACCGCGCTCAAGCTGGCAAGCCTGGAATCGGAGGGGACCAGCGTCGACGTGGCGCGTGTGGAGCAGGACGTGCGCCTGCGCGTGATCCGGGCGTTTTACGACCTGCTGCTGGCCGGGCGTCTGCTCGACGTCAGCCGCGAAACCGTGGCGCAACGCGAGGAGCACTTGAAGATGGCCCGTGCGCGCCACGAGGCGGGCGTGGCGACCGAGGTGGACGTCCTGCGCTCCCAGGTGAGCCTGGCGAATACCCAGCCCGAGCTCATCCGCGCGGAGAATGAAGTGCGCCGGGTGCGCGCGACGCTCAACAATTTGCTGGTCCGCCCTATCGATTTCCCCACCGAGGCCCTTGGGGAACTCCGTTTCATGGAAGAACCGGACGCCGAACTCGGCCAGATCGTTCGCCAAGCCCTGGACCGTCGCCCCGAAATCCAGCGTCTGCGTATTAACGAACTGGAAGCGGACGCCCAGAAGAAACTCGCGAACGCCGAGAATCGCCTGCGGCTGGATTTCAACGGCCAGTACGGCTTCTCGGCGCGCGACCCGGTGAACTTGGGCGACCACCAATTCACACGCTGGATGTTCACGCTCAGCGTGGGCCTGCCGTTGTTCGACGGCGGCCGGCGCTCCGGCCTGGTCCGGCAAGCCGTGGCGGCGCGCCGTATTGCGGCGCTCCAGCGGACCGAGGCTGAGAATGGCATTCGCCTGGACGTACAGAACGCCGTCGACGAGCTCGAGCGGGCGCGAAGGACGGTGGAGGCGGCGCGGCTGAACGTCCGTGAGGCGGAGCGCGTTCTGACGATGATGCAGGACAACTACCGCTACGGCGCGGCCACCACGCTCG
This sequence comes from Terriglobia bacterium, assembly GCA_035528275.1. Lineage (GTDB taxonomy): Bacteria > Acidobacteriota > Terriglobia > UBA7540 > UBA7540 > DATKYV01. The sequence continues at coordinate 732 of DATKYV010000019.1, read as the reverse complement.
ACGTCACCGACGCGCAGACCGCGCTTTCCGTGGCGCGGACCAACTTGCTGCGGGGCCTGTACGATCACACCCTGGCGCGGGCGCAGCTCCGCTGGGAGATGGGACTGGACCCGCTGGATAGGACTCATGAACAGCCCACAACGGGGAAATAGCTCGCTGGCACTGGAATGCCGTCGTAGAACAGCACGGAGAACCGCGTTAGCCACCGCCTTCTGTGCTCTGGGGATCAGCCTTGTTCTCTTCTCCGCCGCGTGTTCCTCGGAGGCGGCGAGGCCGACGGCGGCTTCGCCGTCGCTTGCGGTGCGCGTCGTCCGCGTCGAGCCCCGGCCTCTCGAAAGGTCTCTGGACATCACCGGTTCCCTGGTTTCGCGCGTGGCCGTGGACGTGAAGACCGAATTCGCCGGCCGCGTGATCCAGATGTTGAAACAGGAAGGCGACCGGGTATGGAAGGGCGAACTCCTGGCGCTCGTTGACGAGACGAATTCGAAACTGGCGCTCGCTCAAGCCCGCGCTTCCCTGGAGGTGGCCCAGGCCGCGCTCCTGCGCGCCCAGGTGGTCGAAAAAGCCTCGCTCCGCGAAGGCGAGCGGGCGGAGAACCTCATGCGCTCCGGCGGAATCACCCAGCGCGATCACGACCAGGCGCAAGTGGCCATTCGGGACGCCCAGGCGCAGGTGAAACTCGCTGAAGCCCAGGTGGAGCAGGTCCGGCAAGCCGTCGCCATCGCCGAAAAA
>DATKYV010000018.1:0-11205 GCA_035528275.1 Terriglobia bacterium | reverse complement strand
GCCTCCGGGCACCTGGGAATGACGCCGGCAACTTACCGGCGAGGAGGGCGAGGAATGGACGTCGGTTACAGCATTGTGGACTGTGCGCTGGGCCGCTTGCTGGTGGCGGCCACGCAACGCGGCGTTTGCGCGGTGAGCCTGGGGGATTCCGACTCGGTTCTCGAGGCCGCGCTGCGCGCCGAGTATCCGAACGCGCAGGTCCATCGAGACGAATCACGCGCCAAGTGGGTGAGCGCGCTCCTGAGTCACCTGAACGGCCGCCAGCCGGCGCTGAACCTGCCCATGGACCTTCAGGCGACGGCTTTCCAGCGCCGCGTGTGGGAAGAATTGCGGCGCATCCCCTACGGAGCGACACGCTCCTATAGCCAGGTGGCGCGAGCGATTGGGCGGCCCACAGCGGTGCGCGCCGTGGCCCGCGCCTGCGCCACCAATCCCGTTTCCGTCGTCATCCCCTGCCACCGCGTGGTGCGCGAGGACGGCTCGCTCGCCGGCTACCGCTGGGGCTTGAAGCGCAAGCGGGCGTTGCTCGAGAAGGAGAAGACTCGCGACCATCGTCCCCGAAATGGAGGCAGGGCTTCATCTGCCGCGGCAAAGACGCACACCTGATTGTCGAAGGATTCAATCTGCAAGGGTTGTCGAACGGCCGCTCGTGCCGTTCCAACTGAATGGTCCCGGTCTGGGGGATCGAGTCGCAGGCTCTCTGCAAAATCTTCGAGCTCGCTCATCACTCAGTTAGGCCGAAATAGTTGGAACGGGACTAGGGAGAAGGGGACTGTGTGCCATGCTGGGGCTGGGACGACAGCACCAGCCGCCGGCTTTCCTGCAACGTGTAGACGACGCGATGGATAACCGTCCACGTGGAGAGGACGGCGATAATCCACATCACCGGCGCCATGCGGTCCAACACCGCGCCGATGATGATGAGCACCATGCGTTCGGGGCGTTCGAGGAAGCCGACCTTGCAGGTGGGAATCAGGTTCTCGGCGCGGGCGCGGGCGTAGCTGGTCATTACCGAGCCGATCATCGCCACCGCGACGAGCACCACGTACCAGGAACGGTTCGCCCGTCCGTAAAAGAGCAGCAAGCCAATCATCAGGCAGAGGTCGGAGTATCGGTCGAGCACCGAATCGAGAAAGCCCCCGAAGGGAGTGACCTGATTGCTCAAGCGCGCCACGCGCCCGTCCAGCATGTCGAAGAGCCCGGCGAGGACCACGGCGAGGCCCGCCCAGCGGAAATAGCCGTAGGCAAACAGGTAAGCGCCCAGCAGCGTAACGGCGAAACCGATGAAGGTGAGGACGTTGGGACTGATGCCGGTGGCGGCGAAGGCTCTCACGATGGCGAGCAGGATGAGGCTCAGAGTTCGACCGATCTGGCGAGTAATCATGGGTCGGGCGGTCGGCTTTCGGGCCCTTTCTCTGGGCGACTCGCAGGCGCGCTATGCCTCGTCGTAGATGGTCTGCAAGGCCCGGACTTCCAACTCGCGAGTGCCATTGGGCGTGGCAATCTTGACGGTATCGCCTACCTGCTTTCCCATTAGCCCCCGCCCAATTGGGGAAGTTGTGGAGATCAATCCCTTACCGACGTCTGCTTCTTCGCTGGTCACCAGCCTGTATTCGACTTCGCTGTCTCGGTCGATATCATAAAGCACCACCCGGGAGCCAAAAGCGATCCGGCCTTTGGGAATGTTGTTGAAATTGATCAGCGAGAGGTCAGCCAGCCGCTTCTTGAGCTGCGCCAGGCGCGCCCCCACGTAGTCCTGGCGCTGCTTGGCCATGATGAATTCGGCGTTCTCGCTCAAGTCGCCCAAGGCACGGGCCCGCTTCAGCTCTTTGGGGAGCTCGTGATTGAGCTCGCGCTCCAAAACCGAGATTTCCTCCTGGAGCTTCTTGATGACGTGCGGGGGCATGACTTGGATCCTGAGCCTGTCGTCGAGGATTCGATTATAGGCATAAAGGTCGGCGGGAAGCAACGGGTGGAAGTCCGGTGTGCGGGGGCAATCCGCGCCTCCGGGGGCCAGGGTCTCGGCCAACCTTAACTTAACCAACAAGTTAAGGCGCACAGAAATGGGCCTCAAGGGCTTGGTCTCCGTTGACTTCATAAGGGCCGTGTGCTAGCGTACCAAGTTTGTCCACAAGATTCCTGGGTTGGGGGAGCCTGTAAATGGCTTTTAATAAAGCCAGAGCAATGCAGGAGGCAGAGAAGTACGTCATCCAAGGGAAGATCTCCCACGCGATCAGGGAATACAAGCGGATCCTCGAAAAAGAACCCTCCGACCTGACTCTGCTCAATACCATCGGCGACCTTTATTACCGCGAGAAGAACACCTCCGAGGCGCTGAGCCATTTCCGTCAGCTGGCCGATGCCTACGTCAAAGAAGGGTTTACCGTCAAGGCGATCGCCATTTACAAGAAGATTATCAAGCTCGAGTCGAATTCAGTCGACCCGCTGCTCAAGATTGCGGAGCTGTATACGCTTCAGGGACTCAGCCGCGAAGCGCGCGATCACTATGCCCAGGCGGTGGACTTCTACAAGAAGAAGAACCAGACCGACAAAGCGCTTGAAACCTTCCGCAGAATCGTGGCGCTGGACCCGGATAACCCCAACTATCGCGTGCGGTATGCGGATTTCGCCGCGCAAGTCGGCAAGAAGGACGAAGCCGCACGATCCTATCTGGACGCCGCCGAAGCCGCCCTGAGGCGCGGCGAGCAGGCTGCCGCGGAGTCGGCGGTAAAGAAGGCCGCGCAACTGGATCAGAGAAGCAGCCAACTGCAGTTTATCCGCGCCAAGTTGGCGTTCGCAAAAGGGGACATGGATGAAGTGGAGAGAATCCTCGATTCGGTCCCCGACGTGAAAGCCACAGCCAAGGGACGGGCGCTTCTCCTGCAAGCCTACCTGGCCGCCCAGAAGGTGAAAGCGGCCGAGGGTCTGGTGATGGATGTCTTCCACGCCAACCACGATGATTTTACGCCCGTGTCGTCGTTTGTGGCGATGTGCGTCCAGCGCGGCAATTACGACCCGGCGCAAAAAGCCCTGGTGGGCGCTGCCGAAGCGATGATCGCGAGGAAGACTTCCGGCCCGCTGATGGATTCGCTCCGCCAGATCTGGTCGCAGCAGCCCCAGCACATTCCAACGCTGGAGCTGATTTGCGAGGTTTGTGAACGGACGGCCGATGAAGTCACCCTGCCGGAAGCCTTGGAGGCGCTGGGCCACGCCTACGCTCAGTCCGACATGCTGGACAAGGCGGAGGCCGTTTTCCGCAAGCTGGTCAGCCGCCAGCCCGAGAATCAGGAGTATACGGGACTGCTGAATCAGGTTCTTCAGCGGCAGGGCAAAGAGGGCGTGGCGGCTGCGATTCCCGCTGACCTCTCGACCATCGAGGCAGACCTGGTTTTCGAGGGCACCGCCGCCCCTGCTCCCTCGAAGGCGGATGAGGAGGAATTGGCGGCGGTGAATGAGGCCCTCGAGAACAGCGATCTGTTTTCGCGCTATGGTTTGATTGACAAGGCCATCGCCGAGCTGGAAAAAGCTCTCGAAGTCTATCCCGACCAGGTTGATATCCACCGGCGCATCCTCGAGGTCTGCCACCGAAGCATGCCTGAGCGCGCCAAGACCGCCGCTGAGGCCTTGGCGCGGGCCTACGCGAAGCAGGGCGAGTCCGGCGAGGCGGCGAAATACGAAGATTTGGCGCGCAAGCTTGTTGCCGGCGCGCCGCCCGAGGAGTTTGCTCTGCCTGAGGCTCCTCCCCGCGCGGAACCCGAGCCCGCGCCCGTCGAAGAATTCTCCGTGGCTCCGCCGACTCCCGCCACTCCCGAGCCGGCGCCGTCCGAGGTTGAACTCTCATCGCTGTTCCCGACGGGAGCGCCCGAGCAGCCCGCCCCGCAAGAGTTCCCCTTGACTCCTCCCCCTCGCGAGCCGCCGGCGGTTCAAGAGGAGGAATTCGATCTCTCAACAGACCTCGAAGCGTTCGCCTCTGGAGGCGCGGTGCCGCCCGCGGAGGTTGCCGCTCCCGGCTTCAACTACGAAGAAAGCCGTGTGGAAATCGACTTCTACCTTGACCAGAACTTGATCGATGAAGCCAGGAGTGCCGTTGAGACCCTTGAAGCGAATTATCCGGAGAATCCGCAGGTAGCCGAGTTGCGCCAGCGGCTGGAGGCTCGATTGGCCCAGGGCGCCGAAGCGCCTGCGCCCCCGGCGTTTGTTGAGCCCCCTCCGGAGCCTGTCCAGGCAGCCGAGCCGGAGGAGTTGCAGCTCCCCGAGACATTCGCGGCGCCGCCCCCGGCGGAGAAAGAGCCCGAGATCGTGCCCCAGGCTGAGCTGACGCCGACGGAGGTCGAGCCCGCGATCCCCCAATCCGCTGAACCTCCGGCTGCTCTGGAGCCGGAGCCGGCGGCGGCGGGAGGTGATTTGCTGGGGGACTTGGCGGGCGAACTGGCGGCCAGCATGGAGGGTTTGGGAGAGGTGGTCGCCCCGCCAGGAGCGCAAAGGGGCGCTGAATCCGCGGCTGCGGACCTGGGTCGTGGAGGCGGGGATGCAGCCTCTCTTCTGAGCGGGCTGCTCGACGAACTCGGTGAAGGAGCGGAAGCCCAGGCGACGGCCGAGGACACCGAAACCCACTACAACCTGGGCGTCGCCTTCCGGGAAATGGGATTGCTGGATGAAGCGATCGGAGAGTTTCAGAAGGTGGTCAAGGGCGCTCAGAAGGGCAATTATCCGGCGAACTTTCTTCAGGCCTGCACCCTCCTCGCAGCCAGCTTCATGGAGAAGGGAATGCCGGCCATTGCCGCCAAGTGGTATACACGCGCCCTCGAATCACCCGAGATCGACGAGGAATCGATCCTGGCACTCCAGTACGATCTGGGGATGGCGTATGAATCAGCGGGCGATACCCGCACGGCCCTCGCCAAGTATTCCGAGGTCTACAGCCAAAACATCGACTACCGGGACGTGGCCGAGAAGATCCGCCAGCTCCAGCCCAAGGCCCCCTGAGCATCCCACCCGGGCGCCTGCCCTGTTTTCCACCGTGGCAGATGAACTCCCGGCCTGAACCATGAGCCGCTTGCTGACGGTCATCTACATCGTCTTCTGCTTTGAAATGGGCATCTTCCTCATCGTCCTTCCGTGGGTTTCTTTGTGGGGCAAGAATTTCTTCGTCGGCGAATATCCCTGGATTTCCGCGATCGCCATGAACTACTTCGTGCGCGGTGCGATCTCGGGCCTGGGACTTGCGGACATCTGGCTAGCGATCTATGAATTCTGGCGCCTTCGCCACCATCTGGGATTGACCCATTCGCGCCCACCGCGCTGACCATTTCGAGGTGGCTTCCGGACGATTACCTTCCGAACCCTCGTTGGCGGGTCAACATGCCGCGAATCTTCCTTTGTTACATCACGGATCGCCGCGCCCTCGAGCCGAAACCGCTCCTCCCGTCGGTCCTGGAGGCCGTTCGTGCCTCCGTGGACCTGGTGCAGATTCGCGAAAAGGACCTTGCCACGCGCGACCAGCTCACCTTGGTGGGCGCGGCCGTCGTCGAAGCCCGCCAGGCGGGCTCGGGCACGCGGGTGATCGTTAACGACCGCTTGGACGTGGCGCTCGCTGTCGGCGCCGACGGGGTGCACCTGGGAACGCAATCCATGCCCGCCCGGGTGGTGCGCAGGATCGTGCCCAAAGACTTTCTGGTCGGCGTTTCGTGTCATTCGCTCCGGGAAACGCTCGAGGCGGAATCCGCCGGCGCCGACTACGCGCTTCTCGGCCCCATTTTCGAGACCCCATCCAAGCTTCAGTACGGCCCGCCGCTCGGCCTGGAGACTCTCCGCGACGTCGCGGCGCGGGTCACCATCCCCCTTTATGCCCTCGGCGGGATTACGGTGGAACGCGTCCGCCCCTGCCTGGAAGCCGGCGCCACAGGCATCGCCGGCATCGCGGTCTTTCAGACCTCCGCATCGCTTGCCGAACGAGTCCGTGAATTGCGGGAGCAGGGATTGTAGAGGAAATAGCGGTCGCCGGCGCTTAACCTTCACCCATCCAGGCGCCGACGGACTTGAGTTTCTCGACGTTGTCGCAGGTGGCCTTGAAGGCGGCGGTGAGGGGAACGGCCAGCACCAGGCCGATGCCTCCCCAGAGCCATCCCCAGAACATCATGCCGATGGTCACCGAGAGGGCGTTCAGCCTGACGCGGTGACCCACCAGCTTGGGCGTCAGGATATTGACGGCGAGGAAATGGACGAGCACCACGGTCAGCGAAATGTAAAGGAAGGGCGCGAGCTCGTTGTACTGCACGAGGGCGATCATCAGGGGAGGCAGAATGGCCAGCGCCACGCCGATGTAAGGGATCATGCTCAGCAGCGCCGAGAGCGGCCCCATGAGCAAGGCGTAGCGAAGCTCGACGGCCGCGAAGACCGGGGTAATCAAGGCCGCGGCAATTCCCGCCACCAATAGATTTCCCAGGACGTATTCGCGGACCATGCGACTGAGGCCGCGAAGGACACCTTCCGCCTGATGACGCTTCTGGAGAGGAAACAAGTTGAGTGTCGCCGTCCAGATGTGGTCCTTCGAGGTCAGCATGAAGAACACCAGAAAGGGAATGAACATCACGGTGACCACGAAGGCGTAAACCGACCCGATGCCTCGCAGCAGGAACTGCACCCACGGGGATTCCTGCTCCAGGCGCACTGAGGGAACGCTCGCATCGGCGCGCGAAGGGAGAATCGTGGACGTGGTCTGCTGGATACTCTGCGTGGTCACCTGAATCTGGGCGACGATCTGCTTCAGCCGGGCGGCGAAGCGCGGCAGGTCGTCCATGAAAGCCACTAGCCGGTCATAAACCAAATACACCGCCAGATAGAGCACCGCCAGGGTGAGCAGCACCATCAGTAGGGCACCCAACCAGCGCGGCATCCGGAGGCGTTCCATGAGGTTGACGCCGGGATCCAGAACGAAGGCGATGAAGATGGAGCAGATCAGGGTGACGACGATGGAGCTGGCATAGTAGATGCAAGCGCACACAATCGCCGTGGCAATGATCCGCAGGCTGGTGGTGGCGGCGGAGCTCACGGTGGAGGTGGCGGGCGTTGGAGCAGGAGGAAGGTCGAGCTTCGATTCCGGCATGATGATCAACTCCGAGAAGCCATTCTAGCCCCCTCGGGGAGGAATTTCCAGCGATTGCGGTGCGGGACGACTCGCCACGGGGCAAAGGCCTTGGAGGGCCGCCGAATTTTCCCTTGACATCCGGGCAACCTTTTGAGTATAAAAAGCATATTTATACCTACCGTGCATAAATATTCCAACACGGATGGGTAAGAAGAGGTGAGGACGTTGGGGGCGATCCTCGAGACACAGACATCGGCCGGAGCGGCGGGCCACACGGCACGCGAGGGAGTGGTGCGCGTCGCCGTCGTCGGCGCCACGGGTTATGCGGGGGGCGAATTGCTCGCCATCCTGCTTCGTCATCCGCACGCCCGTATCGTGCGCCTGATGGCCGAAATCAAGGAGCCCTCGCCGATGGAGCAGGCTCATCCGGCCCTGCGGGGCAAGGGCTTGCCCGTCTGCGAGTTGCCGCGCGTCGAGGATCTGACGTCCGATGAAGCGGACCTGGTTTTTCTCGCCACGCCCCACAAGCCGGCCCACGATGCCGTCCCCGGGCTGCTGGCTCGCGGCCTGCGGGTTGTGGATCTGAGTGCGGCGTTTCGCTTGCAGGATGCCAAAGCCTATCCCCGCTGGTATGGCTTCGAACACGTGGCTGCGGACGCGCTCGCCGAGGCCGTTTACGGTTCCCCGGAGCTGAATGCCGCGGAGATTCGCCGCGCGCGCCTGATCGCCAATCCCGGCTGTTACGCCACCTCCGCCATCCTGGCGCTCGCCCCGCTGCTCAAGGCCGGGTGGGTTGACGTCAAGGCTGGAATCGTCTGCGATTCGAAATCGGGCGCAACCGGCGCCGGGCGCACACCCAGCGAGAAGCTCCAGTTCGTGGAGGTGAACGAGAACTGCCGCGCCTACAGCCTCTTCACCCACCGCCATGTGCCGGAGATTCTCCAGACGCTGGAGCTCGAGGAGCAGCACTTCACCTTCACAGCGCACCTGCTGCCCGTCAATCGCGGCATCCTGAGCACGGTGTATGTCCGTCTCACCGAGGGGCGTTCGGTGGAGGAGGTTCGAGCGCTCTTTGCCGAGTTTTACGCGAGCGCTCCGTTGGTGCGCGTTTATCCGTCAGCCGACGGATTGCCGGAAATTCAGGCCATCGCTCACACCAATTACGCCGACCTGGGATTTGCCGTGCACGCCGCAACCCGGCGGCTCATCGTGGTGTCGGCGCTCGATAACCTGGCCAAGGGTGCGGCCGGGCAGGCCGTGCAGAACATGAATCTGATGTATGGATTCCCGGAGGCAATGGCGCTGGCGTGAAGATAGTAGTCAAAATCGGCGGGCAGGCTCTGGAGGAGTCCGAAGTGCGCCGGCAGGTAGCGCGGCAGATTGCCGGCCTGCGGCGTTCCGGACACCAGGTGGTGGTGGTGCATGGCGGCGGCAAACTGCTCACCCAGACGCTGGCGCGGCTGGGCATCCCCACCGAGTTCCACGACGGCCTGCGCGTCACTGACGCCGCCACGCGCGACGTGGCGCTCATGGTGCTGGCGGGCGTCGTCAACAAGCAGTGGGTGGCGGAGCTCGAAGCGCAGGGCCAGCGCGCCCTGGGCATCTGCGGGGGCGACGCGGGCCTGGTTACGGCCCGGAAACTCTCGGCGCGCTCCAACGGCCGAACCAAGGACCTGGGTTTTGTCGGACGGCCGCGACAAATCTCGACCGCGGTCCTGGAGATGGCGTTCCGGCGCGGCCTGGTTCCCGTGGTTGCCAGCCTGGCGCTGGGGCCCGGCAAGGAATACTTCAACATCAACGCCGACGACCTTGCCGCGGCGCTCGCCGTGGCGCTCGGTGCCGACCGGCTCTTGTATCTCACCGAGTCCGGCGGCGTCTGGGATGCCGAGCGGCGCCTGCTTTCCGTGGTCAAACGGGGAGATATCCCGAGGCTGATCCGCAAGGGAATCGTCCGGGACGGGATGATCCCCAAGCTTCGGTCTTGCGCGCGCACGCTCCGCCAACACGTGGGTGAGATCGACATCCTTTCGCCCGCCACGCCCAACGGCCTGATCCGCGCGGTCTTAACCGGCAACCACGTGGGCACGCGCATTGTGAAGACATCATGAACTTCGATCAGATCGCCGAACTCGAGAAGAAGGTCCTGGTCCACACCTACGACCGCCTGCCCATCCTGGCGGTAGGCGGCGAGGGCTGCACGCTCGTTGACGACCGCGGCAGGAAGTACCTCGACTTCCTCGGCGGACTGGCGGTGAATTCGCTCGGCTACGCGCATCCGGAGCTTCTCGCCGTGCTGCGCGACGAGGCCGAAACGCTCCTGCATGTTTCGAACTTGCTCTACCACCGCTACCAGGCGCCGCTGGCCGAGAAGCTGACGCAGCTCGCGGGGCTTGATCGCGCCTTTTTCGCCAACACCGGGACCGAGGCTGTCGAGGGGACCATCAAGCTGGCTCGCGCCTACGCCCGCAAGCATCATCCCGCCGAGCCTTTCGAGCGCGTGGAAATCCTGGCCCTGGAAAACTCATTTCACGGGCGGACGCTTGGCGCACTCTCCGCAACCTGGCCGGAAAAGTACCGCAAGCCGTTTGAGCCGCTCGTGCCGGGGATTCGTTTCGTGCGCCTGAACGACGTGGCGCACCTGCGCGAGAGCTTCTCGCCGCGCGTTGCCGCTCTGATGGTCGAAGTGATCCAGGGTGAAGGCGGCATCGTGGAGCTCGATGAAGACTTTCTGCGGGCCGCGCAAGAGTTGTGCGGCGCAAATGACGCCCTCTTCGTCGCCGACGAAATCCAGTGCGGACTGGGACGGACGGGACGGTACTTCGCGTTCCAGAAGCATGGTTTGAAGCCCGACGTCGTGCTGGTGGCCAAACCGTTGGCGGCCGGCTTGCCGCTTGCCGCCATCCTGGCGCGCGAGGAAGTAGCCCAGGCGTTTTCTCCCGGCATGCACGGCACCACGTTTGGCGGCGGCCCGCTGCAATGCCGCCTGGCGTTGAAGTTCCTGGAGATTCTCGAGCGGCCGGGATTTCTCGAGCGCGTCCGGGAGGTGGGCGGCTATTTCCGCTCGCAACTGGAAAGCCTGCGCAAGGAGCTGCCGGTGATTCGCGGAGTCCGCGGCGAGGGCCTGATGCTCGGCCTGGTGCTGGCCGTGCCGTGCAAGTCCGTGGTCCGCGACGCCCTGGAAGCGGGCTTTCTGATGAACTGCACGCAGGAAAAGGTACTGCGCTTTCTCCCCCCACTCATTGTGGAGAGGAAGCATGTGGACGAACTGATTTCGGCCCTTCGGCCGATTCTGGCGACTCTCTCCGAGACCCAGAAGAATGGGGTGACCGCATGACGCCCGTGATGACCACCGTGGAAAAGCAGGACGCACTCAGCGTGCGGGATTTGATTGCCGATGGCGATCTCACGCGCCGCGACCTGGAGTTGATCTTCCAGCTCACCGAGCGCGTCAAAGCTTCGCCCGGCTCCTTCGCCCGCGCCCTGGAGGGCAAACAACTGGCGATGATTTTTGAGAAGCCCTCGCTGCGCACGCGCGTCACCTTCGAAGTGGGAATGACGAGCATGGGAGGGTTCGCTGTGTACCTCGAGCACGCCAAGCCGCGGCTGGGCGAGCGCGAGTCCATCAAAGACGTGGCGCGGAACCTGGAGCGCTGGGTCCACGGCATTGTGGCGCGCACGTTCAGCCACGCCTCCGTGCAGGAGCTGGCCGAACACGCGTCCATTCCGGTCATCAACGCGCTCACCGACTCGTTCCATCCCTGCCAGGCCCTGGCCGACCTGTACACGCTGGGAGAAAAGCTCGGCAGGCTGAGAGGTCTGAAGCTGGCCTTCGTCGGCGACGGCAATAACGTTTGCCATTCGTTGATGGTCAGCGCCGCCAAATTCGGAGTCTCGGTCAACGTCGCCACGCCGCCGGGCTTCGATCCCAAATCGGAAATCGTCGACGAAGCCAAGGCCATCGGCCGCAAGACCGGGGCGAAGATTCACATCTTCCACGACCCGGTGGAGGCGGTGGCCGGCGTCCAGGCTGTCTACACCGACGTGTGGGCGAGCATGGGGCAGGAATACGCCGCGCACCTGCGCGCCCAGGTCTTCGCACCTTACCGCGTTACCGAGGA
>DATKYV010000017.1:0-8690 GCA_035528275.1 Terriglobia bacterium | reverse complement strand
CTCGTTTTCGAGCGACTTCTCCGCCGACTCGCTCCGCCGGCTCGCCGAGCGCACCGTAGCCATGGCCGGCGTGACCTCCGAGGACCCGGCGAGCGGCCTCCCGGAACGCGAGTGGCTGGGCCGCCACGAGGCCGATCTTCAACTGTTCTCGGACGACGTCGCCCAGCTTTCCACCCAGGACCGCATCGAATACGCCCGCCGGGCGGAAGAGGCGGCGCTCGCCGCCGACCCGCGCATCAAGAATTCCGAGGGGGCGTGGTTCGAAGCCAGCCTGGGCACCAAGGCGTACGCGAATTCGCTGGGGTTCGCGGGCAGCTACCGTTCGTCCTACTGCGCGGTCTCGGTGGCGCCCATCGCCCAGAACGGTGGCATGCAGCGCGATTACTGGTATTCGGTGGCGCGCCGCGCGGGGGCCCTGGAGAGTCCGGAGGCCGTGGGGCGGAAAGCCGCGGAGCGCGCCCTGCGCAAGCTCGGTGCGCGCAAGATTTCCACCTGTCGGGTGCCGGTGATTTTCGATTCGGAGACCTCGCGGTCACTCCTGGCCCACATCTTCGAAGCGGTGCGCGGCGACGCCATTTACCGCAGCGCGTCGTTTTTGACGGGGAAGCTGGGGCAGCGTGTGGCGAGCGAAAAGATCAACATTGTGGACGACGGGCTCCGCCCCGGAGGCTTCGGTTCAAGACCCTTCGATGACGAGGGGATACCCTCGTCTGTGACGCCGGTTATCGAGAACGGCGTTCTGCGCAATTACCTCCTGAACTGCTACACGGCGCGCAAGTTGAATCTGAAAACTACGGGTAACGCGGCGCGCGGCGTGGCCGGGCCGCCCGTCGTGGGTCCCAAGAATTTCTACCTTGCTCCCGGCTCGCGCCCGCCCGAAGAAATTGTGCGCTCCGTGAAAAACGCATTTTATGTAACCGAACTGATCGGCTTCGGCGTCAATATCGTAACCGGTGACTACTCGCGCGGCGCCTCGGGATTGTGGATCGAGAACGGAGAGCTGACGTTTCCCGTGGAAGAGGTCACCATCGCCGGAAATTTGGCTGAGATGCTCAACCACATCGAGTTGATTGGCTCGGACCTGGAATTCCGAAGCGCTCTCGCGTGTCCCACGCTGCTGATTGAAGGCCTGACCGTGGCCGGAACCTAAGGTCGCGGATAAGCTGCCGGGGCGCCCTCAGAAGATACGGAGCTCTCTCGCCGGTCTGAAGAATGCCTGAACCTGACGCGGTTGAAAGGAAAGCGACCACCCTTTACTTCCTGATCGCCGCCGGAGTGCTGGCGGTGATCGTCGCGGCGGCAATCCTCGTGACTCGACGTGCTCCCTCAGGCGCGTCGAGCGGGCCCGTCCTCAGCGACGAACAAAAGGCATACCTCGGCCAGATTGAAGTCACCGATGCGAAGATGAGCGCCGCGGAGAATTTCCTCGGCCACACGGTGACCTACCTCGATGCCGTTGTGGCCAACAAGGGCTGGCGCGCGGTGAAGAGCATTGAACTCGAGTTGGTTTTCGTTGACACGCTCCGCCAAGTGGTGCTCCGCGAAACCGCGCACCCCATTACAGCCCGCACTCCTCCTCTCAAGCCGGGCGAGACCCGGCCGTTTCAGGTCACCTTCGAACACATGCCCATCGATTGGAACCAGGGACCCCCGCGTATCAGACCGGTTTCCGTTGAGTTTTAGAGGCTGGCGTGTTTCTCGCTGGATTTGGTTGAAGAGGATGAAGAGATGATTCTCATCGGCCTAATTCCAGCCGCCTGATGAGCGGTTCCGGCAGGTGGGCGCGTTCCATTTTCTTCTGAGTTCGGGCGATGTTGTATGGCGTGCGGTAGTACTCCACGTGGCGCTGTTCTTCGTCCAAGACTGCGAAGGCGGCTCGCGGGTCGCCGTCGCGCGGCTGGCCTACCGACCCGGGATTTACCAGGTAGCGCGCTCCGTCTTCGAAGCTCAGAGTAAACGTCAGGCCGTCCTGTTTTGAGGCGCAGCGGATGGACTGATAGCGGCTGTTGGTGTTGAGCATGAAGCCGCCTTGATAATGCGTGTGCCCGAACAGGACCACCTGTGTAAGCGGCTCCCGAAGGATCGGCAGCGCCTGGCTGGGGCCCAGGATGTATTCATCCTCGTCAAAGGGCGAGCCGTGCACGAGGGCGACTCCGTTCACATAAACGGGTCCGTTGGGCAGGGCGCGAAGGAAAGACAGATTCTCAGGGTCCAGTTCTTGCCGGGTCCAATGGGTCGCCAAGCGGGCGTACAGGTTGAAGTCCTCGCCGCTGGTGATGCCGGCGCAGGCCTTATCGTGATTTCCGCGGATAACGATCTTGGTGATGGGCCGTACTCGTTCGATGACGCGGTTGGGGTCCGGACCGTAGCCCACCAGGTCGCCAAGACACAGGACTTCGCCGAATTTTCCCTCGGCAAGTTCCATGCACTGCTCCAGCGCCTCAAGGTTAGCGTGGATGTCGCTGAGGATGAGGTATCGCAAATCACACTCCCGGCCGAAGGATTATAATCCAGACAAGGCGTGCGGTGGTAGCGGCGGGCGAAGTTTCCGGCCGGAGCATTGCCGGTATTCTTTCGATGTTTCTGGAACACCTTGCTGAATGTCATTTTTGACCTCGTGGGCATAATCCGCTAGAATGCTGAGATTTGGGCGGCTGCTGACAGCGCCTTCTGCGAGGATTCATGCTTCGATTTCAGACGGCGGGCGAGTCTCACGGCCAAGGGCTGGTGGCTATCCTCTCGGGCTTGCCCGCGGGGCTGCGCGTGGATTTCGCCTACGTTGACCGCGAGCTGAAACGTAGGCAGGGAGGTTACGGGCGCGGCGGGCGGATGAAGATTGAGTCGGACCACGCGCAATTTCTCTCCGGCGTCCGCCACGGAGAAACCATTGGCTCGCCCATCACCATTCTCATCGAGAATCGCGACTGGGAGAAATGGAAGGAGGCGCTGGCCGTCGAAGACCATCCCGAATCCCGGGCCAAGTACAAGCCACTTTCTCCGCCACGGCCCGGCCATGCCGACCTTGCGGGCTGCCTGAAATACAACTTCCGCGAGGCCAGATACGTCCTGGAGCGCGCCAGCGCCCGCGAGACGGCGGCTCGCGTCGCCCTGGGCGCCCTGGCCAAGCTTTTTCTGAAAGAGTTCGGCATCGAGGTGGCGAGCCACGTGCTGGCCGTGGGCGGGGTGGCAATCCGTCAGCCGACGGACAACGTCCCTTTCGAGCGAATCATGGCCCTGCGCGAGCGCGAGGAAATCATTCTTAACTGCGTGGACCCCGGCGTCGAAGCGAAGATGAAAGAAGAAGTGGACAACGCCCTCAAGACGAAGGATTCCGTCGGAGGGATCTTTGAGGTGGTGGCGCGCGGGGCTCCGCCGGGTCTGGGCTCGTGCGCCCAATGGGATGAGAAGTTGGACGGCCAGCTCGCTCAGGCGGTGATGTCGATTCAGGCTGTCAAGGGAGTCGAGGTGGGCACGGGCATCGAGAACGCCGCGACCTTCGGCTCGCGTGTCCACGACGAAATCGGCTATGACCGCGAAGAGGCGCGCTTCATTCGCAAGACAAACCGGGCGGGGGGACTCGAAGGTGGCATCACCAACGGCGAAGACGTTGTGGTGCGAGGATATCTGAAACCTATCTCCACGCTGCGCCAGCCGCTCGAGTCGGTCGATTTTGAAAGCAAAGAAACCGTGAAGGCGGCTTACGAGCGCTCCGACGTCTGCGTGGTGCCCGCCGCGGGAGTGATCGGCGAGGCCATGGTGGCTCTCATCCTGGCGCGAGCGTTTCTGGAGAAGTTTGGTGGCGACTCTATGGCGGAAACGCTGCGTAATTACAATGGCTACCGCGAACAGGTCCGGCGGTTCTGATGAAAGAAACTGGAAACTGGAAACTGGAAATTCGAAAATCGAAAATCAAGAAACGATAGAAGGGAAACTCGAAACTAGAATCTTGACAATCGAAACCGGACATCCAAAACCGAGGATTAGGACTCAACGCGAGGGCGCTTTTCTCTCGAGTTTCCGATTTCGATTTTCGAGTTTCGTGCTTCGACTCGAAGCGTAATGATTTATCCAGTCGTCAAATACGGCCAGAAGGTTCTGGAGACGCCCGCCGCTCCGGTGACGGTGTTCGATGGCGACCTGGAGAAGTTGGTGGCGGACATGTTCGAGACCATGTACGCGGCGAACGGTGTGGGCCTGGCGGCTCCGCAGATCGGCATTTCCAAACGCCTCTGCGTCATCGACCTCGCCTCCGCTGAGAAGCCCGAGGGGAAATTGGTTCTCGCCAACCCGGTGATTCTGGAGACCGAGGGCAAAGAGGTGCTGGACGAGGGCTGCCTGAGCCTGCCAGAATTTCGCGCCGGCACGACCCGCCCCAAACGCGTGACCGTCCGCGCCCAGGACCTGCGCGGCAAAGAGTTCACCATGACCGGCGAGGGCCTGCTTGCCCGCGCTTTCTGCCACGAGACCGACCACCTGAACGGCGTGCTCTTCATCCAACACCTCAGCATGCTCAAGCGAGATTCCATCAAGCGCCGAGTGAGGAAGTTGATGAAAGCCGGTGAATGGTAATCTCCGCGAATGAGTGTGCCGGCGTCCCGGGACCCTCTCGGCTGCTCGCGCGCCCCGAATGCCATGAATCTGATTTTCTGCGGCACCCCTCAGTTCGCTGTTCCCACGCTCGAGAAGCTCCTGGCAGAGAAATTTGCCTTTGAACTCATCATTACCAACCCCGACGAGCCAAGCGGGCGCGGCTATGAGCTGAAGGCTCCCCCTGTGAAGCAGGTGGCCGAGAGGGCCGGGCTCGAGATCTTCCAGCCTGCCAAATTGAAAGAGCCGGCAGTGCGCGAATTCCTATCTAAATTTCACCCGGATGCGATGGTGGTGGTGGCATACGGCCACATCATCCCGCCCTGGATGATTGAGCTGCCGCGGCTCGGATGCATCAACCTGCACGCTTCGTTGCTGCCCAAGTATCGCGGCGCGGCGCCCATTCAGTGGTCGCTGATCCGAGGTGAGCGGAGGACGGGCGTCACCACCATGCTGATTGACCCCGGTATGGACACGGGCGACATCCTTCTGCAGCGGGAAGTAGAGGTCGAGGCCGACGACACCACCGAGACCCTTTCGGCGAGATTGAGCACGCTCGGTGCCGACCTGATGGTCGAGACGCTGCGAGGACTGGAGCGCGGGGAGATCACACCGCGCCCGCAAGACCATTCGCAAGCGACACTCGCTCCGATGCTCAAGAAGGAGCATGGGCGAATCGACTGGTCGCTCGCCGCGCAGGAAATCGCCTGGCGAGTGCGAGGGCTGCGTCCCTGGCCGGGCGCCTACACCGCGTTTCGAGGGAAGACGATTCATATCTGGGCCGCCGTCACTGCCATCGTCGTTGGCCCAGCGCCCTCCGAGCCGGGCGAGCTTCTGGTTGAGGCGGGCAAGCTGCTCGTCACCTGTGGGGCGGGGACGTTCCTTCAAATCCTGGAGCTCCAGCTCGAGGGCCGCAAACGCATCTCGGCGCGCGATTTCCTGAACGGCGCCCGCCTCTTGCCCGGCGAAAAATTCGGCGCCTGACCGAGGCCACGCTTTGCCCATCTCACCCGCCCGCGAAATCGCCTACAACGTTCTCTGCCGCGTTGATTCCGGCCGCAGTTTTGCCGTGGACCTTCTGCACGATTCCCAGGTCGCCAGCCTGGGGGAGCCGGATCAGCGGCTGGCGATGGAATTGGTGATGGGAGTCTTGCGTTGGCGCGGTGAACTCGATTTCCAGATCCAGCAGCTTTCCGGGAAAGTGATGAAGTATTTCGACCCGGAGGTCAAAACCATTCTGCGGCTGGGGATCTATCAGATTTGCTTCCTTGAAAAGATTCCGAAGTCCGCGGCCGTCAATGAATCCGTCGAACTGGCCAAGGCGGCCCGCAAGCGCTCTGCGGCGGGCTTGGTTAACGCGGTACTGCGTAAGTGCCAGCCGTCCGCGCGTCGCGCAGAGAAGGAGGAAGCGGACCACGAGTTCGTGGAAGGCGCCTTAAGGTCGTTGCCGGACTGGTTGCGCGAGCGCTGGGACCGCCATTTCGGAACAAAGGCGCTTGGGTCACTTGCCCTCTCGAGCGTTGCAGTGCCACCCATAACGCTGCGCGTTACCGGTCCAAAACGGGAGGAAGTACAAGAAGAGCTGCGCCGCGGGGGAATCAAAACGCGGCTCGGATTGTTCTCAGCCCAAGCTCTGATTGTCGAGTCAGGGTACGTGCACAATTGCGCGGCCTTGCGTGAAGAGCGTGTGGTAATTCAGGATGAAGCGTCCCAGCTCGTCGCCGCGCTGCTTTCACCCAAACCCGGCGAGCGCGTGCTTGACCTTTGCGCGGCGCCGGGGATGAAGACGCGTCAGCTTGCCACGGCACTTGGCAGCGGACACCTGATTGCCTGTGACCGGAGTGCGAAGCGCCTGCGGATGATGGCCAGGCTCACGCGCGGGAGTATACCGGATGGGGTAAATCTCAACCTGGTTCGTCTCGATGCCGCACGCCAACTTCCTTTCGGGCGCCGATTCGACAGAATCCTGCTGGATGCGCCCTGCTCGGGAACGGGGACGCTCGCCCGCAATCCCGAAATCAAATGGCGGTTGCAGCCGGGTGATTTGGACCGACTGGCTGCCGTTCAGACTCAATTGTTTAGGAATGCACTTGAGGTTCTCGAGCCCGGAGGTCGCCTGGTCTATGCGACCTGTTCGCTTGAGCCGGAAGAGAACGAACAGATAGTTGACGCGGTTCTGGAGCGAATTCCCGGATTCCGTTTGCGGACTCGTGAAGAACTTGCAAGTGAATTCCCCGCGCTAACCGCACTTTTCGACACGCGCGGCTACTTCCGCTCGCGCCCCGACCTGCACGGAATGGATGGTTTCTTCGCAGCGGTGATAACCCGTGGTGTTTAGTATCGCCCGCTGGGCTGCGCCACGGGGACAGCGCAGTTAGTTTCTTCCATCGGTCTGCTCAGGTGAGAGTGGCGGTATAGAACCTCTCGGGGGCCTCGCGTGGAGCGGTGGCGAGCACCCTGCCGCCGGGAGCGTGGAATTCTGCTTCCACGTAGTAATCGAACAAGACACTTGCAGGCTTCGACGCCTCGAGGTCGATGGTGAAGGTCCTTCGCCCCACCAACCGCATCGGTCGAACCTGCCATTCCGATGAGTCTGCCGCGCGCGCATGAAGCGTGACGCGGGCCAAGCCCTCGCCACCGGGCGCAACTGCGAAGATGCGCACCCTTTCTTCGCCTTCGAGCATGGTCGGGCGAGTAGGGATGAAGATCCGCAGCGGAGTGTTGCGATCCGGCCGGCGGACATTCTCAAAGAGCTGTTCGGTTTCCTGGGGGAGCTCGCCGAGAAATTCCTTCATTGAAGCACGGAGCCGGATCAAAGCCAGCCGCTCGAACTTATTGTGCATGGAGGCAAGCGTTCCCAGATCGTTCCGTGTGCTGACGATCTCCTGGAAAGCGAGCAGAGCTTCCCGAACCAGAGGCGCAAGCTTTAGCCACAAGGGGACGCCGTCGGTCAGGACCACTTTCCGTGCCTCTTCCACCTTGCCCTGTTTTTTCAGCTCGGCCGCCTTTTGAAGGATTTGGTGCAGGTGAAAGGCCTGCGACCAAGACTCCGCATAGGGCACAAGAAACTCCACGTGCCGCGTGATGTAGTTGAGACTTTCGCGCTCCGCGCCTGAAAGTGAATCGGTGAGCGCGCGGAGCTGGCGTGCAACTTTCGCCTGGGATCGTTTCACTTCCTCGGGTGGCTCGTACCCGTTCCAGAACTGAAACGCTTCGTTGTAGTCGCCCGAATACTCGTGAATCTGGTGATGCCCGTCTTTGATTTCGCCGGTGAATGAGGAGAGCAGGCGGCGTTCGCGGTCAGTATCATCGAGGATTTGAGCCAGCTTGTCGGCGGCGGGCTGGCGAATGAGCGCCCGGGAATATGCGCCATAGAATTCGGCGGGCTGCAACTCCTTTTCCCAGGAATATCGCGACTGAAAGCCGGCATTTGCATCGGTGATGCGATGTCGCCAGTGGATGCCGAGGAGTCCCTGGCAGCCGAACTGTTCGGCGCGGTCCATGTCCCGGACGAAGCGGTGCACGTGGAATTGCGGCAGCCACATGGCCGGGTCGTCTTCGAGCCAGGGAATCGGCCAGCGCTCGCGCCCTTCGAGTTTGGCGAATTCTTCGCTGACCGGATCCCAGCCAAGGTTATCGCTCAGCGAGGAGAAGATGATGTCTTCCGGCAAGGCGCGATGAAACGACGTGAAATTCCGCACGACCCCGCCCCAGCCCGAAATGACGAGTCGTTTGTCAGGAGCGTGCCGTCTCAGGAAATCATGGGCCTGCCTGAAGGGTGTAACCGAGAGGGGAACGCCGGCCTTCTGGCTGGCCCAATTCATCGACTCATCTTCCCACAGCCAAACGTAGTCGACTGTGGGGTAAGCCTCGAGCAGCCTGCCGAGACGTGCTTCCAGGATGTCTCGCGCCGCCACGGACTCCGGGTCCAGCCGCGGGCCGGGGGTTTTTGAATCCTTCTGTTCGTACCTTGCTTCGGGCGGCGTAGCGCGGAAGATTTCGTCGGGAATCTGGTAGGGCTCGAAGCCGATGCCGGTGCGGATTCCCAGGACCTTCGCGTAGCGAAAGGCTTCGCCCCAGAGTTGTTGGGCGAGTTCCTGAGC
>DATKYV010000016.1:0-7594 GCA_035528275.1 Terriglobia bacterium | reverse complement strand
GCAGGTCCGCGACTACCTGTTGCTGGGCGTGGCGCGCAACGCCGTCAACATGCCCTCGGTTTCGCCCGAGGAATACAAGAAGCTCGAGCCCTACCTCCAGCTCGGCGAAAAGCTGGGCAGCTTTCTGGCGCAGATCGCCGGCGGGCGTCTCGATGAAGTCCGAATCAGTTACGACGGCGGCCTGGCGGAGCTCAACACCAACCTGGTGAAAAACGCCGTGCTCAAGGGAATCTTGAGCCGCATCCTTTCCGAGCCGGTGAATCTGGTGAACGCCACGACGCTCGTGCAGGCGCGCGGCGTCGAGGTGGTGGAGATGAGCAGCACGCGGCGCGCGACATTCTCGAATTCACTCGGCGTGGCGCTGCGCACCGAAACCGATTCGGCCTCGGTGCTGGGCATGGTGGGCATGCGCGGCGTGCTGCGGATTCTGGGCATCACCGATATCGATATCGAGGCGCCGCTCAAAGGCGTCATCCTCTTCATCCGCAACCAGGACGTGCCGGGCGTCATCGGGCGCGTGGGCACGCTCTTGGGCGACCGCAACATCAACATCGCCAACTTCGCGCTGGGACGCAATCAGCAGGCGCAGGAAGCTCTGGGCTTGGTGAACGTCGACAACCATATCCCCGAAAAAGTGCTGGAAGAAATCCGCGCCATCCCCGCCGTGCGCACGGCGAAAGTCATCGAGATTTAATCCGCGACACAATTCCGTGAGGGATACCCAGGTTGGCGGGGGGATTTGTTTCTCAAAGTCCCTTGGCTTGGCGAAATTGCTGAACCAATAATCCGACGTCGCGGTGCTCGCCGTCCACGGCGTAGTTCAAGTGGCGCATTTCCTCGTCGGAGATTTTGCCCGCAAGCTCAGCGAGCGCTTCGCGCAACGCGGGGTGTTGCTCCAGAGCCTCCCGACGCACAATCGGCACCGCTTCGTAAGGGGGAAAATAGTGGCGGTCATCCTCGAGCACCACGAGGTCGAGCGCCGAGATCACGCCGTCGGTAGAGTTCCCTGCCACCACGTCCACCTGTCTTTCCTTGAGGGCGCGATAGAGCAACCCCAATTCCATACTTCGCGGCGGTTCGAGAAGTCGAAGGTGATAGGTTTCAGCAAGGCCCTTGAAACCGTCCGGCCGTTCCATGAACTCGTAGCCGAAGCCCGCCCGCCAGCGGGGGAAGTAGGGCGCGATATCGGAGATTTTCTTCAGTTTCAAGCGCCGCGCGTCCTCGCCGCGAACCACGATGGCGAAGGTATTGTTGAACCCGAGCGGTTCCGCCACCTGCAAGTCAAATCGCGAAGCGTAGCCGGCTTTTACGCGCCCGAGCACATCGGCCGGATTGTTCGAAGGTTTTTCGCCGAGGATAACGGTGAGCGCCGTGCCGGTGTACTCGACGTAGAGGTCGATTTCACCCGAAATAATCGCCTTTTGGCAGATGAGCACGCCGCCCAGGTTGAGGCGGCGGTCGGTCTCAAGCCCGGTGCGCGCGTGGATTTGCTGGGCGAGCAGCTCGGCGAGGATGATCTGTTCGGTGAAGCTCTTTGAGCCGATGACGATGCGCTGCTCGCGGCGCGCCCCGCAGCCCGAGAGGAGCAGCAGCGCGCAGCTCAGGAGGACTGCGGCTTTGCGGTCCATCCAAACCTCGTTCCCAGGCGCTTTTCGAGCAAGCCCAGGCCGGCGTCGGCACCGAGGGCAAGCAGCGCGGCGGGAATCGCTCCGGCGAGAATCACCTGATTGTTCACCATCGCCAAGCCGCGGAAGATGTAGGTGCCCAGTCCTCCCGCGCCAATCGCCGCGGCGATGGTGGCGATGCCCACCGAGATGACCGTTGCCACGCGCACGCCCGCCAGGATCACTCCCACAGAAAGCGGCAGCTGCACTTGCCAGAGCATCTGGCGGTCGGTCATGCCCATGCCGCGAGCGGCCTCAATGACGGCACGGTCAACGCCCATGATGCCTGCGTAAGTATTCCGCAGGATGGGCAGCAGGGCGTAAAGCGTGAGGGCGACGATGGCCGTGCGGTTTCCGATCCCGCCCAGCAGCGGTATGGGAATGAGGAACCCGAAGAGCGCCAAACTGGGGATGGTTTGAATGATGTTGGCGCATCCCAACGCCCATCGTTGCAGCGCCACGCGTCGCGTCAACAACACCCCCAGGGGGATGGCGATGATCGCCGCCAGAAGCATGGAGACCGTCACCAGCATCAAGTGCTCGAGCGTCAGCTTGAACACTTCCGCTCGGTTGCGGATCATGAAATCGAAGACGTCCACCCATCACCTCACGTCAAGAAATGGGGTCGAGTTCCCACTCGTCGACGGCGGAGAGGAATGCCTTGATCTCGGGCTGGCGGGCGCGCACGAATTCCTCGGGCGGATAGACGCCCACGAGCCTGCCCTCGTCGAGCAGAGCGATACGGCTGGCGAGTGCCAGTGCTTCGCGCACCTCGTGAGTGACGAAGACAATGGTTTTGTTCAGCCTTTGCTTCAGAAGCTGAAACTCGCGGCGCAGTTCGGCGCGCGTCACGGGATCGAGCGCGCCGAACGGCTCGTCCATCAGCAGGATGGGAGGGTCGGCGGCGAGCGCCCGCGCCACGCCCACGCGCTGCCGCTGTCCGCCGGAAAGCTCATGCGGGTAGCGGCTGCCGAATTCTTTCGGTTCAAGGCTTACCAGGAGGAGCAATTCTTCAACGCGAGCGCGAAGGCGCTCCGGCTCCCAACCTTCCAGCGCCGGCACCAGCCCCACGTTGCGCGCCACAGTGAAGTGCGGGAAGAGTCCGATCTCCTGGATGACGTAGCCGATACCGCGGCGAAGTCGAATCGGATCCCATGCCGTAGTCGCGCAGCTCTTGACGAGGACTTCGCCCGAGGTCGGCTCGAGCAATCGATTGATCAGCTTGAGCGTCGTGGTCTTGCCCGACCCGCTCTGGCCCAGCAGGACCAGCGTTTCCCCCTCCAGGACCGTGAGATTCAGGTCCTGGATGAGCCTCCGCCCGTTGTCGAGATGGAATGAGACGCTGCGAAACTCGATCACCGCGCGCTTTTCTCCGGCGGACCCCGGCCGGTTTGCATCTACCCTGAGAAACCCCGGACGGACTTGTGGGCGCCGCTCATATGCTGCAACATCTCCGTTCGGGAAGCAATTTCTTTGCTGCGAGGCCGCGGATCGCCGGTAGCCGCCACGCGGCTTAAGTCTCTTCGGGGCGGGCGGACGCCTCGTGAGGGATTTGGGTTGCGCCGCCCGCTCCGGTGGTATGCTGATTTGCTTTGCCAGGAGAGCGGACTTCTCGGTTAGCCCGATGAACAATAAACCTGCTGAACTGGTTATTCGGAATCTCAATGAAGCTATCGCGTAAGCGGCGAGTCTGGGTGTTCAAGGTGAACACGCGGCGCGGCTGGGAATTTGACGAATACTTCCGCTCGCGGACCCGCGGCATCTTCGAGATGGGTGACGAAGGCTGGATTCGCAGCGCCTCGAGCCTCCGCTACCTCCGCCAGGAGGTGAAGCGCGGCGATCTGTTTCTCTGCTACGAGACCGACCGCAAGCGTGTGGTGGGCCTGGCGCGTGCCGCTTCCGACGGGCGCGACGTGGGCATGGGATCGCTGGTGGATTTCTGCCCGCCGCGCGAAGCCGTCCGCCTGCAAAACCCCTTGACGCGACGCCCCGACCTCGACCATATCCTGGCGTTCAGCCCGCACCGCGGACGCGGCACGGTACAGAAGATCGACGCCGACGAGTTCGCACGCCTGCGGCGTGTCATCCTGCGCAAGAATCCGCGCCAGGCGGATGCGCTGCGGAAGTTGTTCGAGTGAAGCAACGCAGGGTGGAGCAGTCTGAGGGCGGCAGGAAGCCGCTTCAACATCAGGAGGTTTTTCATGAAACGATTCTTTGCCGGAGTTTTCGCGGGAGTGTTGCTCTCCGGGCTGACGCTGATGGCCCAGCACCTGGCCAGCGAGAAAGTGGTTCAGCCCCAACCGGTCGTGGAAAACGAGAAGGTGAAGGCTGTGCGCTGGGTGCTCAAACCGGGCGAAGGGACGCCTCTTCACACTCATACTCTGGATCACATTGCAGTGATTCTGCACGGCTCGACCCTGCGCGACATGGACACCGACGGCACTTCGCGAGAGCATGAGGAGAAGTCCGGCGAGGTCGTCTATGTCCCCGGCACGGGGCGGACGCATTCCTTCGCCAATGCCGGAAACACGACCCTGGAAATAGTCTCGATTGACCTGAAGTAGCGGTTCAGGAACGAGGGAGCACCGGGCGATGTTCTCTTGCCGCAGACCTTCGAGTCCCGGCTGGCTGCTGGCGGCGTTGGTGGCGGTCACCGCTGTGCCTTCTGCAACGCGGGCGACGCTCGCCCAAGACGTTTGGGAGGAGTCCACCAAGGCGGGCGCGAAAGCTTCTGAGGATGGGCGGTACGCCGAAGCGGAAGAACATCTCAAAGCCGCGCTTCGCGAGGCGGAGAAGCCCGGGGCAAAGGGCGAGCGCCTCGCCCTCAGCCTGCGAAATCTCGCCGAGCTCTACCGCGACCAGGGGCGGTATGGTGAGGCGGAGCCGCTCTACCGCCGCTCGCTCCAGACTCTCGAACAGGCGCTGGGGCCGGAGCAACCCAGCCTGGTGGGAAGCCTCAACGATCTGGCGGAACTCTACCGCGAGCAGGGTTTGTACGCGCAGGCCGAGCCGCTCTACCAGCGCGCCCTGGCGATTGGAGAGAAGGCTCTGGGACCGGACCATCCCTACGTGGCCACGACCCTCAACAATCTGGCCCTGCTCTACGAAGCCCAGGGGAGGTACGCCGAAGCGGAACCCCTTTACAAGCGGTCGTTGGGAATCATCGAAAAGGCACAGGGCCCGCGGCACCCCAACGTGGCGGCAACTCTCAACAATCTGGCGGAGTTCTACCGCAAGCAGGGGCAGATCCCAACCGCCGAGCCGCTCGCCAGCCGCGCCCTGGCCATTGCCGAAGATGCTCTGGGGCCGGAGCATCCCTTTGTCGGCTCGTGCCTGAACAGCTTGGCGCAGATTTACCGCGAGCAGGGTCGGTACGCGGAGGCCGAACCACTTTTCAAACGGTCCTTGGCGATCGCCGAAAGGTCCTGGGGCCCGGAACACCCGAATGTGGCTACCAGCCTGAACAATCTGGCGGGACTCTACGATCAGGAAGGCCGATACGCGGAGGCTGAGCGCCTCTACCGGCGCGCCCTGGTGATTGCGGAAAGGGCTCTGGGGCCTGAGCACCCCGCCGTGGCGACGAATTTGAACAACCTCGCATCGCTTGACACCCAGCAGGCGCGATACTCGGAAGCGTTGCCCCTTTACGAGCGCGCGCTGAAGATTGTCGAGAAGGCGCTGGGGCCGGACCATCCCGATGTTGCCACCAGCCTGAACAACCTGGCCGGGCTCTACGACGACCAGGGGAAGTACGCGGAAGCCGAGCCGCTCTACAAGCGGGCGCTGGCCATTGCGGAAAAAGCCTTCGGTCCGGACCATCCGGTTGTGGCCACGGACCTCAACAATCTGGCGGGGCTTTATCGCGCCCAAGGGAATTATCCCGAGGCAGAAAAGCTCTGCAAGCGCTCGCTCGAAATCGTGGAGAAGGTGCTGGGATCGGAGCACCCGGCGATGGCCGCGAGCCTGAACAATCTCGCCGCTCTCTACCGAGCCCAGGCCAAATACCCGGAAGCCGAGTCGCTTTGCCGGCGGGCGCTGGGAATCGACGAGAAAGCGCTGGGGGTGGATCATCCCGTTGTGGCCACGGATCTCACCAACCTGGCGGGGGTGTACGATGTGCAGGGAAATTACGCGGAGGCCGCGCCACTTTATGAGCGGGCGCTCAGAATTCGCGAGAAAGCTCTTGGCCCGGACCATCCCGACGTCGCCCAGACCCTCAACAATCTGGCCGGCGTCTACCGCTCCCAGGGGAGGGTCGCGGAGGCCGAGCCGCTCGTCAAGCGATCGCTCGCCATCCGAGAGAAGGCGTTCGGCCCGGACCATCTCACTGTCGCCCAGACCCTGGAAAACTACGCCGTCTTGCTTCGATTGACGAAACGCGACAGTGAAGCTGAAGCCATGGAAGCCCGCGCCAAAGAGATCCGCGCTAAGGCCGCGCCGTAAGTCGCGACGAAGGGAGAGTGGGCAGGGGCCGTCCCGGTCTCAGGGCAAGGAGGAGTTATTCGGGATCGGATTGAACGGTTTTTCCAACTCGGCGCAAACGGCTCCACCATCCGCCAGGAAGTGGTGGGCGGGGCGACGACGTTTGTCGCCAT
This sequence comes from Terriglobia bacterium, assembly GCA_035528275.1. GTDB lineage: Bacteria > Acidobacteriota > Terriglobia > UBA7540 > UBA7540 > DATKYV01. The sequence continues at coordinate 1,335 of DATKYV010000016.1, read as the reverse complement.
GTCGTACATCATTTTCGTCCAGCCGGGCCTTCTCTCCAAGGTGGGCATGGACTTCCGCGCCGTGATGTACGCCACGTGCCTCTCGGCGGCGATCGCCACGCTGCTCATGGGACTGCTGGCCAATTACCCTGTGGCCCTGGCGCCGGGGATGGGAGAGAACTTCTTCTTTGTCTACACCCTCTGCGGAGTGGCGCCGCTCGGGTTCGGGCTTAGCTGGCAACAAGCGCTCGCTGCGGTCCTGCTGGCCGGCCTCTTTTTCGTACTGCTCACTCTTTCCGGCATCCTCACCAAACTCGTTGACTCCATCCCCGCGTCATTGAAAATCGGGATCGCCGCAGGCATCGGCCTGTTCATCACCTTCATCGGCCTGGAATACGGCAATCTCGTTGTCTCCAATCCCGCCAGCCTCGTCCAGCTCGGCGACTTGCGGCACCCCGTGACGCTGGTCAGCCTGCTGGGGCTGCTGCTGATGATTGTCCTCCTCGCGTACAGGGTTCGCGGCGCCCTGTTGCTCGGCATCCTGGCGACAACTGCGCTCGCCGCGGCTTTCGGACTGGTCAGGTACCAAGGAGTGTTTTCTACCGACATCAGCCTTGGACCCACGTTCTGGGCCGTGGATTTCCGCGGGCTTTTCGGAGCGCATCCCGTGCGAGTGGCCACAGCGTTGTTTGTCCTGTTCTATCTGGGACTGTTCGACACCGTAGGGACACTGGTGGGCGTCGGGCAGCAGGCCAAACTGGTGCGCGACGGCAAACTGCCACGCGCCGGGCGCGCGTTGTTCTCCGCCGCCACCGGTACCACGCTGGCGGGTGGCTTGGGAACCACCACGGTCACTTGTTACATCGAATCCGCCGCCGGAGTCTCCGAAGGTGCCCGGACCGGACTGGCCAACCTGGTGACCGGCGCTCTCCTCCTGGCGGCGATGTTTTTCAGCCCGCTCGCCTCGATGATCGGCGGAGGGGTCCAAGTCGGGCTGGACGCGACGGGCAACCCCATCGTTCGTCATCCGACGCTCGCCCCGGCTTTGATTGTCGTTGGGTCCATGATGCTCAAAGTAGTGCGCGAACTGGAGTGGGAAGACCCCACGGAGTACTTGCCCGCCTTCCTCACCATTGTGGGAATTCCTCTGACCTTCAGTATTGCCTCGGGAATCGCTTTCGGCTTTATCGCTTACGCGGTGGGAAAGCTGGCAACGGGGCGCTGGCGCGAGTGCCCCGTCCTCACCTATGTGTTTGCGGCGTTGTTTGTGGTGCAGCTCCTTCTTGTCTAGTGCCGTTCCAACTATTTCGCCCTAATTCGGTGAGGGGTGACCTCGAGGATTTTGCCGAGACGTTG
>DATKYV010000015.1:0-7733 GCA_035528275.1 Terriglobia bacterium | reverse complement strand
GGGAGGGCGTTCGCTGCGAGTTGGGCAGTACAGGCAAACATTTCGGCCGGGCGTTCGCCTCATCTCCTTCGCCGTTTCTGCTTGAGGCCGCGCCCGGAGCGTCCGGAGAAGTTCATGCCGCCGAAATCTTTGCAGGCGGGGAAGGCGTGCGTGCTGTCGTCACCATCGGTCTCGAAACCTACGTTTCCGGAGTGCTTGCGGGCGAAGGCGCCACACTCAACAGCCCGGCGGCGCGCCAGGCGATGGCCGTCGTCGCCCGCACCTGGGCTGTGCGCTCGCGGGGCAGGCATCGCGGCCGCGGGTTCGACTTCTGCTCGCTCACCCACTGCCAGTTTTTCCGCCTCCCATCGGACATGGGTGACGCGGCGAGAAAGACCTCCGGCTTGGTGTTGAAGTATCAGGGGCAACCGATCGACGCCTACTACAGCGCCCACTGCGGAGGGGTCACTGAAGCCGCGGGCGATGTGTGGCCCGACCGCGCCGCGCCCTACCTGCGGAGCGTTCCGGACCCTTATTGCGCAAGGAGCCCGCACTCCAGTTGGCAGCGCGTGATTCCACTGGCAAAGGTAGAGACGATCCTTGGTGACAAACTGCGAATCGCGCTCAACGGACCTCTTCGCAATCTAAGCGTGGTGCGGACAAGCGCCTCAGGGCGGGCGCGCTCATTGCGAGTTGAAGCTGGGTCGAGCCGGGAAATCGACGCCAACGAATTCCGCTACGCGGTGAACCGCGAGTTGGGATGGAACACATTAAAGAGCAGCCTCTACACGGTCGAGCAGCGTGGCAATTCGCTGGTCTTCACGGGGCGAGGTCTAGGCCACGGAGTGGGTCTGTGCCAGGTTGGGGCCGAGCAGATGGGTCAAATGGGAATCGCTTACGAGAAGATCCTCGCCCACTATTTTCCCGGCACGAAAGTGGAATCAGTCGCGAGCCCGCGCCGCGAGCGAATTCTCTCCAGCGAGCACTTTGAACTGATCTTTCCGCCCGGGCAGGAATCTTGGGCATCGGAAACCCTGCAAGCCCTGGAAACCGCCCGACGCCAACTGGGCAGGCGCGTGGAACTGCTTCCCGACAGGGTCCGCGTTCGGACCTGGGAAACGACCGAAGAATTCATCCGTGCCACGGGTCAGCCGGGCTGGGTGGCGGCGAGCAGCAACGGGCGGGTCATCGAGCTTCAACCACTTCGCACGCTCAAGCAGAAAGGGATTCTCCACTTGACGGTGCGCCACGAACTCACTCACCTGGCGGTTCACCGCCTTCGCGATCGCGAGGTCCCGCGCTGGTACGAAGAGGGGCTGGTCCTTTACCTGACGGGCGAGCAGGCGGGTGTGAGCGCGGACTCGCTCGACCCGAGCCGCAGCTTGGAAGAAACAATCACGCGGCCGCGCTCGGAGACCGAAATGAAGGCGGCGTATGCGCGAGCCCTGGCGCTGGTGCGAGAGCTCGCCCGGCGGCGGGGCGAACCGGCCCTCTGGCAGGTCCTCGAACACCCCACCGGCGAAGACGTGAATTGGTTCAGGGAGTCGGAGAGGCGTCGGGCGCGGTGACGGCGGGCACGTTGCTGGGGCCCGGCAGGGGAGCCACTTCTTGCGGCGGCAGAATCAATCGCGCCAGCGAAAGCATCAGGAAGAGCCACCCGATCACCAGCAGCAACAGCGCGCCTCCCATGCGCGAGGTCAATTGGGCGTAGTCCCAGAATCCCGGCGTCACTGTCGGATGCCACGTCGCCAGGACATAGGCGAGCCCGCCAAAGACGGCCAGGCTGAGCAACCCAGTCAGAAATGGAGTCCTCCAGCAGCACTCGGCGACGAGGCGCCGCCGCTCGCGCCAGACTTCTTTCCATCCGGCGCGCAACAGAACAATCAGAAAACTCGAAAGGAATCCCGCCAGCATCACCCACAGCGCGGCTTCGATCACCCAGAAGATTTTGCCGATAACCATCGGGCTGTAGGCCGTCTCCGAAACGAAGGTGAGAAGTGACGCGACTCGCAAAGCCATATCCTTGCTCCAACTGAAGACTTCAGCGAGGATAAGAACCAGAGGAATCGCAATGACGGCCAGGAGCGCCGTGCGAATCAGCGGGTTTCGATCGAACGTCACTAGGCTCGAAAGTTTCAACGACCGAGCGTGCCCCGCTGCGGCTGTGCCGGCGCTCGACGCAACGCCCGCCAGCACGCTCACCACAATCGCAATCTGAGCGAGTCCCCAGACGAGGGCCAACAGGTATAGCAGCGCGGAGGATTCCGGGAGCCCCAGCCAGTGATAGGCGCCGAAGCCCCACAAGGCTACCAGCACGGCCAGCGCTAAAACCAGCACAGAGCTGCGCGCCAGCACATCCAGCGTCCACGTCCAGGCTCTGGCTGCCCTTCTCATTCCATCCATCCTCGACCGATCCTTGCGGTCACCTCGGGTTCACGGTCGCCCCCAGGCTGCGCGTCGAAGCCTGGCGCGACGGCTCGTACATGGGCAACACGCGCGCCGGATTCGCCTGGAAAGTGCCGGGCGAAATCGCCTTGAGCAGGTAATGGAAGCGCGCCTGGCCCTTCCTGAACCTTGTCGAAAACATTGCCACCCGGTCGTCGTGAAATTCCCGGCGGGTGTAGTAGTAGCTCCACCAATCCGGGCGCCTCTTGAGCTCGTACAAATCTTCCTGCTCGATGAATTCGAAGCCCGCGGGAATCGGGTCTTCGATCTGGAGATACGATTCGTCCTGCGTGGAGGTCACCGTGAGCCGCACGGCCAGCACATCTCCGCTCTGCACCGCGCCGTTGAATGGTTGCTCGGAATAAACGATGCGATTCTCCAGCCGCTCCGGGACCAGCTTGAAGTATTCGCGGACCACGTTGAGGGCAATACCTCCCTCCGGCGCCGGCCGAGGCTCGCGCGTGAAGTACGACGCGAAAGCCGACCAGTAGAGGACGCCCGGCCCGTTCTTCTCCAACCGAATCTCATTCGCGCCCGCGGGGACATCGGTCCCCTTGACGGTCACGACCAGAGGCAGCGGATTCGCGACCTGCTCCTGGGTCATGCGCTGCTCGGCCACTTTCTTGCCGTTGACGAAGACGTTGAGCGTGTAGTCCGGCTTCAATTCCCCGGAAACCTTGAGGTAGTCGATCAGCCCGTAAATCGACATCGCCGTTTGTTCGGTCGAGGTCCAGTAGTAGCCGCTCGAGCGGCGGTCGATCAGCCAGCGCGCGGCCTTGGGGAGCAACTCGCTCTTCGGATCGAGCCGGGAGAGCGCCTTGACGGCGTGCGCGGTGGCCTCGAAGGAGTTGTCGGAGGAGAAGTCGAGCATTTCCTGGCGCTCCGACTTCCAGGAAGCGTAGGGACCCTGCAGTTGCACCGACTGCTCGAGCGACTTCACAAGCTCCTGGGCGCGCGGGTCGTTCAAGCGGGCGAAGAGCAGTGCCATGAGCGCCGTGCCGTATGGCGAAAGTTTTTCGCGCGAGTCGTAGAGGTCATCGGCCAGCTTGCGGTCGAAATCGCCGCTCAGCGCCAGGGCGTAAACCAGGTAGGCGCGAATGTCGGCCAGCGCCCGGGGATTCTCGTTGATCTGCTTGAGCAACGAATCGCGGCCGCGTCGCAGGCGATATTCCGTCACCGGGTAACCTGCGTCCCTGGCCTGCGCCAGGCCCGCCACCACGTAGGCGGTCATGAAGGGATGCGTTTCGTCGGTTTCCCACCAGCCCCAGCCACCGTCATCGTGCTGGAATTGGTAGAGCCGCTGCAAACCGGCGGCGATCTTCTTTTCCAGATCCGTGGAGGCGGGTGGCGGCGTCAAGCCCAGTTCTTTCACCGCCTGGGTGACCAGAATATTAGGGAGGAAACTCGACATCGTCTGTTCGACGCAGCCGTAAGGGTATCGCGCCAGGTAATCGAGCGCTGACATGAGCGTCCCGGCGACCGACGGCGCGAGATCGATGCGGAGCGTCGTGGCGTCGGGATTGATCCCGGCGGGGATGGTGATCTTTTGTGTGACTTCCGCCTTGTCGCCCGTGAGCGAACCCGACAACGCGGAATTGAGCTGGAGGCCCCAGGGCTCCACCGGCATTGTGAGTTCCAAAGCGTCTGATTCCTCATCGGTGAGCGCCTTGCCAAGAAATTTCGCTTCGCCGATGCGCGGGGCGCGGACGGTCCAGTTGACCACGGCCTCGCCATTCTTCGCGATATTCACGTCGGCTTGAGCATCGCTCGCCAGCTCGACTCCCTCCGCCTGGAGCGAGACGCGCACGCTCTTTTCCCTCTCGAGATAGTTGTGCACGATTCCCGTCACTGTCACCGTATCGCCTTGGGTCAGGAAGCGCGGAATTTCCAGGCGCAGAATCAGATTCTTGCGCGTGATGACCTGGTGCGTAACTTGGCCGACCAGCGTGTCGCGGCTCACGGCGCGGGCGGTCGCTCGCCAAGTGGTGAGCGAGTCGGGGAAAGCAAAACTCGCCCGCGCCCGGCCGGACGAGTCGGTCACGACGCTCGGCGCCCAGTAGGTGGTATCGGGGAAATACTTTCGCACTTTGGGCTGAACCGTCTGCCCGCTCTTGAAGTCGGCGAGCTGGGTGGGCGAGCGCAGGGACGTCAACTGCATCTTGTGCCGGCCGGAATAGCCCATGAACCAGTAGGTGGTGGAGAACTGCGTGTAGACCTTGTTCCAGCTTCTGGCATAGAAGACTTTCTCCGGCGGCCGGACCGATTCGGGTCTCACCGCGTAGATCGCCTCGTCCACGACTCCCAGACTCACCTCGGCGCTCACGGGCCGTCCGCCCGCGTCTTCGGTTCGGATGGTGTAGGTGACCTGATCGTTTGGCCGGTACTGTGCCTTGTCGGTTTCGATGGTGACATTCAGGACTTTCTCGGTGGCGGGTACCGAGACGTTCTTGGACGCTTCGAAGAGCTGCTCGTTCTTGACGAAGGTGACGCCGATGAAGAAGTTGGGCTCGTAGCGCTCCTCGATGAGAACCCCCACGGTGACCGACGTCCCTTCCACCTTGTGTCGCGACCAGGTATAGACCTGCTGGCCCTCCGTGGTGAGCAAGACGTCCGCGCCTGGTTCGTGGGTGACGATGAGAACCTGTGCCACGTCGCCCGGCTTGTAGAAGTGCTTGTCGAGGTATATCTCCGGGCGCCGGAATTCCGCCTCGCCGCCTTCACTCTCCACGCCGGAAATCCAGACGCTGGTTTCGTGTGTCGCCGGGCGGCCCCTCGGATCCAGCGCGTTCGCCCGGACCATCAGCCAAGGGACCTGAGGGATCGTGTAGGCGTGGTGGCCGACGCCGCGGGCATCGGTTTGGACTTCCACTTGCCCGAGGAGCTTCCGAACCGCGTTCGAGCGCCATGCCCAGGTTCTATTCTCAGTGGTTTCGAAAAAGAGCAGGACGCGGGCGGAAACCGGCTGGAAGTCGTAATCCACGGTGCGAATCATGATATCCGCCCGGTCGCCCGGCTTGTAGACATAGCTGTTGGTGTCGACGAGGACGACGATGCTCGAGAAGGTGACGAGCGCGGAGCGCCCTCCGACGATTTCGCGGTTACTGGCGTCGGTAACGTGGGCCTCGATGCGGTAGCGGTAATCCCGGCCCTCGGAATCGACCGCGGTAGGCACGCGGATTTTCAACACTCCATCCGTGTCAAGTTTTCCGGATGCCTGGGTTATTTCCTGGCCGTAGGTATTGTAGTAGTAGTTCTCGTAGTCTCCTTCATCGCCCTCGAATTCGTCGGTACCCCAAAGGACTCTCCAGTAGGGGAAGTAATACCGCGACTTGTAGACCGAGTACTTCACCTGGCCGTTGGCCACCGGCGGGCCGAAGTAGTAGTGGGCGCTGATGGTGGCTTCCATGGTTTCGCCCTGGAGGTAGCGCGCCTTGTCAGTCGAAACCGTCACCTCGAATTCCGGCTTCTTGTATTCCTGCACTTCGAAGCTGCCATAGATGCTGTGCTCCCCGACGTGCGCCACAATCGAATACATTCCCAGCGCCGCCAGCGGGCCGAGCACGAGCTTGCCGTGGAAGGAGCCGAAGGGCGAAAGGTCGAGCTTCTGCTCGTAGATTGTCTTGGAGGTGGAGTCGGTGACTTCGACGCTGACGGGGCCGGGGACGTCCAGGCTGTAGCGGCCGGCGCGCCGCGCCCGCAGGATGCCCTTAAAGTTGACCTCGTGCGTGGGCCGGTAAACGGGGCGGTCGGAGTAGATGTATCCCATGTACTCCGTGGCCGACGAGTCGTAGAAGAAGAACGATTCGACGCTGGTGGCGGCGAAATCCAGTTCCGATTCCACCAGCATGACGGCGTTCTCGACGCGAATGTCCTTGAAGGTGGTTTGAAAGACCCCGGAAGAGTCCGTCGTGCCGCGCGCCAATTCCTGGTGGTTATTGTAGATGACGGCCTTGGCGCCGGCCACCGGCTCGCCGGAAGCGCGGTGCGCGGCGTAGAGAAGGATCTGGCCGGGCGCGGTCTTGGAGACCAGCGCCAGGTCGGTGATCATCAGCAGCGTGTAAGCGCGTAGCTCGCGATGGGCGACCTCGACAAGGAACAGCCCTCGCTGGTGAAGGTCGACGGGAATTTCCCGGTATTCCGAGTCGCGCGTGCGCGGCAGCAGCTCGCGCCAGGCGATCACCAACTGTTCGCGGTTGAGAAGTGGAATCTGCGCGTAGGCGGTGACGTCCAGGGGAATCCGCTGCAGCTTCTGTTCTTGCGTCTGGGAACCCCGGTAATGTGAACGCGTTTCGAACCTCAACTGCCTGCGGAAGAAATCGCGGATGGAAAGGCGCAGGTCGCGCTTCCAGGCGTGAAAAATCTCCAAGAGGGTCTTCTCGCGTGCCAACTCGCGCTTCTCGCTGCCGAAAGAGTGCGCCTCCTTGAGCTTGGCGAAGAACTGTTCGGGGTCTTTGACGCGATAGATGCGGAAATCCAGCCGGTCCACCTGGCGGAACTCGATCCAAACCTTGGGCTGCTGCGAAGGCGCGTAAGTCTGTCGCGAAGAGACGGAGAAAAAAGGTTCTGTTGCTTCCGCATCCTGGCCGCGCAAGGCCTGCGGCACGAGGAACAAGGCGAGGAGCGAAATCGCTGCCCAGAGCAGCCGTATCTCTGATTGGCGACGAGATGTTCTTCTTGCGCGATCAAGATTCATGTGCCGTCACCGCAACAGATTGAACCGATAGACACCCAAAAACGCCGGATTGGCCTCGACGGGCCGCCAGCGCGGCTCCGGGTGCTGCATCAAAACGCTCAGCCGAAGGTGCCGCACCTCGCCTCCCCCGCCGCTCACATCGCCCGTGTGATAGATCAACCAGTCGTCACCCTGCGGCTGGAAGTGCGAAGCGCCCACGAACATCATGGAGTGATAGGGCTGGTTCTGCCCGGGCTGGTAGAAGAAAAGCAGGTCACCGGGCTGCGCCGCTGCCACCTCGCGGGAAACAGGGAAGGTGTTGAAGTGCAGGAGCGAGGCAGCGTCGGCAAATTCCGCAAAGGCACCGTTCTCAACGTCCGCCAGCGCGAACGGGCCCGGGCGTGTGCGGAACAGTCCGCGCCCCAGCGGCCATTGCGGATAAGAAAACTCCCTGACGTCGCCAAAGCCGGGGTCGAAGGGCAACTCCGCCGAGCGTCGCCACGTGGAATGGTGCGCCATCAGAGCGTTTCGATAGGCATAGCGGATCAGCGCCGCACAGTCCTGAACTTCCTCGAGCGCCCGCGGAGACGGCCGATAGTAGAGAGCTTCGGCGAGAAACGTCGCCCAGCGGACGAAA
>DATKYV010000014.1:0-5157 GCA_035528275.1 Terriglobia bacterium | reverse complement strand
CCCCGCCGGACGTTCCAGACCGGCTGGGGGCCGGTGGGCCTGACAACCGACCGGCCCGGTAAAACGCTCTACGTGGCGAACAGTATCAGCAACGATGTGTCGCTGATCGACCTCACGACCGGGGAAGAAATCAAGCGCCTGGGGGCGTGGCGGTCTCCTCACCAGGTCGCGCTCTCACGGGATGGGCACCGCGTTTACGTTTCCAATCTCCTGCCCCAACTTGGACCTTACGACCGGCCGCCGGTCTCCGAATTGACGGCGATTGACGCCGAGAGGCAGATCATCGCCGAACGGATCCTCATCCCCGGAGTCATCGAGCTCGGTCACATTGCGGAGTCGCCCGCGCAGGACGGCGGCTACCTCTTGATACCCTTTACGCGACCCAAGAACCTCGGGCCGCTCATCCGGGTGGAGCAGGGTTGGGTGGTTACGCACGGGATGGCAATCGTAAGACCCGCCCGTGCGTCCGGGTCGAGCGACGAAGAGACAAGGGTCGCGGAAGTTCTGCTCGACGATATTGACTACTTCTTTGCCGACAATCACGCCGCTGCCATCACGCCGAACGGCCGTCTGGCGCTGGTTGCCGCGTCGGGCGCAAGCACCGTTTCCGTTATTGACACGGACAAACTCGCAAAGCGCCTGAGCCAATTCCCCGCTGAGGAACTCGCCGACCGGCTGGATTCGGCGCAGGAATTCGTTGTGCGCCGGCTCCCCACGGACCACGACCCGCGCGCAATCGTCGTCGCGCCCGACGGTCGATTGGCGTTCATCGCCGACCGGTTGGCCGACAACTTAACCGTCATCGACTTGGCGGAACTGAAAGTGGCGGGGACCATCGACCTGGGCGGGCCGAAAGAAATCACCCCGCGACGCCGCGGCGAGCGTTTGTTTCACGATGCCAGCTATTGCTACCAGGGACAGTTCTCCTGCGCCACGTGCCATCCCAGCGACCACGTCGATGGGCTGGCGTGGAACCTGGAGACTCCGCGCCTGGGGCGCGACCGCGTGGACAACCGGACACTGCGCGGCATTGCCGAAACGGCGCCTTACAAGTGGAACGGCCATAACCCCGACCTCATCACTCAGTGCGGGCCGCGAATCGCTAAGTTCTTGTTCCGCTCAGAGGGCTTCAATACCGAAGAACTACAGAGCCTGGTGGTGTTCCTCCGCTCCATACCGCTGCCGGCGAATCGACACCTGGCTCGCGAGGGTGAACTCACGGAGGCGCAGGAGCGCGGGCGGCGAATGTATTTCCGAACGACGACCAACGACGGGCAGGTGATTCCCATCCAGAACCGCTGCGAAACCTGCCACCCCGTGCAGTCGCATTACACGAATCGCCTGAGTGCGGACGTGGGGTCGGCCAACCAATACGACACCATCACCTTGTTCGACGTCCCGCAGCTTGACCGTGTCTATGAGAGCGCTCCGTATCTGCACAACGGCCAGGCGCAGACGCTGGAAGAGATCTGGACGGTCTATAACAACCAGAACACGCACGGCTACACTTCCGACATGCGGAAAGAGCAGCTGAACGACCTGATCGAGTATTTGAAGACCCTGTGATTTCGCGGGGCTGGCCGCCTCGCGGCAAACAACAGGAGACCACGATGAAGAGAATCCAACCGGCAATCCGCGTGACCTGGGCCGCTGCCCTCCTGCTGACGGCCGCCGCCGTGACCTTCGCCCAGAACCCGCCCCTTTATACCCACTGGGAGAACTTCACCGTTGAAAACGGCATGCCGGACGAAAAAGTCTTCTGCGTGGCCGTGGACGGTGACCGCGTCTGGGCCGGTACGGAAAACGGTCTGGTGCTGATTGAGAACGGCAAGATCAAGAGAGTCTACCGGCCCGAGGACGGCCTGGCGCACCGCGTGGTGATGGCCATCGCGCTGGACAAAGAAACCGGCGACCTCTGGATCGGCACCTTCGGAGGGCTCAGCCGGTTCTCTGGCGGGCAATTCAGGAACTACACGAACCTCACCAGCGGACTTCTGAACGACATCATTTACGGCGTGGGGATTCTCGGCCACGACATCTGGGTGGCCACGACCGCCGGCATCAGCCGCTTCGACACCCACACGGGGGAGTGGAGGAACTGGAGCGAATTTAACGCGCCCTTCCACGAGCCCTGGTGCTACGGCATCGCCATCGATGAGAAGAACCAGGTCGTTTACGCCGCGGTCTGGGGTGGCGGCTTGCTCGAGTACCACGTGGACGGAGACTACTGGCGGCCGCACACCGATCCGGACGAGGAGATGGAAATGGTCCTGTTCCGGAATCAGGGGCTGGTGCACATCATTGTCAGCAACGTGGCCTTCAATCCCGTCCGTAACATGGTGTGGGCCTCGACTTATTTCGGGCTGAGCGGTTACGACGGCCGCAACTGGCACAACTACCTGACCAAGGATAGCGGCCTCGCCTCCGACTTCATCAACGCCCCCAAGGCGCGCGGGGACGAAGTCTGGTCCTGCACCGACAAAGGGCTGAGCTACCTGAACTACAAAACAAACACCTGGGTCACTTACCGGCCCAACAAAGAGAACGGGCACGGCGATATCGAAATCACCTGGCCGGACGGAAAGAAGACCGTTCTCCAAACCTCAACCACCCTCGCTCACAACTACATCCTGAATATGGATTTTCATGGCGAGGACATCTGGGTGGCGACGGCGAAAGGCCTGAGCCACGGTATCCGCGAACCCCAAAAGGAGGACCAACTCTATGAGTCTGCGAGACTCGGCCGCTGAAACGGCCGCCTTGATCGAAAGAGAACACAAATCCATTCCCAAGAAGGCGATCAGCGCGCCTCGAGCCTTGAACGAAGCCTTTACTTACGACAAGCCATCATCTTTTTCCCGCGGGCTGCGCCTGGACATCAAAGGTGTCACCATCCTGCTGATTTCCGGGACGGCCAGCGTAGGCGACGGCGGGGAGACGGTCCACCCCGGGGATTTCCGCGCTCAAACCTGGAGAACGTATCGCAATATCACCGCGCTGCTGGAAGCGGAGGGTGCCACGTGGAAGGACATCGTCCGCACCACATGCTACCTCCGTGATATCGAGCGCGACTACGAAGCGTTCAACGAAATCCGCACGCAATTTTTCAAGGAGCAGGGGCTGGATCCCTTGCCCGCCTCCACCGGCATCCAGGCCATTCTCTGCCGGCCGGATCTGCTGGTGGAGATCGAGGCGATGGCGATTTTTGAGTCGGACCGCAACGGCTCCGACAACGGGCAGCGGAAGGAGATCGCCGCTTAGACCAAGGCTCGCACGCCCGCGAGGGTCTGCGTTGGGCAATTACACCTCGCGGGACGTGGCGTCCGAAGACTCGGAAGCTCCTGTCAGGAAGGGTTGCCATGATCATCGCCGGAAAAGTCACACCGGAAGACTTGCCGAAGATTTGTCCACTGGTGAGCCGCAAAACCAACGGGCGCTACGGCGAGAGCCTGACGCGCGTGGTGGAGGTGGGCGATGTCCGTTTCGGCGCCGAGCGCCCGGTGGTCATCGCCGGCCCGTGTGCCGTCGAAAGTCGCGAGCAGACGCTGGAAATCGCCCGGGCGGTGAAACATTCCGGCGCCGACATGCTGCGCGGCGGCGCTTACAAACCCCGCACTTCTCCCCATGACTTCCAGGGATTGGGTCTCGAGGGGTTGAAGATCCTGCGCGAAGCGAGCGAGGAGACCGGCCTGCCGGTGGTCACCGAGGTCATGGACGTGCGCTTGGTGGAGCAAGTCGCCCAGTACGCGGACATGATCCAGGTGGGTTCGCGCAACATGCAGAACTATCCGCTCCTGGTGGAAGTGGGCCGGCTGGGGAAGCCCGTGCTGCTGAAACGCGGCATGGCCGCCAGCCTGTGCGAATGGCTGGGGGCGGCCGAATACATCGCCAACGAAGGGAACCTGGAGATCGTTTTGTGCGAGCGCGGCATCAAGTCGCATTCTTCGAGCGAGTACTCGCGCTATTCGCTGGATTTGAATGTTATCCCCGCCGTAAAGGCGGAAAGTTTCTTGCCGGTGATCGTCGATCCCAGCCACGCGACGGGCGTTTCCGCGATGGTGGAAGGCGCCAGCCGCGCGGCCATCGAGTTCGGCAGTCACGGACTGATCATCGAGGTGGCGAGCGACCGCCTGGACGCCGCCAAACCCCAATGCGACGCCGCGCAGGCCATCACGCCGCGCGCGCTGAGAAGGATCATCCGGTTTATCGACGCCCGACAGCCCCAGGTCGCCGAAAAGCAATACGCGGCGTAAGCGCCGGACCTGCAAAGACGCCGAAGCCGGCCGGCAAAGATCAACCGATCATGTGGTTTGAAGGGGTAAGGACAATGTGGAGCAAAACCTTTTTCCTGATCCTGCTGCTCGCCCTTGCGGCGCCGGCGTGGACGCAGACCCCTCCGGCGCAGAAAAGCGAGCCCGAGCTGCCCGTGGACAAGCGCTACGGCAACATGCCGGACGAAGCGGTTCCCTTCCGCAATTTCAGCAAGGCCTATTACGAGTGGTTTATTCAGGAAAATACGCTGGAGTACAACGGCGCGGCTCGCGATCGTGAAAACGGCGACGTGGAGCATCTGAAAGAGGTCGCCATCGGTTTCCTGGGACCGCTCGAGAACAACCCCGAATCCGTTTACGGCATCCCCATGCTGCACGGCGCGCAACTCGCCATCGAGGAAGCCAACGCGCGAGGCGGCTACCACGGAAAGCCCTACGTCCTGAAGCTGCACAACGACTCGGCGTTGTGGGGCGCCTCATCGGGTGAACTCGTCAAGATGCTGCTCGACGAAAACTGCTGGGTGATGCTCGGCTCGATCGATGGTCAGAGCACCCACATCGCGCTTCGCGTCACCCTGAAGCTGGAGCTTCCCATCGTCTCCCCGGGCACAACCGATCCCACCGTCACCGAAACCCGCATCCAGTGGCTGCTGCACAGCTTCATCGATGACCGCCAGCAGTGCTACGCTGTCGCCGACCACGTCTTCAAGGATCTGAAGCTGAAACGCGTAGCGGTGATCCGCACGCAGGCCCGCTACGCTCGCATGGGCGTGCAGAAATTCAACGACCAGGCGCGGCGCATGGGCCACCAGGTGATCATGGAGTTGAAATTCGACCGTGGCGACAAGGATTTTTCCCGGCAGGTGCGGATGCTGAAGGACGCCAA
>DATKYV010000013.1:0-7825 GCA_035528275.1 Terriglobia bacterium | reverse complement strand
GGCACAGAAGCAGACACTGCGGACGAACTAACCGGCAAATCCTATTCGGGGTGCTCCCCCTGCGCCTCAAGCTCATCAGTTGCGAAATCTTCTACCGCGAGATGTCCGCGGCGGTGGCGCGCTCGGTGAACACCGTGGATATCGAATTCCTCCCCAAAGGCTTGCACGACATCGGCAGCGCGAAGATGTTGGGGCGCGTTCAGGAGGCGGTGGATCGTGTGGACGCTTCGAAGTACCAGGCGGTTCTTTTCGGTTACGGGCTCTGCAACAACGGTCTGGCGGGCCTGACGGCGCGCGCGATCCCTCTGGTGGTGCCGCGAGCCCACGACTGCATCACCGTTTTTTTCGGGAGCAAGGAACGTTATCTGGACTATTTCAACTCCCATCCGGGCGTCTATTTCAAGACCACCGGTTGGATCGAGCGCGGGGAGGATGCGGGCGAGCTGAAGCAACTTTCCATTCAGCATCAGATCGGGATGGACCAGAGCTATGAGGAGCTCGTCGCCAAGTACGGCGAGGACAACGCGAAATACCTCTACGAACAACTCTGCAGCTACGCTCGGCACTACTCCCAGCTGACCTTCATCGAGATGGGCGTCGAGCCGGACGGCAGTTACGAGCAACACACCCGCGAGCTGGCCGCCGAGCGCGGCTGGGAATTCGAAAAGGTCGGGGGCGACCTGTCGTTACTCCAACGTCTCGTCGACGGTGAGTGGGACGAGAAGGAGTTCTTGCTGGTCCCGCCCGGGTGGCGGGTGGCGGCCAGGTACGATGAAGGCATCATCACGGTCGAGGAGGTTGCACCGTGACCGGCCGCGAGCGGATTCTGGCCATGATCGAAGGGCGCCCCGTCGACCACCTGCCCTTCATGCCCATCACCATGATGTTTGCCGCTGACCGGATCGGAGTGAAGTACCGGAGTTACGCCACCGACTATCGCGTTCTTGCCGAAGCCCAGGTTCGCACGGCGGAAGAGTTCGATTTCGACTATGTTTCCTGCATCTCCGATCCCGGGCGCGAGGCCGCAGATTGCGGCGCCACCGTCCAGTATTTCGACGACCAGCCGCCGGCGATTGACGAGACTCGCGCCCGTCTGGCAAACAAGACTCAGCTCGCGCATCTGAAGGTCCCCGATCCGTCGGCCGACGGACGCATGCGCGACCGCGTTCGGGCGGCGGCGCTTCTGAAGGAGCGCGCCGGCAAAGACAAGCTAGTCGAAGGCTGGATCGAAGGTCCCATGGCCGAGGCCGCAGACCTGCGCGGAATCAATACCGTGATGCTGGATCTTTACGATGACCCGGAATTCGTCCGCGACCTGTTCGCCTTCACAGTGGAAATGGAATTGAGTTTCGCCAAGGCCCAGGTGGTGGCGGGCGCGGACCTCATCGGGGTTGGGGATGCTGCGGCGTCACTCATCGGCCCGCGTTTCTACGAGGAATTCGTCTGGCCCTATGAAAAGAAGCTGGTGGACGGGCTCCATTCCATGGGCGCGCTCGTCCGGCTCCACATTTGCGGCAACACCCGGCAAATCCTGGAAGGAATGGGCCGGTTGGGGTGTGAGATTGTGGACCTGGATTTCCTGGCGCCGCTGGCCGAAGGTAGGGACAAGATGGGGCCCAGCCAGATCCTCCTGGGCAATATCGACCCGGTGCGTGTGCTTCGCAACGGGTCCCGCGAGGCCGTCATCGAAGCCATCGCCGAGTGCCATCGTCAAGCCGGACCACGCTACATCGTCGGCGCCGGATGCGAAGTTACGCGCGACACACCACACGAAAACCTCCGCGCCCTCGCCGAATACGCGCGGTCTCATCAGCCGGACAATTGAAGCGTCGCAAACCCTCCGTGCTCGCGTAGAATCCTGAAACGATGAAGAAGGACCGTGTCCAAATCGAGCTGCAGCCGCTGGGGAAGCGCTTCAAGCTCGAGCGTGGCGCTCCCCTGCAGGATGTCCTGTTCGCGCACGGCGTGGAGTTTCCTTGCGGCGGACGGGCGCGATGCAAAGGCTGCCGCATTCGGGTGGCGCGCGGCTCGCTGCCCGTCACGCCGGAGCAGGAAGCGCTCCTGACGCGCGAGGAGCTTGACGCCGGCTGGCGCCTCGCGTGTGTGAGCCGGGCGGAGTGCGATTTGACGCTCGAGCTCGGACAGTGGGAAGCGGCCATCCTCGCAGACAGTTCGGCGTTTGAATTCACGCCGCGCGAGGGATTGGGCGTCGCCGTGGACCTGGGGACCACAACCCTGGTGGCCCAGTTGCTCGATCTCAGCAACGCGCACGTGCTTTCGGTGCGTACGGCCCTCAACCTCCAGGCGCGCGCCGGCGCGGACGTGATGAGCCGGATCTCCTTCGCGCTGGCGGAGAACGGCTTGCGCCGGCTGAGCACGCTGATTCGCAAACAGGTAGGGAGGCTCATTGAAGAATTGCTTGAAGGCGCCAGAGTCCCTGGCCGCTGGGTCCAGTCCGTGGCGATCGCGGGCAACACGGTCATGCATCATCTGTTTTGCGGAATCGATGTCGCGCCGCTTGCCCACTATCCTTTCGAGCCCCAGCGCGCCGGGCTCGAGGTTTTTCGCGCCCGCGAACTCGGCTGGAAACTCAAAAGCGACCCTCCGGTGCGCTTCCTGCCCTGCCTGGGGAGTTTCGTGGGCAGCGATATCCTGGCGGGAATCCTGGCGACCAAGCTCGCCGAGAGTCCTGTGCTCGTCGGCCTTGTGGACCTTGGGACCAACGGGGAAATCGTCATCGGAAACCGCGAGCGGCTGCTCTGCGCGTCCACGGCGGCGGGACCGGCTTTCGAGGGCGCGCGAATCTCCATGGGCATGCGGGCGGCGACGGGAGCGATCTCGGCGGTGAAGGTTGATAACGGCCGCCTGCAATGTCACGTGCTCGGCAACGTTGCGCCGCGAGGAATCTGCGGGAGCGGATTGGTGGATGCGGTGGCCGCGGGACTCGAGTTGGGGTTAATCCATCCCAGCGGGCGGCTGAGCGGCGCGGACGGAGGATTGAAGCTCGCTCCTCCCGTTTCCTTGACGCAGAGCGACATCCGCGAACTGCAACTGGCCAAAGGCGCCATCGCAGCGGGCATCCGCATTCTGCTCCAGCACTGGGGCGCTCAGGCAGGAGATTTGACTCGACTTTATCTGGCCGGGGCTTTCGGCAACTACATCAGCCGCGCCAGCGCGCAGCGAATCGGTCTCATTGCTTTTCCGCCATCGATGGTTCAACCAGCGGGCAACACGGCACTGCTCGGAAACAAGCTGGCCCTCTTCAACGCCGACGACGAGGCGTACAACTACGCCTCGATTCGCGCCAAGACCGAGCACGTTTCCCTTCACGCCGACCCGCAATTCCAGGAAATCTTCGTGGAAGAGATGCAATTTCCCGAGCGTTCGCCGACGTAGCTCACGTCCCAGCGTCCAGGCTGCGTGCTACGAGTCACGGTTGGCGGGTGAGAATTCGACTGTTTGCACTGTCTCGTGGTTTCGCGGCAACGAGGAGAGATACTCGAAATTCGTCCCCACCACGCCGGAGGTAGCGTTGATTTCAGGTGTTTCGAAAGCATTGACGACGACGATGGGGCATTTGGCTTCCGCGGCGCGGGTGAAAAGGTTTGACTCATGATAGGACCGATACTTGAGTTCGGTCCCGCTGTTGGCGGCCAGGAAGATGACCTGGGCGCCCGCGCGCGCCTGCTTCAGCGAGAGATGCGGGTCGGGTCCGTCGCTGAAGCCCGGCGTAACCCACATGTCGTTGCAGATGAGAGTCCCGAATTTGATCCCGCCCAGGGTGTGAACCATGGGATATCCGCCAGCCGTGAAATCCGATTCGGAGTAGCAGAGGCAGCTCTTCGCGTACTGGTCCGCCAGCAGGCCTTGCGCGTCAACGATGCGGATCTGATTGTACGTCTTATCCTTTTCTTTCCAGCCGGTCCCGATCAGACCGATTAGGGCAGCTTCGCGGCAGAGGTTCTGGATTTCAGCGAAAGCCATGGCCACTTCCACCCCATCAAACCCCGTGTAGTAGCCGCTCAGGAAACACTCGGGAAACATAATCCAACCGGCGCCGTCTTTCCGGGCTTGCACGAAGGCCTCGCGTGCCCGGTCGAGATTCCTTTTCACATCGTGCGTCGCCTCGAGCTGCGCGAGTGTGATGCGCTGCGACGGCGAGGGATCGGAGGGCGCCCCCCGGGACCGCCCCGGAACGCCAACAGCCAGGGCGAAAAGCCCGGCGGAGCTTTTCAGAAATTCTCGGCGCGATTCCATCCGTGCTCTGCTCATGAAGCCTCTCTGAGGCTCGCGGCCCCTGGTTTTCGCCGGTTATCGTATCCTGCGAGCCCGGAATCTTCAAACGCCGTGACAAGAAATATCACGGTGAGGAAAAACTCAGGGGAGGAGGAATCTTCAGATGGTCCCGTAGAGAAAGTCAGCGCAAACGGAGGCAAGGTTATGATGCCGAAGATGGCCATCCCCGGCGTCGGATACCTGGTCTACTGCCAGGATACTGAGGGAAACCTCTTCGGGACCCACCAGGAAGGACTCATCGGCAAAATGGAGTCGGGTCTCAGAAGGGTGAAGGATGCGGTTCCCGGAGGTTCCGGACTCCGCTGCTGGCTCGATCCAGCAGGATTGAAACGTTTGCGCGGAAGTCATTTCTCCGTCGCTTGCTTTTTTGCAAAGTCCAGCGCGGCGGAATTGATGCAGTAACGCAAGCCGGTGGGCCGGGGGCCGTCGTTGAAGACGTGGCCGAGGTGCGCGTCGCATTTCTTGCACATCACCTCGGTGCGGATCATGCCGTAGCTTGTATCGGATTCCGTTTGGACGTTCTCCTCGGCAATCGGCGCCCAGAAGCTCGGCCAGCCGGTGCCCGAATCGAATTTCGTGTCCGAACTGAACAGCGCCGTCCCGCAGCAGACACAGCGGTAAATGCCCTTCTCGTGGTTGTCGTGGTATTTGCCCGTGAAGGCCCGCTCGGTCCCCTTCTTTCGGGTCACGGCAAACTGCTCGGAAGTCAGAATCTGCTTCCAGTCTTCGTCGGATTTCACCACTTTGTCGCTCATCACGAGACCTTTCCTTTCGCCTGAGTCGGTGAACTCCACAATTGCCACACGGGCTGGGGCGGCATTCAACCTCCTGGGCTGGCCAGCGCTGGTGGCATTTCTGGCATTACCGCAGGCCGGCAGGCCACCGACCGCTGCCGCCACCGCAAGGATTGCCGCGAGTCTCTGGCTCGGGCTTCTGAGACCCCGCCAGCGTATGGATGCGCTTGGAAGCACCTGTCACCCCTCTGTATTGAATCACCTTACGACACCATAGATAAAGATGGATGTGACCGGCTTTTGGTTGCGGCTTTTTCTCCGTCTGCATTTGGCGCAGATTGCGATCCTCCCCCCTGATTGGAGACGCCGCTCTGGTGTATGCTAGCGGCATGTTCATTGGTCATTATGCCGTCGGGTTTGCGGCCAAGCGCTTGGCTCCCCGGACGTCCCTCGGAACGCTGTTCCTTTCCGTGCAATTCGTTGATCTGCTCTGGCCGATTCTTCTTCTCTTGGGTTTGGAACACGTTCGCATCGACCCGGGAAACACCGTGGTGACGCCGCTCGACTTTTACGACTATCCCATCACCCACAGCCTGGTTGGCGCGCTCGCATGGGCGGCGCTGCTGGGGCTCGGTTATTTCGCCGCGCGCCGCAATTCCCGCGGCGCATGGATTGTGGGAGGCTGTGTCTCCAGCCACTGGATCCTCGATGCGGTTAGTCATTGATCCGATCTGCTTCTCCTCCCCGGCGGCACGACTTATGTGGGGCTGGGACTGTGGAATAGTCTGTGGGCGACCGTGCTGGTGGAGGGGGGCATCTTCGTAACCGGGGTGATTCTCTATTGGCGCTTCACCGGCGCGCAAGATCGCACGGGGCGTTACGCATTCTGGTCGCTCGTTGTCGTTCTCGCCGCGATCTATGCCTTGAATCTCGCGGGCCCGCCGCCACCCGGCGTTAGGGCAATCGTGATTGTGGGACTGGCCGGCTGGCTTTTCGTTCCGTGGGCCTACTGGATTGACCGGCACCGGCGGCCGGCAACCGGGCTCGAACCGAAGTGAAGAAGCCTGCTGCAAAATCGACGCGGCTTCGCTAAGATGGGCCAGAAGGGTGATGAACCGGAGGAAGTTCCTTGAAAACACGAGCCTGGCGCTGAGCGCGTTCACAGTTGGCGAGTTGCGCGGTCGCGGGCTGTCTTCACCCGGCGGAGCGTCCGCGGGATCATCCACTCCCCCCAATTTCCTCTTCCTGGTATCTGACGACCAAAGCGCTCCCGACGTCGGCTGTTACGGGAATCCGACGATCCACACCCCCCACCTGGACCGCCTGGCGCTCGAGGGGATGCGGTTTACTAACGCCTTCGTTACATCCCCTCAGTGCAGTCCCAGCCGCTCTTCGATCCTCACCGGCCGTTCGGCTCACGCCACGGGGACGGCGCGCCTGCACTCCCCGCTTCGCTCCCACTATTTAACCATCCTCGAGCATCTCAAGAAGGCGGGCTATTTTGTCGGCGCTTACAAGAAAGTGCATTTGGGCAAGCAGTTCTGGAAGCGCTGGGACTTTGTCGGAGGGGCCAAGCCGCTGGCCGCTTTCTTTGAAGAACGCCCCAAGGACCGCTCTTTTTATCTCCACATCGGTTTCCACGATCCTCATCGCCCCTACCTGCCCGCCGGGCTGTCGCCTTCGCATGACCCCAAGACGGTAGTCGTGCCCGATTTCTTGCCCGACACACCCGCAATCCGCAAGGACCTGGCCCATTACTACGGTGAGATCGGCCGGATGGACGGCAACGTCGGCAAGATCCTCGCTCTTCTCGAGGAGCACGGCCTCGCCGAAAACACTCTGGTCATCTTCGTGAGTGACAATGGCATGCCCTTTCCCGGCGCCAAGGGAACGCTCTATGATCCCGGGATCCAGGTCCCGTTCATCGCCCGATGGCCCGGCACGATCAAGCCCGGCCGGGTCTCTTCAGACCTTGCATCGCTTATCGATCTGCCGCCCACTTGGCTGGATGCCGCGGGAATTCCCATCCCCGAGATCATGGAAGGCTCGAGCTTGCTGAAACTCCTTCGAGGCGAGGAGTATCGCCCGCGTGAAGCGATCTTCGCCGAGCGCAACTGGCACGACAATCTGGACCTGATTCGCGCGGTTCGCACACGTCGCTTCAAGCTCATCCAAAACTACCGGCCGGAGTTGCCCTATCGACCCGTCAGGGACCTGAAGCGCTCCCCGAGTTGGAATTCAATTCTCGAGGTCCGGGAGGAGGGGAAGCTCAGCGCGAGGTTCGAGCAGAGGTTCTTTGCACAACCGCGTCCCGAAGTTGAGCTCTACGATCTGGAGCGCGATCCGGGGGAGACGAAGAATCTGGCCGGCGATCCGGCCATGGCGGATACCGTCCACAGGCTGCAAGAAATGCTCAGCCGGTGGATGAGCAACACCAACGATTTCCTGCCACCGCCCTTGGAGATTTTCGAAAGTGAAGAATCTCCACCTGAAGAATAGTCCAGTCAAAGAATATTGAAATTCTGAAGCTTGCCGGTAGACAGCGTCGAGTGCGAATCGGAGCGGAAGGCTGAGGCTAATTGCGGCGGGCCTTGCGGATTGTGCACGATCGGCGAGGAACCGTGCGCTACTGGCTCGCCGGGCTGTCCGTCAACTGACGGACGCGGCGGTTTCTTCGTCGTGCTTTTCAAGCGCCAGGTAACTTTTCACCAGAGCCGGGAAATTGGCGGTGAACGCTCGCCCGCAGTTGCGGCAGGCCCACAAAGCGCTCGTCATCTCGAGATGGTTCCAGTTGA
>DATKYV010000012.1:0-4037 GCA_035528275.1 Terriglobia bacterium | reverse complement strand
AATCTTCATCGCCCGCTCCCAGGCGTCCTCCGGGTATCCCTTCATCCTGCCTCCTTCCCCCAGAAGGGTTTACCCGAAGTCCGCCTTAAGCGGACAGATCACCTGCTAATTGAGGCGGACATTTCATGTGCTAACGACACGGAGGGGTTTCCCACGTTGACCTGGTCATTGCGATGCATTACCATGGCTTGAGTGAGGACCCGACTGGAGAGATGGGATTGAAGTTTCAGATTGAACTGGATCGCGAAGCGGACGGGCGCTGGATTGCCGAAATCGCCTCACTCCCTGGAGTCATGGCATACGGCAAGACCAAGCAGGAGGCGGTAGCCAAGGTTAAGGCGCTTGCCTTCCGCGTGCTCGCTGATGAGATCGAAAAAGAGAAGAAGCATTCCACCAAGCCCCTTGCGGTTTCGATTGCCTGCTCCCGTTGAGTTATTGGCCAAGCCGGTAGCGCAGAGTCTCGCAGTTCAGACACTCTGCGGCTTTTGGGGAAGCGGCGTATAAACGGCTGGATGTCGCGCATTCGGCGTCTGGTGTTATCGGATCGATTCCTCTTCATCACCTGCCGGGTGCTGCGGCTTCCCGATGACCGAACGCGAAGCTGAAGAAGAACCGCAGAGTCTCTGGGAGTCGAGACTCTGCGCTACCCTGCTTATTGAGACGCGGTTGGACTGTGAAAGCGCGAAAAGGTTCCTCTCACCTTCAGCTTATCCACCCGACCAAGGGCGAATTCACCTGGGCCTTCCATGAGTCGGAGGAAATGGGGCCCAAGATGCCTGCCCGCATCGCCAAGCACACAGGGCTGAAGCCAGAAGACCTCTGAGGGCAACTTGCAGTGCCGCACGGTACCGGCCGCCGCACAAATCTGGGTGCCTGGTCAACGAATTCCGGACCACAGGCGTCGAATCAACATTAACGGCAAAGAGCCCACGGCATCCCGCAGATCGGGACCGTGCCGCGCCTCCCTCTGCTTCGCCTTTCAATTCTGTTCGCAGCCCGCAGTTGACAACGCTTTTCAGGGGTCGTACATGTACCCTGCTCATTAATTGGGGCTCATACTCTTCAAGGCGGCTGCGCACAACCCGCCGGCGGAAGCTTCGCCGGCTCCAGCAGACTTTTTCGGGGGAGGGGACGGCCCGTGAAAATCCGAATCAAGATCAATGGCACCGTGAGGGACGACGACGTTGAGCCGCGGCTTCTGCTGGTCCACTATCTGCGCGAGGTGGCCGGGCTGACGGGCACGCACATCGGCTGCGAGACCTCGATCTGCGGCGCCTGCACGGTCCTCGTGAACGGTCAGGCAGTGAAGTCCTGCACGGTCTTTGCCGTCCAGGCCGACGGCGCCGAGATCGTGACCATCGAGGGCCTGGCGCAGGGCGACAAGCTGCACCCGCTCCAGCAAGCTTTCTGGGATGAGCACGGCTTGCAGTGCGGCTTCTGCACACCCGGCATGATCATTGCCGGGCATCAACTTCTCTGTCGCAACCCTCAACCGACCGAGGAAGAAATCCGCCACGGACTGGAAGGGAACCTCTGCCGGTGCACGGGCTACCAGCACATCGTCAAAGCGGTCGGGAGCGCGGCTCAGAAGATGGGAGAACAGTGGCAAGTGACAAGTGACAAGTGACAAGCGAGCTGTGGGTTGTTGGTTGTGAGTTGTGGGTTGTGGGCGGCAAGCTGTGACGGGTGCTTCCTCGGCGCCGCCGCTGAGTGACAACCAACAACCAACAACCGACAACGAACAATAGACATTCGGTGGTGGGCACGAGGTGAGAAATGTCGGCCAAGCTTTTAGGTGAGCGAATCAAGCGCAAGGAAGACCCGAGGCTGATCCAGGGCCGGTCGCATTACGTGGACGACCTGAAGCTCGACGGCATGCTCCACATGGTCTTCGTCCGCAGCGTGTACGCCCACGCGCGCTTGAAGTCGGTAAACGTCAGCGAGGCGCTTGCCATGCCCGGCGTGGTCGCGGCTTGGACGGGAAAAGATTTGAAGGGGCAACTGGGCACAATCCCCTGCGCCGCGGGGATGCCGGACCTCAAGATTCCCGACAACCCTTGCCTGGCGATTGACGAGGTCTGCTACGCGGGCCAGCCGGTCGCGGCCATCGTGGCCCGCGACCGCCATCAGGCTCGCGACGCCGCGGACAAGGTGGAGGTCGACTACGAGCCTCTCCCTGTTATCGCCGATCCCGAGAAGGCGCTGGAAAAAAGCTCGCCGCGCGTCCACGAGCAGTTTGAAGACAACCTGGCCTTCGAGGCGAAGCTCGAAGGCGGCGATTGGAAGGCCGTCGAAGCGGACAAGAGCTTGAAGGTCATCCGGCAGCGGCTCATCAACCAGCGGCTGGTGCCGGTGGCGATGGAGACCCGGGGCGTCATCGCGAGTTATGCGCCGGGCGAGGATACGCTCACCGTCTGGTCGTCAACGCAAATTCCTCACCTTCTCAAAACGCAGCTCGCGCTGATGTCGGGCATGAACGAGGCCCGGTGCCGGGTCATCGCGCCCGAGGTGGGCGGGGCGTTTGGCAGCAAGCTGAACGTCTACGCCGAAGAGGGCGTGGCGTGCTACGCCTCACGGCAACTGGGCAAGCCCGTCAAGTGGATCGAAACGCGCCGCGAAAACATGCTGGCCACCACGCACGGCCGCGACCAGATCAACGATCTCGAAGTCTACGTGCAGCCGGACGGCAAGGTGGTTGGGCTGAAGTGCCGGATCATCGCCGACCTGGGCGCCTACCATCAGCTTCTTACTCCCGCCATCCCCACGCTCACCGCGCTGATGATTGTGGGTGCGTACAACATTCCCAACGTTTCCGTCGTCACGCAAGGCGTGTTCACCAACAAGATGGCGACGGACGCCTATCGCGGCGCGGGACGGCCGGAAGCCACTTACATCATCGAGCGGGCGATGGACCTGGTGGCGCTCGACCTCGGCCTGGACCCGGCGGACGTGCGGTTCAAAAATTTCCCCTCACCGAAAGAATTTCCGCTGACCCTCTCGACCGGGGTCACCTACGACACGGGTAATTACCAGAAGACCCTGAAGAAGGTCATGCAACTTTCCGGCTACGCGAAACTGCGCAGGGAGCAGGCGCGGCTGAGAAAGAAAGGCAAGTATCTCGGCATCGGGCTTTCCACCTACGTGGAAATCTGCGCCATGGGCCCCTCGAGCCGGATGCCCGCGGGGGGCTGGGAGTGCGGTGTGGTGCGCGTCGAGCCCACGGGAAAGGTGACGGTGCTAACCGGGACTTCGCCCCACGGCCAGGGCGAGGAGACCACCTTCGCGCAGATCGTCGCCGAGGAATTCGGCATCCCCTTCGATGATGTGACGGTCTTTCACGGCGATACGTCCGTCGTCCCGATGGGCATTGGGACGTTCGGCAGTCGCGCCACGGCCGTGGGTGGGACTGCGATTTATCAGGCGACGCAGCGCCTGAAGAAGAAGAGGGCCCGCATCGCCGCGCACAAGCTGGGCGTGAAGCCCGGCCAGTTGGCCTTCAAAGACGGAAAGCTCCAGACGGCGGACGGAGGGAAGTCAATTTCCTTCGGCGACGTGGTGGGCGAGGCCTATTTCGCGCGCCAGTTGCCTCCTGGTGTCGAGCCCGGCCTGACCGAGCAATCGGTTTTCGAGCCGCCCAATTACACCTATCCCTTCGGCGCACACGTCGCCGTGAGCGAAGTCGACGAGGAGACGGGCGAGGTCCGGCTGCGCAACTACTTCGCCGTGGACGATTGCGGGCGCATCCTGAATCCGCTGCTCGTTGAGGGTCAAATTCACGGCGGCTTGGCCCAAGGAATCGGCCAAGCGTTGTGGGAAGAGTGCGTCTACGACGAAAACGGCCAGTTGTTGACCGGCGAGTTGATGGACTACGCCGTGCCCAAAGCACGCGGATTCACCTGGTTTGAAACTGCGAATACCGAAACGCGGACGCCGGTGAATCCCCTGGGGGTGAAGGGCGTAGGCGAAGCCGGGACGATCGGGTC
Organism: Terriglobia bacterium; assembly: GCA_035528275.1. GTDB lineage: Bacteria > Acidobacteriota > Terriglobia > UBA7540 > UBA7540 > DATKYV01. The sequence goes on along the minus strand of DATKYV010000012.1, from coordinate 54 downwards.
CACACCCGCTGTGGTGAACTCGGTGGTGGATGCGTTGCGGCCGCTGGGAGTCCG
>DATKYV010000011.1:0-3568 GCA_035528275.1 Terriglobia bacterium | reverse complement strand
CGGAGGGAAATATGGGAAGTCCAGTCAGATGGCAGTTTGAACCGCAAGAGCCCCAACAGGGGCTTTTGGAGAAGGCGGGCCGGGCGTTGTCGCTGGGAAACGTTATTCAAGGCCAGCAACTCGGCGCGCAGCGGCTAGAGGAAGGCCGGATGAGCCTCGACGAGCTTCGAGCCGCCGGTCAACGCAAGATGCTAGTAGCTCAGGCTATTTCTGAAGCGGGAGGCGATTACCGCAAAGCGCTTCCCAAAATCAGGGAGATTGACCCTCAGTATGCCTTAGAAGTCGAAAACAAGATTCAGGCTTGGGAGACTGGAAACATAACTCAGCGGAAGGCAATTCTTGACCTAGAGGACAAAGAGGATGAGATGCGTGGCCGTCTCGCGGGAAGCATGACGGATGACGCTACGCTTAGTTCAGCAGTCAAAACGGCCGTAGAACGGAAACTAATTGACCCTGCGACTGGGCAGCAGATGATCTCGATGGGCTACGAGCGTGCAAAGCCGCTGATTGAGTCCTACAAGGTGAGTTCACTGAAAGTGAAAGAACAGCGGGACGAGATTCGCGCCGATTTGGACAAAGAAATCGCAGAGCAAACGCTCACGAAGACGAGGGCGGAAGCGACGATGGCGGGGCAGGAAGCCGAACTGCCGATTGAGGAGCGGTATGAATTGAGGCGTGGTCGGGTTGAAGTGCCGGGAGTGGATCGGCCTTATCCGTCGGATGTGGAAGCACAGAGAAAGAGGATCGCAGCGTCAAACCGCGCCGAGCCTGCCGCTGACCGAAAGGGCCGAGAAGACCAAATGATCGAAGACACAGCGGGCGATTACCTCACCGAGGCAAATGGTGATGCCAACAGGGCGCTTGCTCAGCTTGAAAAACATGTGCGGGGAAAAGACGTTGACCCCATGCTGAGGCGATATGCGGCTCGAATCCGCTTTCGCATCCGCGAGCGGGTGCGCCCGGGAGCTCGAGCCGGGAGAACAAGTCTCGGGACCGAAATCAGGAAAAGAGTTGGAGAAACGCGATAGTGGGGAACCTCTCACTTCATCCACAGCGCGGACGGAGAGACGGGACTGAAGATCAATCCTTCAGCCTGCATCCGCAGCACGGCCAGTTCCAACCTCCAGAATCCGGAGTGCCTGGGCCGCTTCCAGGCATGATAGAAGCCGGGAACATTGATATGACGCGCAGACCACAGGTGAGAAACGCCGATGGGTCGATTAGCTCAGTTCGTTCGATTAGCGTCGAAATTGACGGCAAAGAGGTACTGATTCCTACCGTCACCGAAGACGCCAAAATCGTTTCCGATGAGGAGGCGGTGGCTCAATATAGGAAAACGGGAAAACACCTCGGCATCTTCGACACGGCAGAGAACGCCACGAGGTACGCTCAGGCCGTTCATCAGAGCGAAGCTAGAAAACTGCGCGGCGGTCCTGAGCCCGAATTCAAGCGGATGCCGACGATGGTGAAGGAACCCGAGGGCTTCGACGAGCGGCATCCGGTACTGTCACGGGTGCTGGATATCTTTGGGCCTCTGGGCCAGCGGGCCGCCGCGGTGGGTGAGCAGGTAGGCGAAGCGGTGAGAGACATCCCGGCGGCCATTGCCGAGCCGCGCGCCGAGGAATTCACCGGCGCCGACCCCTATGCCGAGACGCTTCAGAGAATCAATCGGTCGCTGCAACGCGGGGGACGGCAGACCCGGAACCTGGCGACGATTCTGTTTTCGCCGTTCTCGCTCCTCATGGCTCCGGTGGAAGGCGCGGTGACGCCGGTAGTGGGAACGATTCAGAATCTCCTGAAGGGCGTGAGCACGCTTGACCCGGGCGAGCTTGAAATCCGCGAAGACATGGCCGACCGGCCATTCATCGAAGTCCTGTCAACGCCCGGGGCGGTGCGGACGAAGAACGAGAACCTGAACGCGATGCTCGACGAGGCCGGCGGGTTGCTGCCGTTCGTCCTGGCGGGGGGTGCGATTCACCGGGCAAGGGCCGCTGCGCCAGGATTCAGGCCGATGCAGCCGACGGTAGAGGAATTGCGCGGGTTGCCGCCGGAGCCAAGACGAGCGGAAGCGGGTCCAGTGACTCCTCCCGCTGAAGCCCCGGCGCGGCCAGCGGTGAAGCCGCCGATTCTCTACACCCCGGAAGTCTTGGAGCGGATGGCGCGCGAGGCGGAAGCCTTGGAGCGGCCCGAGGGTCCTCCCCCAGAAGCGCCCAGGCGGGCCGCAGAGCCGGAAGTAAGGCCAGCGGTCGTCCAACCACCCCCCGAACCCGTAGCGCCCCGTGTCGCGCGCGACATGGGTATTCCAGAAGAGCGCCCACCAGAGCCAGCGGTGCCTGCGCCCACCCTGTCCGAAGTCGAAGGCGCATTGCGTGCAAAGTTTCCACAGGCTTCTGAGGAGCAAATCCAGAACTCTCTGCGCCTTATCCAGAGGGTTAAGGAAACCATGCCCCCTGCTAGGAGACCGTCTCATGCCGGGGTCGCTCCAAAGGAGGTGAGGCCCAGTGTAGAACCCAAGGGTGAAGCACCACGGGTCGCCGAAGTCCCCTCTCCCGAGCCCACAAAGGGGGCGTTGGAAGTCGCTGCAAAGCCAGCCGAAGCCCCGACCGAAAGTCTGCATCCGAGGCGAGCGGCGGCCAAGGCGAAAGAGCCGTGGCAGGAAACGCGGAAAGAAGTATTGGATCGCCTTGCCGGTAACGCTCAAATGTCTCTGCACAGGAGAGCCGTGGCGCGCGCCTTTGAGGAGGGCAAGCCCGTCCCGCCCGAAGTCCTGAAGGACTACCCGGAGCTGGCGAAGGCCGAGCCTACGAAGCTCGAAGCGGGCCGGGCGAAGTTTGAGGCCGCCAAGGCGGCGAGAGCGGAAGTCCCGGCCGAGCCAACCAAAGTGTTTAGACCAACTGCCCGTCGCAGGCCGAAGACTCTCCTATCTGCGGATCGGATTTCGGATTTTCAGATTGGACGCGACAGAGTTGAGCGGCGCGGGGCCAAGACATTCGTGGTCGATACCTCGGGAGAGCACGCCCCTATCGAGGTCAAGCATGACGCCATGGAACAGGCACACATCGAGAACCTGAAGAAACTCAATCCAGCACAGCTTGACCGCATGGAAGGGGAGATCCGGGGGACTCCCTACCTCTCTCGGGAAGGCAAGACGGAACGTCTCGACGTTATTGCTTCTATGCGCGCGGGGACTGAAGCGACACGACCACCTGAAGCGGCGAGAGCGGCAACCGAGCCGAAAGATGTAACTACCACGAGACTTGCAGAATTGGAGGAATTGAATCGGTACGTTGAGGATAGGGCTATTGCAAAATATAGCCGTAAACCAAGGGTACTTACGGGAACCGAGCAAGCCGTTTTGGAGAAAATTCCCGACGCTGGCATTGATCTCGGATTCATCTCAAAACCGCTCGTTTATGATCCAACCCTTCGCCAGTGGAGCATGGCGGAGCGGAAGGCTCTGAACAGTTTGTTGAGTCGAGGCATAACCAAAATTGTCGAAGTCCGGGGGTCTGAGGTTTCACAAGGCGAGAAACCGACCACGACTGGCGTTAGAGAATTCCTTGTGAAA
>DATKYV010000010.1:0-52077 GCA_035528275.1 Terriglobia bacterium | reverse complement strand
GGACTGCGGCCTTCGTCGGCGCTGCGGGCATCGAAGGCAAGCGTGGCGTAATAGCCCAGGAGATCCGCCACCGCCTGCGGCTCCAGAATGACGGTGTAGGTCCCCGGATCCAGGGTTTTCGCTTGGCGCGAACGGAGCGCCTTTTGAATCGCCTCACGGGTGATGCGCTCGGTGTCGAGCTTCGACGCGTCGAAGTGATTGCGCAAGAAGTAGCCGGAGCCACCACCATCCGGCGTGCGCGCCGTGAGCGAAAGGCTCGCCAAGCTCCGGCGGTAATGACGGAAATTGCTGTGCTTGCTCGCCGCCGCTTCCACCTCGCCGCGCGCCTGATGGAATCCGGCCCCTGTGACGTCCGCCTCTTCACACGAAGCGATGATTTTGTGAATGGTCCGGGCACGCGCCGTCGGGTCGGGGTCCGCAGTGGCTTCGACGTAGCCCCCGACGGGCTTGTATTTCCGCGCACCGAGCGTGGGAAGATACTCCGGGTCCACTGGCGAAATGCCCGCCACCGACTCCGCCTGACGAACAACCTTCACGAGCGACGCATCGTCGGTTTCATTGCTCGAGGCCGAGCCCTTTTTCCCATCCATCCAGACGGTGACGTTAACTTCCATATCCTCGCGCCGCCCGTTGGTGGTGAAGTTGTTGGCCGCAAATCGAAGCTGTGAATAGTCCTCACTCTGGACGAGGACCTCGGCGTCATCCGCCTTGACGCTTTCCAGGACTTTCCCGCAGAGGGTTTTAGCTTCTTTCTCGCTGAGCAACATCCGATTCTCCTGCGGTCTTCAACCCTTCGTCCCGGTATTCAGAACATTGATGCCGCGAAAACGCGCCACCGGGCAGCCGTGGCTGACGGCGTTGGATTGCATGGGCTCGCCTTTCCCGTCGTTGAGGGCGCCGCCCAGAGCGTAGGTCGCGACCCCGCCCAGAGCGTCGCAGGCCCCCCAGAAGTCGGGGGTTCGCGACTGGTAGGCCACGTCGCGCAGCATGGCGCCGCGCTTGCCGTCCTTGATTTCCCAAAACGTCTGTCCACCGAACTGAGAGTTGTAGCGCTGCTGGTCGATGGAAAAACTGCCGTTGCCGTAAATCAGGACGCCCTTCTTCACGTCCGCGAGGAGGTCATCGAGAGAGACGTTCTCCTTCGACGGCTCCAGAGAGATGTTCGGCATGCGCGCGAAGGCCACGCTTCCCCAACTGTCCGCATGCGTGCAGCCATAAGAAGTCTCGCGCCCGATCAGCGGAGCCAACTCGCGAGTCGTCTGCCAATCGACAAACACGCCGTCCTTCACCAGGTACCAGCGCTGCGCGGGAACGCCATCATCGTCATACCCGACGGTGGCGAGGCCGGTGGGTTGGGTACGGTCGGCAAAGAAATTCACGATCTTCGAGCCAAAGCGGAACTTCCCGGTCTTTTCCGGCGTCAGGAAGCTGGTGCCCGCGAAATCGGCTTCCCAACCGAGGGCGCGATCGAGCTCCGTCGAATGCCCCACGCTTTCATGAATGGTCAGCCAGAGGTGGGTGGGATCGAGGACCAGATCGTATGCGCCGGGTTCAACCGGCTTGGCCTTCAACTTCTCCACGGCTTCGTGTCCGGCCTGTTCGGCCTCTTCCAGCCAGGGGTATTCCTCCAGGTATTCGTAGCCCACCGATTGCGGTGCGCCCAGAGACGCGCGTTCCTGGAAATCCCCCTTTGCCGCGTCGACGGCCGTGACATTGAAAAACGGGGCGCTGCGGATAAGGTATTGTTCGACTCGCACGTCGTCGGTTGAAGCGAAGAACTTCTGCTCGTTGAAGAAGTAGGCCGACGAATCGACGAAACTCACGCCCTTCACTTTCAGAGCCGTTTCGTTGATCTTCAGCAGAAACTCAGTTTTCTTGTCGATCGGAATTTCAAAGGGGTCTTGCCGGAAGTTACCTTTCCAGTGGGCCGTCGCCTTCTTCGCTGGCGCCAATCGAATGGGCTTCGTCTGAAAGGCCGCATTGGCGCGCGCGATCTCCACCGCCCGATGCGTGGCCCGTTCAACCTCCTCGAGAGCCACGTCGCGGCTCGCCGCGAAACCCCAGGAGCCGTTCACCAGGACGCGGACTCCAAACCCGAAGCTCTGATAGCGCCCGACCTGCTGGACCTGCTTCTCGCGCGTGCTGATGTACTCCACACGATACCGATTGATGCGAATGTCGGCGTAGCTTGCCCCCAGACTCTTCGCCGTGGACAGGGCAAGGTCCGCGAGCTTGTCCTTATCCACAGCCGCGGCTTCCGCCGCCTCAAGTTCGTGAATCCATGAGGGCAGCGCGCCGGCGGCGAGCATCAAGCCGGAGGTTCTTAGAAAGCTGCGGCGGGAATTTCGCATATCACTCGAGCAAGCTTATGCAAGCCAGCTTCTGATCCGCTCCACTGATCTGTCCGGATTTGGATGTCAAAACCCATCGCCAGTCAGAGCTTGGCCGTCCCGCTCATGAACCTTTCCAACTCTTGACGGGCAAGCCGCCGGCTGACGCCGCAGGAGCGGTCGTCGAGGCGGCACTTCAGCAGATTCAACTTGCATCCACAGTCGCACTGCATGGTTTCGAGGTGCTTTTTGAAAGCCGCCACTTGTTGGGGGGTCAGCTTGGAAAGATTCACACCGGGGACTTCGGAATCGACTTCCGCCGGGTCACCGAGCTCGATCTTTCCCGAAGGCCGGGCGCGCGCCGCGGGTTTGAATGACGCCGCCTCCTGCGCGGACTCCGCGGCCAGCAACTCCTTGATTTCCTCTTCAAAAACGGAAATGTCCGTCGCCCCGATGTGCTTGGAATAAATTCTCCCGTCGCGGCCGATCAGAAAGGCGGTCGGAAGGCCGAGGATTCCACCGAACAGCTCCGACACCTTCTCGTCGCCCATGGCCACGGGGTAGTTCATTTTGTACTCGCGGTAGAACTCCCGCACCGGCTCCGGGCTGTCGTCCAAGGAGATTCCGATCACCGCCAGCCCCTCTTCGCGGTAACGATCCTGGAGACCCACGAATCCGGGAATCTCAATGCGGCACGGCCCACACCAGGTCGCCCAAAAATCGAGCAAAACGACTTTGCCTTTGTAGCTCGCCAGCTCCAGATTCCGCCCGTTGAGGTCAGTCAATGAGAACGCCGGAGACATCGGATGATCCCCAGTAGTCTTCACGGAGCGGCTCGTTGCGGGGGCGATCCAGTAGCGGTTGATGAGGTAGAGACCCGCCACGGCCAGAATCGCCAGGAAGGCACCCACCAAGACTTTACCCCTCTTCACGTGACTCCTTTCCTTGCCGGAACACACCCCAGGAGATTTCAGCCTCGCGCGCGTTTCGGGGCCGGCTCGCCCTGCGGGGCGAGTTCAGCCTCGCCGCGGCGCCGATGGAAATAGACCGTCAGCCCCGCGGCTGAGGCCAGCGCCAGCAGGGCGATGAACTGCGAGGTCGAAAACATATGATTGAAAACGAATCCGCGGTCCTCGTCGCCCCGCAAATACTCGAGAAAGAATCGAGCTACGGCGTAAAGGGCAAGGTAGAGCACGAACAGCTGCCCGTCGTAGCTCTTGCGCCGGAACCACCAGATGAGAATCCCGAAAATCAGCAGAGATACCGCCGATTCGTAGAGCTGCGTGGGATGTAATGGAATGCCCAGCGGCACGCCGGTCACCTGGTGGCTCCACGGATTCGTGAAGACGACGCCGAGGAAGGAATCGGTCGGCTTGCCGTAATCACACCCCGCCGCAAAGCATCCCAATCGCCCGACGCTCAGGCCGAGGGCCACGGCGGGCACATAGACGTCGAACACCTTCCACATGGGTAGCCGGTGCACGCGGACGTACCATATGGCGAACAAGACAGCGGCAATGAAGCCTCCGTAAAAGACCCCACCCGCCTGGAACGTCGCCCAGCTCACAATCTCCCCGGGGTTTTTCCAGTAGTACGTCCAACCCGTCAAGATCAACAGCACTTTGGCTCCCACCAACGACACCACAATCAGCCAGGTGCTGAAATCGAACAGCCGGTTGGAATCAAATCCCTCTCGCTTCCCCAACCGGAGCACCGTATAGAAGGCCACCACCAGGGCCGCGACCATCAGCAGGCCGTACGTGGGCAGCGCGAAAGACCCGATACGAAAGAGGACAGGATGCAACCCTTCTCCTTACAGGGTGAACCGGTTCAGGAAGCCAAAATAACCGGAAAGGATGGTGAACTTGTTGAATGCCATCAGCACGCCGATGCCGATGAGCAGAACGCCGGAGATCACTTCCACCACCTGCAGGTGCTTCCTGAATCCACCGTAGAATTTCATGAACTGGCTGAGGCCCAGGCCGGTGAGCAGAAACGGAATCGCCAGGCCCGCCGAGTAGACTGCCAGCAGAAACATTCCCTGGAAGACGGTCTCGCGGATGGCCGCCAGACTCAGAATCGCCGTGAGAATCGGACCGATGCATGGCGTCCAGCCGAACGCGAAAGCGAATCCCAGCACGAAAGAACCCAGCAGGCCTCGCCGCGGCGCGCCCGTATTCATCCTCGCTTCACGATAGAGGAAGGGGATTCTGATCAGTCCGGTGAGGTGCAATCCAAAGACGATGATGATAATCCCCGCCACAACGTTGAATATCGTTCGCTGGGCCAGCAGGAATTTGCCCACCCAGGTGGCCGAGGCTCCCAGGATGATGAAGACCACCGAGAACCCGATGACGAAGGCCACCGAATTGCGGAAGATGCGGCCCACCAACTCCCCGCCCGCTCCGGCTTTCAACTCCTCCATCGAAGCTCCGGAAAGCATTGAAATGTAACCCGGAACCAGCGGCAGAACGCACGGTGAGAGGAACGAGACCACGCCCGCCACAAAAGCCAGGGGAATGCTGAGTCCCTGTGTCACCTTCCGCCGCTCCCTCCAACTCGCGTCATGGGTTTATTCGATGCGACAGCCGATGAGCAGGTCACACGGCCGTCTGCGCCGCCCGGCCACCTGTCCCTCGCTGTGGGGTCCGATTCTTGCAGCCCCCGAAAAATCAAGTGTATCATAACGTGCTTTTGCCCGCCCGACTCGGCTCACCGCCTCAGAGTTCCGCTGAGGATTGGACGCCGGGACAAGGCCGGCCTGGCCTGATTTTTTCGGCTTCGGAGAGTTCTCAAGCTTGCTGCGCGCGCTGATCTTTGATTTCGACGGCATCCTGGTGGACAGCGAACCGATTATCATGCGGCTCACCCAGCAAATGGCAGCGCAGGAAGGTTGGGAGATTTCGGAAGAAGAGTATTACCGCGACTATCTCGCCTTCGACGACCGCGGCATCATCGAACATCTCTACGCCACGCACCAGAGGCCCATCGATGGCGCTCGGCGGGATGAGCTGATCGCCTGGAAGGCGCGGGCTTACGGGGAGATCATCCGGGATGGTCTTCCCGCCATGCCGGGTGCCGTGGATTTCGTTCGAAAGGTCGCGACGCGCTATCCCCTGGCCATCGCCAGCGGCAGTCTGCGAGGAGAAATCGAGCACCTGCTCGCCAAACTCGGCCTCAAAGAGCACTTCGCAGTCCTCGCCACCGCCGACGATTGCCAGCGGTCGAAGCCCGACCCCGAGGTCTTCCGGATCGCGCTGGCGCGCCTTCAACAACTCCCGCCATTCCGGGAAACGCCCTTGCGGGGCGTCGAGTGCCTGGTCATCGAGGACGCGCCGGCCGGCATCGATGCCGCCCACGCGGCGGGGATGAAGTGCCTGGCGCTGACTCATAGCCGGGAGGTGGAAGAGCTGCGCCACGCCGAGTGGGTTTGCGCGGAATTCGCGGAAGTGGACCTGATGCGGATTGCCGCCGAGTTGGGATGAATCCTGGTGCGCGCCATGATCCCATCCGAACGCGGCGCCGCCAACTCCCGACCCTTTCGCCCTACGAGCTTCTTGCAGCGCCCGTTTCCGGCTTGTGAAAAATCTCCCACGCGCACTCGGCTTTTGCTTGCCAACTCGCACCGGGTGAAGTATTCTGCGCGCTCTTAAACTCGCCCCTTCACAGCGAGTGCTATGAGCGAATCCCCCCAGAAGCCCCAAGGTTCACCCGAAAGCGAAGGCGCCCAGCCGCAGCTCCAAAGGCGGTTGGGGATCCTCAACGCCACCTCCATCAACATGTCGAACATGATCGGCATCGGACCGTTCATCACGGTCCCGCTGATCCTGGCGACATTGGGAGGTCCACAGGCCCTGCTGAGCTGGTTCGTGGGCGCGGTTCTGGCCATCGCCGACGGGCTGGTGGTGGCGGAACTCGGCGCGGCCCTGCCCGGCTCGGGCGGCTCCTACGTTTTTCTCCGCGACAGCTTCGGCCGTTTGCGCTGGGGCAAGCTGATGGCCTGGATGTTCATCTGGCAGTTCCTCTTCAGCGGCACGCTGGAGATCGCCTCCGGCACCATCGGCATGACGCAGTACCTCAGCTTCCTTTGGGTGGACCTGGGGAAACACCCCTGGGGCATGAAGCTCATGGCGGCGGGCTTGGCGGCGTTGGTGATGTTTGCTCTGTACCGGAAGATCCACGACGTGGCCAAGCTGATGCTCGTGCTGTGGATTACGACGCTCGTTACCACGGGCTGGATCATCATCACCGGTTTGGTGAAGATGAACACCCATCTCGCGTTCGACTTCCCCCCCGGAGCCTTCGAACTCAACTGGGCCTTCCTCATCGGGCTCGGCAACGGAACCGTCCTGGTCTTCTACAACTACCTGGGCTACTACCAGGTCTGCTACCTGGGAGGGGAGGTCAAGAAACCGGAGCGAACCATCCCTTACGCGGTGATCCTCTCCATCCTCGCCGTGACGGTCATCGATTTTCTTCTTTCTTTCAGCTTCGTTTCCGTCATTCCCTGGCGGGAGATGGTGCAGGAGGGAAGCCAGGCTCACCGCGCCGTGGCGTCTGTTTTCATGGGAAGGGTTTACGGAGACTGGGGCGCCATCGCCATTACCATCATGATCCTCTTCACCGCCTTCGCCTCGGTATTCGCCTTGATGCTCGGCTACTCACGCATTCCTTATGCTGCCGCACAAGACGGGGCTTTCTTTCGCTGGTTTGGAACCTTGCACCCCAAAGGGGAATTCCCCCACCGTTCACTTCTCTTGATTGGCGGGCTCTGCATCATCGCCAGCCTCTTCGAACTGGGAGACATCATCGCCGGCCTGATGGTGGCGCGTATCCTGGTGCAGTTCGTCGGGCAGATTATTGGATTGATGATCGTTCGCCGCTATCGCCCCGACGTTCGCCTGCCCTTCAAGATGTGGCTTTATCCCGTCCCCGCCATCCTGGCTTTGGTGGGCTGGCTTTACGTCTTTTCGAGCCCCGCCTTCCAGCCGGGAGGCTGGAAATACATGCTTTACGCGTTCGGCACCATCATTACCGGCGTGATCGCCTACTTCATCCTCGCCTGGAAGAAGGGCGATTGGCCGTTCGTACCCGCCCCCAACGCTCCGCAAGCATAGGAAATGCGCCCCGTAGCTCAGATTAGTCATTGCAACAGGAGTAAAGAATTGCTAGAATCCACCTCACCACATCGGTGGCTGGAGAAGTCAGGCACCACCTCGTGGCCTTCAGCCGGGAACGCCCCGAAGGTTGAACGGTCCAGCCGGCGAAACGTAGAACGAACTCGCAATTGCCCCTCGCTTCGATGCATGCCGTCCGAGACCCTCTTCTCCAGTGGAAGACCGAGCCATGAGCCATAGCCCCTTTGCCAGACGGGTGCCGTCCCAGGGCACCCAGACGTGCCCGCGTCGCAGTACGCGGGTTGAGGCGGCCGTGCCGATCGCCATTTTCGGACGCGACGCTTCCAGCCAGCCCTTTCGAGAGCTCACCGAGACCACCACCGTCAATCTACACGGCGCCAGGCTCCGGACCCGAACGTACATTATGGTGGGGATGCAGATTACCGTCGAAAACCCGGCGACGGGGAAAGCCGAGAAGGCGATTTGCGTCCACGTCGAAGAGCCCGAGCCTGGAGAAAGCATCCATTTCATTGCCGTCCAACTGATCCACCCCTGCAACCTCTGGCAGATTGAGACTCCGCCGGAGGACTGGGCCCAAGTGCAGGCCGAAATGATTGACGGTGTGCCCGCCCCCGCGCGTGACGCCGGAAAAGTGGCCGGCCTGGGGCCTGCGCGCCAGCCGGTGCCTGCGCCCGCCCCCCGGCCCGATCCCGAACAGCTCGCCGCCGATGTTGAAAGACGCTCGGCGGCGGTTGTCGAATCGCTCATCACCAACCTGCGCAGGCAATCCGAAGAGATCGTGATGGAAGCTTTCCAACAGATCGAGGAACGCCTGGAGGATTCCGCGGCCAAGTTGGAAACGCGCATTCACGCCCATGCCGAGCAGGCTTTGGCTGGATTCAAGTCATCCGTGGAGGCCTGCCGGGCCGACGCGGTGGCGGAGATTACCCTTCAATCGTCCCAGGCTTTCGAACGGCACGTTGAGGCAGCATTGGCGGCGGCGGAATCCCGGATGACCGACCAGGCCGGCCGGGTTACCGGCGAACTCGAGTCCGCCCTGGAGACCTTCCGGGCCGATACCATGGGAGAGATCGTGCGGGAAGCGCTGCAGAGCTTCGAAGCGCGAATGCAGATCGTCGTGGCGGCCGGGGAAACCCGCATGGCTGAGGGCTCCGAGCGATCTATTGCCGGCCTCGACAAAGCCCTTGAGACGTTTCGGGCCGATGTGGCGGATGAGCTCGCGGCGCGGAAGAGTGAAGTCGTCGAGTCCACCGAGCAGGCTCTGCGGGCGAAGATCGCCACGATGCTCTCCTCAATCCTCGGGCAATCGGCCTCCGCGGAGAAGGAAGCCGACAGGGCGGCTTCCAGGAAATAGGCCTCGAAGCTTCCCGGCCCACCGAGCGGCGTGCGTGCACCGCGCATCCCTGGCGATTCATCCGGCAAGATGCGCCTCTCCCCAGCGTCCCGCCCATCACCACGCCGCACGCGCATTCTCTGCTATAATAAAGTGTGTGGGCGAATGGTTCCTTCGCACGCCGGGCGCGTATGAGATTGCGCTCGAGCTCGCGTCCCGGAGCGAGAGAATCCCACCCGGCCGAACCCGGCCATGACATGTTGGATGGAGTGCGATAAACGGCCGGGAATTGGCAAGAGTCTTGCTCATCCCGCCTGAAAAGCCCCATTTTAGTCGGGCTGGGAAGGCAACCCTCGGAATAGCGCGGGCTTCATAAAGGAGTCCAATGTCAGCCACTCATGGGGCGGCAAAGGAAGCCCACCCTTCTCCCACCCCAGCGCAAGTTGTCAACGACCTCAGCATTCAAGTTGCTACCGTCAATGGTTCGGGCAGCCAAACGGCCAACACCGTCCTCCTGCGCGCCATACTGCAGATGGGGATTCCTGTTTCCGGCAAGAATCTTTTCCCATCGAACATCGCCGGCCTGCCGACGTGGTTTACGATCCGAGCATCCAAGCAGGGCTACGTCGCGCACCGAAGAGAGATTGATTTTTTGGTGGCGATGAATCCCGAGACCGCCGAAGAGGACGTGCGCAACCTGGGGCCCGGTTCCGCCGTCGTCTATGACGAGCGCCTGAACCTCAAACGGCTCCGCGACGACGTGGTCTTTTATCCCGTGCCCTTCGACCAGCTCGTGACGCCGGTTTGCCCCGACGCCCGCCTGCGAAAGCTCGTCCGCAACATGATTTATGACGGGGTGCTCGCCAAGCTGCTCGGGATCGAGATGGAAGAGATTCAGACGGCGTTGCAGAAGCAGTTCCGTAAGAAACTGAAGGCCGCGCAGCTGAACTTCAACGCCGCGCGCGCCGGTTACGAATTCGCGGAGAAGAACCTGGAGAAGGCCGACCGCTTCGCTTTGCAGCGCATGGACGCCACGCGCGGAAAGATCCTTGTCGACGGCAACTCGGCGGCGGCGCTGGGCGCGATGTTTGCGGGCGTCACCGTCGTGGCCTGGTATCCGATTACCCCTTCGTCCTCGCTCTGCGAAACCTTGATCGATTACATGAAGCGCTACCGGCTCGATCCGGAGACGGGCAAGGCGACGTTTGCCATCGTCCAGGCGGAAGATGAGCTGGCGGCCATCGGCATGGTGCTGGGCGCCGGCTGGGCGGGAGCGCGCGCCATGACCTCCACTTCCGGACCGGGCATCTCCTTGATGGGCGAATTTGTGGGCCTCGGCTACTACGCGGAAGTCCCCGCCGTCATCTTCGACATCCAGCGGGTGGGGCCCTCCACCGGACTGCCCACGCGAACCGCGCAGGGAGACATTCTCTCCACCGCCTTCCTCTCCCACGGTGACACCCAACACCCCATGCTGTTCCCCTGCTCGGTGGAAGAGTGTTTCAGCATGGCCATCGAGGCTTTCGATCTCGCCGAGGGACTCCAGACCCCGGTCTTCGTCATGTGTGATCTGGACTTGGGGATGAACAACTGGATGGCGGATCCGTTTCCCTACCCTGAGAAACCCATCGCTCGGGGAAAAGTCCTGAGCGTCGAGGACATCAAGCGCCTGGGTCATTTCGAGCGATACCGTGACGTGGACGGGGACGCCATCGGCTACCGCACTTTGCCCGGCACGCCGCTCCCGGCGGCCGGTTACTTCACACGCGGCAGCGGCCACAATGAAAAGGCCAAATACAGCGAGCGCCCCGAGGACTACGTCAACAACATGGACCGGCTGGCCCGCAAGTTCGAAACCGCCCGCCGAAGGGTTCCCGGCCCGGTCATCGAGGGGAACACGTCCGCCGAAATCGGCATCATCGCTTACGGCACCAGCCACTGGGCGGCGGAAGAAGCGCTCGACCAATTGAAACAGGATCACCAGCTCAGCGCCGGCTACTGCCGATTGCGCGCATTTCCCTTCAACGAAGAGGTCAGGGATTTCGTCGCCCGCCACCGGCGCGTTTACGTCGTCGATCAGAACCGCGACGCGCAGATGTACGATTTGTTGAAGCTGGAGTTCGACGTGGAAAACATCAAGAAGCTGCGAAGCGTGCGGCACTATGACGGTCTTCCCATCGACGCGCGCAGCGTCACGGACTCCATCGTTTCCCAGGAATCGGAGAACTGACATGTCAACGACAACGGCCACACCGCCGCCGAAAAAAGTGAACCGCATCGGGCTCGAATTGAGCGATTACCGGGGCGGCAAGACCACGCTCTGCGCGGGCTGCGGGCACAACGCCATCTCCGAGCGCATCATCGAGGCGTTTTACGAGTTGGGCGTGGAGCCACACCGCGTGGCCAAGCTTTCCGGCATCGGCTGCTCCTCGAAGAGTCCCGCGTACTTCCTGGGCACGGCCTTCAGTTTCAACGCCGTCCACGGGCGCATGCCATCCATCGCCACCGGAACGATGCTCGCCAACCGGACTTTGGTGGCCCTCGGCGTCAGCGGCGACGGCGACACGGCTTCCATCGGCATCGGGCAGTTCGTACACCTGATGCGCCGCAACCTGCCGCTGATTTACATCATCGAGGATAACGGCGTGTACGGCCTGACCAAGGGCCAGTTTTCCGCCACCGCCGATGTCGGCTCAAAACTCAAGACCGGCGTCGTGAACGACCTGCCGGCAATCGACACCTGCGCCTTGGCCATCCAGCTTGGAGCGACTTATGTGGGCCGGTCTTTCTCCGGCGACAAGCGGCAACTGCTGGCATTGCTGCAGGGGGCCATCGCCCACCGGGGCACGGTGATGCTCGACGTGATTTCCCCGTGTGTCACCTTCAACGACCACGAGGGCTCGACCAAGAGCTACAGCTACGTCAAGGACCACGACGAGCCGCTCTCCGATGTGAGCTTCATTCCGTTCTTCCAGAACATTGAGGTGGACTACGAACCCGGCACCGCGACCGAAATCACCATGCACGACGGCTCGCGCATGGTGCTCAAAAAGCTCGGCACCGACTACGACCCCACCAAGAAAGTCGAAGCGCTGCGCGTCCTCACCGAAGCCCACGACAAAGGAGAAATTGTTACCGGGCTGTTCTACATCGATACGGAGCGTGAGAACTTTCTCGATCTGCTGAACCTGGTGGACGAGCCCCTGGCCACACTTCCCGAATCACGCGTCCGCCCGACCAGACAGGTCCTCGATGAAATCATGGAGGAGCTGAAATAGTTGCCGTGTCATGCGCGCTTCAAGCGGGGAGAATCAACTCGAGGTTTTGACCCGGCGCTGAAGTCCGCGTCTTTCTCGAATCGGTGCTGGCCCGCTACTGCTCCTCGGCGTGGCGCTGAAGATAGTCGAGCAGAACGCCGGCCATCACCTTCACTCCCACCACCAGGCTTTCCTCATCGACGTCGAACTCGGGTGTGTGCCAGAGGGCGGTGATGCCTTTGGCCTTGTTCCCCACCCCCAGGTAGTAATAGAACCCCGGGATGACCTCTTGGAAGTATGAGAAATCTTCGGAGACCATCTGGGGCGGGACGGTAAGGACATTCTCTTGGCCCAGTACGTGGCGCATCGTGGGCAGGGTTTCTTCAACGAGCGCGGGATCATTATAGGTGAGAGCGGCACCCGGTTCGATTTGCAGCTCAAAGGTTGCACCGTAGGCTGACGTGATACCTGCTATCGTTTCCCTTAAGAGCTCATGAACTCGCCGGCGGACGTCCTTGTCGAGAGTCCGAATCGTGCCTTCCAGCTTCACTTCGTCGGCGATGATATTGAACCGATTTCCGCCATGAATGCTCCCCACGGAAATCACCAGCGGGTCGAGCGTGTTGATCCGCCGGCTACGAATGGTTTGCAGCGCGGTGACGCATTCGGCCGCCACCACGATGGGATCAATCCCCTGGTGGGGCATCGCACCGTGGACCTTCTTGCCTCGAATCGTGATGGCGAACCTATCCGCGGCGGCCATGGCTGAAGCCGAGCGCACACCAATCTTGCCCACCTCGATCATCGGCATCGTGTGCAGACCGAAGATGGCCAGCGGACGCGGATTTTCGAGCGCACCCTCCTTGATCATCAGGGCCGCTCCGCCCTCCTCCCCCGCCGGCGCGCCCTCTTCGGCGGGCTGGAAGATGAACTTGATGGTC
This sequence comes from Terriglobia bacterium, assembly GCA_035528275.1. Lineage (GTDB taxonomy): Bacteria > Acidobacteriota > Terriglobia > UBA7540 > UBA7540 > DATKYV01. The sequence continues at coordinate 39,078 of DATKYV010000010.1, read as the reverse complement.
CCAGGAATCTGCTCGCGCATCCGGCTCAGGATTTCCGCCACTCCAAGTTCGACGGTCATGTGAACGTCATGGCCACAGGCGTGTTTGACGCCCGGGTTTTGGGATTTGTAGGGCACCTCGATCGTTTCCTGAATAGGCAGCGCGTCCATGTCGGCGCGCACGGCAACCACGGGACCGGGTTTCCCGCCCTTGAGCAGCGCTACGATGCCGTACTTGCCCACACCCGTCTTCACTTCGTCCAGGCCCAGGGCGCGTAAGCGCTCCGCCACCACGCGTGAAGTGCGCTCTTCGCGGTTCGAAAGTTCGGGATGGATGTGGAAATCGCGGCGCATCTCGACCAATTTTGGGCGCAGGGTTTCTGCCGCCCGGGCGATTTCCTTATCGTGGGTGGTGGCAGCTGTCGGGTCCGCAGGCATGCCGGCTGGCGACGCGGAGACGCCGAGTGTCAAGCCCGACACCAGCGCGAATACCGAACATACAGAAACAACCGTAGGTCTCATTCTTCTTCTCCCGTGATGGAAGTCTCTGAGCGCGCTTCGCGTTCAACGACGACTTGCGCCAATAGCTCGCGCCCGAAGGCCCGACCAATCAGCATGCAAGATCTTCGCCTTATCGCCCCTGAATGAAATCTCGGATTGTAGCATTAACCAGATCGGGCTTTTCGTGAACGATCCAGTGCCCCGCGTCCGGAACACGCTTCACCGTCAGGTCGGGGACGAACTCTTCGAGCCCATCCAGATTACCAGGGAGGAGAAAAGGATCTTTCTCACCCCAGATGACGAGCGTCGGAACGCGAACCTCGAGAGACGAAAGCCCGGGTGGGAGCGGAGGCGGAGCAGCCGCGTCACCGGAGGGTGCGGCATCGTTCGCGGGTGGACCAACGCGGGCGGCGCGATAGTAATTCAGGCCTCCGGTCAGCGCGCCCGGCTGGGACCACGCATCGAGATAGGCCCTGCGGTCTTCCCCGTTGAAATAACCCCGGGCCAATCCGGGTGCAAGCACACTTGCCTCGAGCGCCGCGTAGTTGTTGGCGGAAAGGAATTCCTCCGCCTGCGGGCTGCGGAACATGAGCATGTATTGGCTGGCCTTCTGCTGTTCGGGATTCTCGGCCAACTGGCGGCCGAATACACCGGGATGGGGCGCGTTGATGATGATGAGCTTCTCCAGATTCTCGGGATGGTACAGGGCGTAAAACCACGCCACCACGCCGCCCCAGTCATGGCCGACGAGAATGAACCGCTTCGCGCCCAGGTGCTCGCGCAACCGGTGCAGGTCTTCGACGAGCAGGGGGATTGCGCAAGCCTCAATCTCGGAAGGCTTCGAAGAAAGGTTGTAGCCGCGCAGGTCGGGAGCTACGGCCCGAAAATCCCTTCCAAACTCCGTGAGCTGGTTCTTCCACTCGTACCAGAACTCGGGAAAGCCGTGAACGAACAGGATGAGCTTTCCCTCACCCACGGTGACGTAGTGCAGCCGAAGGCCGTTCACTTCAGCAAACTCGTGCTTGGGCGCTTGGGTTGGCATCGTCATATCGTGGGGCCGCGCGAAGGTTGGATAAACCATCCGGCTCGCGATTCCGACGGCCAGCAACACTACAAGGGCTTTCACCGATGTCCCCCAAAAACCGCCCGCCGGGACCGCGGCTAACGCTTCTTGCAGCAAGTTGAAGCGAGATTCCACAAGACCCACTTCCCTCCGGCCTCGTCAACTCCGATGGACATTCGACTCCCGAACTGGTCGTCGGTTCGAAACCAGAGCACTTCGTTGGTCTGGGCGTCGGTCAGCTTTGCGTTAACGGAAAGGCACACTCCCGAAAGGCCGAGTTGGCAGGGCCGGATTTCTTGCCATACTGTGAGAATCGCCTCCGCGCCTTCGTTCTCCTCCGGCTCCCTAAGGCAGGTCTTCTGCTCGATATTTTGTTTCACGTAGCGGGCCACCGGTCCTTCTCCCACCACGTGAACCACTTGAAGGGACCGGAGTCGTTCCTTGATTTTCTCCTTGTTCTTCTTCGCGACGGCCAGGGGCTGGGACGAGAGAATCAGCAAGCACGTCATCACCAATCCGAACAGAACCGGACCCCACATTCTCCCCGCGAACAGTTTTTTGGGCATCACCCTACCTCCGACTTTCCTATCCCGCAATCCGCCAGGGGTCTCTATTCCTGCGGCCGCTTCAGCGCTCCGTTCACCTGACGATGAAGGACCAGAGGTTGAATCATCCCTCGGCTGTATTCCTGCCGGCCATTACGGAGTTCGCCTGCCGGATTGTCCAGTCCAACTTATCCTCGATACCCCTGAAGGTCCAGATTCGTGAGCCCCGCGTCCCGGGCCCATTGTACGGCTTCCACGTATTCCTGGCGGGTGATGCGGCGGGCGATTGCGGGATAGTCGAAGGCCTTATAAGTAGGCTGGTATTGGGACATGATGTTGACGTAGGTGTCCTTGGGGAGATTCTGCGCGATCCACTCGATGACCTCCTTCGTCCCGCCCACGCGGTTCGGCATCACCAGGTGACGGATCATCAGCCCTCGGTACATCCGGCCGTCGGCGGCAGGCTTGGCCACTCCGACCTGACGGTGCATTTCAGGCAGCGCCTGCTGAGTGACCTCGGGGTAGGTGTCTGCTCCCGACGAGTACTTCTCCGCCATCTTCCCATCCGAGTACTTGAAGTCCGGCAGATAGATGTCCACGACGCCGTCGAGCATTTTCAAGATTTCCGGGCGCTCCCAACCGCAGGTGTTATAGACCAGCGGCAGCCGCAGCCCTTTCGCCGCCGCCAAACCGACCGCCAGCAGGACGTGCGCAGAGTAATGAGTCGGAGTCACGAGATTAATGTTGCCGCAGCCCATCTGTTGCAGATGGAGCATCATGGCCGCCATCTCTTCGATCCTGCGCCGTTCGCCCTGGCCTCCCTGGCTGATCTGCCAGTTGATGCAGAACACGCACCGCAGACCGCAGTGGGTGAGAAAGATGGTGCCGGACCCTCCCCGGCCGACCAGCGGCCTCTCTTCTCCATAGTGCGGGTGATACGCCGCGATCTCGAGTTGTGATGTGGACTGGCAGAAGCCTTTCTCGCCGGCGAGGCGGTTGGCTCCGCACTGGCGGGGGCAGAGACGGCAACTTTCCATGATCTTCCAGAGTTCTTCACCGCGTTTCTTCAACTCTCCGTTGCGGTGCAGCTTCAGATAGGCCGGCTCGAAATTCGGGTCAATCTGAGCCGGAGGTTGATCGACATGACCCTCTCCTGCCGGCCCCGTACTCGCCGCCCTCTTCTCCGTTCGTCCACAGGCAGGAGAGAGGGAGGCCCAAGCAGGTCCGAACCCGGAAAGCGCCAGCAACGAACACGACTTGATGAATTGCCTTCTCGGTGGTTCTTTCATGGCCGCGGCCCCCTTCCTGCGAAGGCACACACGATGAGACAACGAGGCCATGCCTCGCCGCAGGTCAATTTGTCTGACACTGTTTGACGGTGTCCGCAGTCGTCATCTTCGCCCAGTGTAGCGAAGCCCGCGGCGCAGTCAATGCGATAAGTACAATCGGGGCGCGCCTTGCTCCCTCGCCGTCGCAGGATTAGAATCGAGGTTCTCATACGAAAGACGGTTTGCAGGCCCGAGGCGCCCGCTGCTTGACCTCTGTATCGCTGCTGCTGCGGAAAAGACGGCCCACGGAGTGGAGGGACGCATGGCAAGGACCTCAGGGAAGAAGTCCGCATCGGGAAGCAGGCGGCGCGCCAAACTCGATGCCGCCACCGCCAAGAGATTCCTGGCCACCTACAAGGAAGTGTGGGAAACCCGGAATGCGGAACTTGCCGCCAGTCTCTTCACCCGCGACGCGCACTACTGGGAAAACCCCTTCGGCAAACCCATCGTGGGGCGCGAGGACATCGCCGCCTACTGGAAGAAAGCCACTGAGAAGCAGGACAAGATTCAATTTGGGGTGGTGAACTTTTTCCTGTCTCGCTACGCCCTGTTTGCCGAGTGGACCTGCTCATACACGCACCGCCCCACGAGCGAGCGCCGGGAACTGGCCGGCATCCTCCTCGCCGATTTCTACGGGAAGCAGGTTCGCACCTTCCGCGAGTACTGGCACCGCCGCGTGGTCTAAGGCTGGAATGGCCGCCCTCCGGCGGCTCAATCCCCGAAATGCAGTGTGAACCCGGCGGAGATTTCCACGTTGTGGGCGCTTCCGCTGATGGGAAAGATGGCGCCGCTCGACGAATTCTGCGAGAGGCCGAAACGGGGCGTTCCGGTGACATGGTCGCGCACGTCGAGGCGCAGCCCCAGCTTCGGCAGCAGACTCCATTCCACGCCCCCGCCGTAATTGATACCCGGTTTGTTATTGGCCTCGAGCATCGCCGACTGGCCGGCAAAACCCCCGGTAAACCCCAATTCCTTGGCTTCACTAGTCGGGGCGTAACGGGTGAATTCAATCCCCGCGGTCACGTAGGGCCGCAGGCGGAACAGTTCCACAGGGCTGTGAAGAACCAGGTTCCCGTTCAAGCGCTGGATCCGGACGCCATAGCCCGCTTCATCGACAGGAGACGCATTGAGGTCGGCTACGCGAAGATTGTTTCGACCGTAGGCGTAAGCGACTTCGAAGCCCAGGACCTTGTTTCGTGAGTATTCGCCTCCCAAGATGATCTTCCCGCCGGGAGCGTAGTTGGAGCGGAAAGGGTCACCGGCCACCTCGAAGAACTTTTCGCTGAGAAGAAACGACCCGGTGCCCATGGCGAAGACGCGAACTCCCTGGGCCCGCGCAACGTCCGGCAGGAAACCAACCACTGCAATCAGGAGTAGAGGGGCGAGAAATTTCATTCTTGTCATGGTCAATGGGCTCCGTGCAAACGGGAATTGGCGCGCGAACTGCTCCGCCTGCGCTAGCTGAACGCATTCGCTCGCTTCCAATAAGGATGCGCGGGTCAGGCACAAAGTTGTTTTTGTGCACCGAAATGGACAAAACACCCGTGCGATGCGCACGGGGCGCGTCGCGACATGACTTCTCCCGCGCGCGGAACTCCTCCCGGGCCCTACTGGGCTTAGGGGGCGCCGCACTCCCTCACCTTGCTTTGTCCGGCCTTGACTTTCGCGCGCCCGCGGACCAACAATGGCCGCGCTCTCCGCGATCGTTGATTTCCAGTCAAATAAACCCCGGATGTCGCGGATACTCCTCGCAAGGAGAGAACCATGAAAGCGAATTTCATTCACGCACTGGCCGCAAGCGCCATGGTGGTTTGCACCGGCTTATCCGTGGCAGGGCAAGACGTGCAAAAGGAGATCAGCAGCCTCCCTTTCCTGAAGGACTACACCGTCCATCGCGCCTCGAGCTTCGACCGCACCGGCGCCAACGACGATGGCAATTGGAAGAACAAAATCAAGTCGGGAGAGACGCGCGCCATCGCCGAGTTGGAGGGACCAGGCATCATCACTCACATCTGGATCACGATCGCCACTCAGGAGCAAAACCATCTGAAGAAGATCATTCTCAGGATGTACTGGGACGGCGAAGAAAGTCCCAGCGTTGAATCGCCCATCGGCGATTTCTTCGGATTGGGGCTGGGGGAGTATTTCCTCTACGAATCGGCTCCCTTGTCGGTGGGCTCACAGAAAGCGCTCAATTGCTTCTTTCCCATGCCCTTCCGGCGGTCGGCGAGAATCACGGTGACGAATGAAGGCGAGTTTCCCGTCGGCGCGTTCTACTACAACATTGATTATCAGAAGCACCCCTCGCTACCCGAAAGCCTCGCCTACTTCCACGCGCAGTACCGACAGGCGGCGCCCAACAAGGGTTGGACGACGGACTGGCAACAGAACGGCGACGATAAGCTGAACAACAAGGAGAACCTGCGGGGTGAGGGCAACTACGTTATCCTGGAAGCGGAGGGCCGGGGACACTACGTGGGCGTCACGCACAGCATCCTTCAAAATCAGGGCGACTGGTGGGGCGAGGGCGACGAGATGATTCTCATCGATGGGGCCACAACCCCACAAATCAACGGCACGGGCTCGGAGGACTATTACCTCGGCGCGTGGTGCTACGGCGGATGCGGTATTAATCCCTTCGGCGGAACCCGGCCCACATTCGCCTACCAGCGCTACGGCAACCCCATGAACGGCGGCGACGACCGCGGCGCCAAGTGGATGGTCTACCGCTTCCATACCGATTCGCCGGTCACTTTCGAGAAGTCGATCAAGGTCACCATCGAGAGCGGCCACGCCAATCACCGCTCCGACAACTTCTATACCGTGGCCTATTGGTATCAGACCGAGCCGCACAAGCCCTTCGCCCCGTTGCCGGGGGTGGGCGATCGGATTCCGAGACAGTTCGACACCGGCGGCCCCACCATGGGCAAACCCTGAGCCTTTCCGGTGAAACCCTAGCTGCACCTTGCGGGCCGCGGCCCTGCTATGCCCGGCCGAGGCTCGCATTTCGCGACCCGCCTTGATAAACTGCAAAGTGGTATTCCGGGTCGCTTGGCCTCGCGACCCGGTTTCTGACGGGAACAACCCGCGGCCACCGCACGAAGCTCCTGGAGGTGCCCGCCGTGGTGGATGCTTCGGTCGCGCACGAATCCGCTTCACCTTCACGGAATCACCCTGGTACTGCAAAGTGTTTCCCGACCTCACCAGCCCACACCGTTAAGAACACGGCCCACTCGCCGGGGCGAGAAACCATGGAGCGCATCTTCGCCCTTGCTGATATCAGAATTAATGGCAATCGGCCGTGGGACATCCGGATCCACAATGAAGGATTCTACGACCGCGTGTTGAGCCAGGGCTTGCTAGGGCTCGGCGAGTCCTACATGGATGGCTGGTGGGATGTCCAACAGCTCGACGAATTCTTTCATCGCGCTTTGCGAGCTGATTTGGCCGCCAAGATCCGGTCCGACTGGAAGACGTTGTTGCGGGCCCTCGGCATGGCCTTCGTCAACCCCCAGCGGCGATCCAAAGCCTTTGAGATCGGCGAGCGGCACTACGATATCGGGAACGATCTGTACCGGGCTATGCTCGATCGGCGAATGGTCTACACCTGCGCATATTGGAAAAACGCCAGGACCCTGGACGAAGCGCAGGAGGCAAAGCTGGACCTCGTGTGTCGCAAGTTGGGACTCAAGGCAGGTCAGAAGGTCCTAGACATCGGCTGCGGCTGGGGCAGTTTTTTGAAATACGCCGCGGAGCATTACGGCGTCACCGGCGTCGGAAACACGGTGTCGAAGGAACAGGCGAAATTGGGACGGCAGCTCTGCGCGGGATTGCCCATACGGATTGAGCTTCAGGATTATCGGGATATCGAAGGGACCTACGACCATATCGTGTCCCTGGGCATGTTTGAACACGTGGGCGGCAGGAACTACCGGACCTTCATGCGCATCGTCGCCGATCACCTTGCCGATGACGGTCTGTTTCTTCTCGATTCCATCGGCGGTGAAGGATCCGTGCGGCACACTGATCCGTGGTTTGAGAAGTACATCTTTCCCAATTCCGTGATTCCCTCCGTCGAGCAGATGGGGACTGCCATCGAAGGCTTGTTTGTCATGGAGGACTGGCACAATTTCGGGGCCGATTACGACAAGACGTTAGTGGCGTGGTTTTGGAATTTCGCCGGGCACTGGCCGAATCTTCAAGCCCGCTACGGTGAGCGTTTCTACCGCATGTGGAAGTACTATCTGCTGGCTTGCGCCGGATCGTTTCGAGCGCGGAGCAACCAGTCCTGGCAGATCGTGCTCTCCAAACGCGGAGTGGAAGGAGGATATGTTTCCGTGCGATGAGTCCCTTCCGCGAAGTGGCCCGCAGTGTCCCACATGGCCGCCTCGGCGAGATGTTGGGTTCACCACGCGCCGCGTAACACTGGTTGCGTCCGTCCTCGCTACCTAACTCCCAAGGCACTGACCAGCGGAGAATTTTCTATGGGCTTGGCCTTGAATTGGGCGTGGAAGAATCCCTCGAAGACGAGCAGCCCAACCTAATCCTTCCGACTGCCAAATTGTCCCGGGGACGACAGTTGCGTGGAAGCCGATTGTCATTGCCACAGGGAATTGCTACGCTTCTTTCAGCAACGCCGGCAGCCAATACCTTCCGGAGGTCCCGCTCATGCCCGTTGGATCTGCCGCACACAGGATTCTTCCCTTTTTCAAAACCCTGGCCTTCTTAGCATTCGTCACGGCGCTCTTGCCCGCGATGCTTGCCGCGCAGCAGGAGAAGGCCCTAACCAGGAATGATGTCGTATCGCTCCTCGAAGGCGGCGTGCCGAGCAGCCGCGTGGCGGCGCTGGCCGAAGAACGAGGGATTAGTTTTGAAGTCGACTCCGCAGTCGAGTCAGAGTTGCGCCAGGCGGGTGCGAGCAACGAGTTGATTGCAGCCTTACGCGCCGTTTCCCGCAAACCTGCTGCGCCCAATTCACCGGCAAAAGCCACCCTTCAGATCGAAACCAGCCCCGGTGAGGCTGACATATATTTGAACGACGAACCGCGTGGCACAACCAGCCCGGAAGGTAGGCTGGTTCTGTCCGGGCTGGAACCGGGTTCCTATCGCCTGCGCGCTTCTGCCAAGGGTTACGAAAGCTGGCAACAGTCCGTTCAGCTCGGACCCGGTGATGTGTGGACGGTCAAGGCCAAGCTTTCCGCCAAGGCTCCGACGGAGGCTGCCCCCGCCATGGCCGGCACAAGCGCGCCGGCGGTGTCACCTGCGGAGATCAATCTTCCGGAGTTGCTGGGTTCGGCGAAGACCCTCTGCATTTCCGTCAGCCCAGGGAGCAACCCCGCACTGAAGACCGCTATCGACGAGAAGCTCAGCAGGTGGGGCAGACTGCGGCTGGTCTCTTCGCCCGCCGAGGCCGACCTCACGCTCTCGGTCCAGCAGACCGGCCGGCAAGTCCTGCTCAACGCGGGAAACCAGGCCGGCGCGGTTCTGCGCGCGCGCAATGTCGATGGCGATTTGTGGGCCACCAGCAAAGGTGGCGGATTTTCGCTGCGGGGCTACAGCATCACTAAGGTGGGGCGCGGCCTCGCCGACGATTTCATCAAGTTCTTCGACTCAACCGCCCGAGGCCGCTAGCCCAGGCGCGACTGGGCTTGCATTTGCTGAATTTCTATCGCATTCCCAAAACACAAACGACAGAGACGGGTTTCAGGGGCTTGATTTTCTGCCGGGCCTGCAAGAACCCTCCCGCGGCGAGTGGGAGTTTTATGAGATTCGCGCTCCCAGCGCTCCCGGCTGGGCTGAAAACCTTCTCGCAGAAACCTCGGTGGATCCGGATGCCTACCGGTGGGGAGGAGAGTCGTCTGTCCTCGTTGACCCAAGAGAAGGATGTGGAATTGAAGGCAGGGTCTTGGGGTCAAACTTCGGTGGGGTAACCTGCTTCCCGTCAGCCGCGCCAGCCACCGGCGAGTGACATGACGCGCCGGTATCCCATTTTCTGCATGTTATCGGCCCAGAGCGCCGACCGGAAACCGCCGCCGCAATAACGGTGGTTTCGATGTCGCGCTCCAGGATTCCCTTGCACAAATGCTGGGCCCGTGGGAGATGGCCGGCGGCCCAGACTTCGGCCTCGCGCACATCAATCAAGTGAAAGTTCTCTCCCCCATCGAGCTTTCCCTTCAGGTCCCTGGCGCTAATCTCGCGAATGCGCCCCTTCGCGTCCTCGACGAGCACCAGGAATTGCGGTGAGTGGTGCCTGGCCATCTGCTGGGCCGCCTCGAATGCGAATCATCTTCCGAAAGTTAGCGTGGGTGTCCTACCACGCGGCTTTCTGCGGCTATTTCCCCTTCGACTTCACGAACTTCTGAACGCGCATGCCCAGGTGGACGTCTGTGACGTAGACGTCGCCGTTCGCCGCCACCGCCACAGCGTGCCCCCAGTAGAACTGCCCGTCGTAGCTTCCAAAGGAACCAAACTCATCCAGGACCTTTCCCTGCAAGTCGACTTTCACCACGCGGCCGCGGTCGGGAGGCTTGGGGTTCATGTCGCCGCCGTCCATGACGTAGGCGATGCCGTCCGGTCCCACCGCGACATCCCACGGACGACCGATCTCCGCGCTTTTCCATTCAGCAAGGAATTTCCCGTTTCCATCAAAAACCTGAACGCGGGAATTCGTGCGGTCGGCGACGTAAACGTGACCCTGGCGGTCGAGCGCGATACCATGAGGGAGGTCAAACTCGCCGGGCTGGTCGCCTTTCGTTCCCCAGTCGAAAAGGAACTTCCCCTGCGCCGAAAACTTCGCCACGCGACTGTTTTCGTATCCGTCCGAAACGTAGAACTCTCCACTGGGGGTAATCGCCACGTCGGTGGGCTTGTTGAAGTGGGTGCCATCGAGTCCGGGAACGCCCTTCTCTCCCAGGGTCATCAATAGTTCGCCGTCGTGGCTGAACTTGAAGACCTGGTGAAGGCCAAGGTCGGTAACCCACACGTTGTCTTTGCCATCTACGGCGAGGCCATGGGGAGTTTCAAAGACGCCGTCGCCCCAGGACTTGATGATTTCTCCCGTCGCGCCGTCAATGCACATGATGGGGTGGTCGCCTCGGTGAAAAACGAAGACGTGGTTGTGCGAATCCACCCCCACCCCTGAGACTTGTCCAAAAGCGAACCCGTCGGGCAGTTTGGGCCAGCCATGAACCACCTGGTAGGACCCGGAAGCCAGAACAGCCTCCGTCGGCTCCCCCACCATAAATGCGGCGCTCAACAGGAAAACGGCCAAGGCGACGCGTCCCATTTGGGTACCTCCTGCTCGCTCCCCGCCCGGCTAAAGACAGGGAGCCTTTCCGATCTGAGAGTGAGAGAGGCCCTTTTCGGCACCAGGTAGTCTCTCTCATCCGCCGACGATGGAAGCTTCTGGCTTATTTCCTGACCCGACGCCTGGGCTTCACGGGGAGGAGCTTGTAATCGTCGATGATTGCTGCCACACCCTTAAGGTTGTTGGACCTGTGATGCCTCACCACGCGCCCGCGGCAGATGAGCTTGATAGGGATCTTGACGATTTCAGCCGGCAACATGATAGTGAAAGCGATTCGGGCCCCGGGCCTCAGACGCCTGGGAATCGCCATGAACAGCCCGTTGCCGCTGATATTGCTCGTCTTCCCTTCCGCCCGTTGCGTGCGGCCGCCGGTAGCCCTCCAGCGGACCTGAACGGGCAGCTCCAACGGAACGCGCATGCTTCCACGGATGTTCGCTACACCCACAGTGACCTCTGTGTTCCGAGCGAGCCTGGCAGGCAAAGGCTAACATTCTCAGGCAGAAGTCACAAGACCCTCGTGGCACACGATTTTTCGGTCTTGTCCGCTGTTGTTTCTACTTTATTGCATATAAACCACTTATCGCATGCGAATGGCGCCAGGGCGGCTTCGGATAGGAACCTTGATCCCGGGTCATAAGCCAACTCCCAGCCGCCAGACCCGCCATCGCACTGCCGGCCCCTATCTCCTTCGTGTGTCGAGACTTTAGTACTTCCGTGCCATTGGAGAGGCGCCCCCGGCGAGCTACCCTTGGGCACGGAGGAAAAACATGCGAAACGAACTTGGGCGGATTCGAATAGTCCTGCGTGCGCTTCACTCCGAGGATAGCGGCCAAGATTTGGTCGAATACGCGTTTATTGCGGCGGCGATTGCACTCGGAGCGGCTGCCGCGATGGGAACGGTGGCTGAGCAAGTCAACTCAGTCTTCCTGGCGCTTGCCTCCAAGTTTCAAATCGCCAGTTAACGTTACGTGCCGCGCGGCCTGTTTCGAGCGCCCTTCGGGCCGACAAGCGGTAATTATCCAGAATGGGCGCCCGCAGTCTCTGGGTCGGAGGGGTCCAGCGCGCGGCATAGGCGCCGCTGAAAAGAGGAGACGATGCTTACGCTGGAGAAACTGATGTCCATTCTGCTTCTTCCCGTTCCGTTCTGTACCGCAATCCTTCTCACAGGTCTTTTCCTCCTCTGCTGCACGAAAAAGCAGGCGGCTGGGAAATTCGTGGTCTTCATGGGAGTGGCGATTCTTCTCCTCTTGGGGAACCCGGCCTTTTCGAACATACTGCTCCGCCCGCTCGAGCACCAATACCCGAGGCTTGTTCTGCCTACCGATCCCGAGACCAGCCGCCAAGTGCGGGGCACGAAGTACATCGTGGTGCTGGGTGCGTCCGAAATTTCCGATCCGCAAATTCGCATGTCCAACCAAGCCCGTGAAGACTCGCTGGTTCGGCTTGTTGAAGGCATCAGGCTCTACAAGCAACTCGGCGGACGAAAGCTCATTCTATCCGGGGGTCCCGGGCGCGACACTTACCCGATGGCCGAGTATATGGCGGTAGCCGGGCAGGGGCTGGGAGTGCGGCGCCAGGATATGATTCTCGAAACCAAAGCCGAGGGCGGCGAGGAACAGGCTCAACTCGTCAGCATGATCGTCGGGAAAGACCCATTCATTCTGGTTACTTCCGCCTCGCATATGGCGAAGGCCATATCCATGTTCAAGAAGGTGGGAGCAGACCCCATCGCCGCGCCAGCCGGCTACTGGTCTACCGCTCACAAGAACCTCGGGCCGGCGGATCTTTGTCCGACCTCGGATGGCCTTGGCAAGGCCGAAAGGGCCATCAATGAGTATGTGGAACTCGCCTGGGGAACCATTAAGGGCGACTTCAAACTCCTGACCGGGTCAGGAAAGAAGCCTACGCAGTAATCATTCTTCACCCAAAACTCCACTTCAAGACGCCTGGTGGTTCGCGCAGCGAATGATTTGCGCGTGGGGAGAACGAAGAAACGTAAGGAGTCCGAGCGCGTTCGGCGCCTATCCGGAAAGGCTGTCCGCCAGGCGCTCCAGGTCTTCTGCCACCACGGCCATTCCCGCCGTATCCTCGATGCGTTCATAGAAGGAAAACCACCGGTCATCGCGGGCATACGACGGCAAACGTGACAGCAATTCATCTCTCAGGACAATGGCATCCGCCTTCAACTGATCACAAGAAACCGCCGGTGCTTCCTCGTCGTCGAGGACCAGGGATTCGCGCAGCTGGTTGACCCAGTTCAGAGCGCTTCCCTTAAGATCGGCGTTCGAGAGTCCCGAGCAGCTGAATCGTTCCGAGGCAGCCAGGTGGAGCCGCTGGCGGTACTCGGCCAGTTGCACGTCTTTGGCAGCCAGTCTTTCGTCCATTCCCGCCAGCCGTTCTCTCACCTCATGCAACTGCGCCGAGTAAAACCATCTGACGACCGCATAAGCGACGAGAAAGGCGATCAGGATCACGAAGACGACCGCGATCGGCGCGCTCTTCAACGCTTCCCATTCCGTCAATGCGTGTTGTAAGACCCTGTGAATCACGATGCCATCATATGCCGGCTCCCCGCGGAAGTCATTGGCACGAAGGGGCCAAAGACGGGGGTACTTCCGTACTCTTGTGCGGATGGGTCGTTTCCCCTAACATTGGCGCCGTACGGTAAAGAGGGCGTTCCGAATCCGCCTTGCACGACGAGGGCAACCGCGATGGCTTTCGAAAGCGGACAGATGATGACAGGTTGGGGAGTGCTGATGGCCCTGGGCATGCTGCTCCTCCTCCAATTGCTCGAAAGGGTCGGCGAGGACTCTCAGCAACCGACCGCGGTGCCCATAGTCGCTGAGAAGACGTTACAGAGAGGAGCCCGAAACAATGAGTAACACCACGATGGTCTGGAGCCAATGGTTGGAGTGGGTGGACAAAGTCGAAGCCGCGGAAAAAGAACGCCAGCGCACGGCTCCTCCGCTCGACCTCTCAGACCCCAGTGACCTCGAAAGCGCCACCTTTCGAAAGTATGCCATGGCCATCCAGCGACATTCCCATCTCGCCGAGCAGGGCAAGAAGCTGCTCGCCGAGTTTCTGCACCTGAACACTAACAACTAGGACTATCCCCCAAGCCGAGACTTCGAGCCTTCAACCGCAGACGCATCACTGGGGAAACAGCAGACTCGTAGGCCTGACATCCTCGAGGACGTCCCGGGTCGCCCCAACGGGGGCGATGGACGCCATGAGTCGCGGCTCCGGCGGATCTCCCGAAAAGACCACATCAGAGGGAAACGACGACCCAATCCAGCCGCTATTCTTCAGGCGAAAGAACACCTCATCCAGGACATTCTGTCGGAACGGCCGGGCTGAACTTCAGCCAAGGTTCTTGCGCGGTTGACAGCCTTCGGGCCGCCGGCTAGAATGGCTACCACAGGGAAGCCGCTAAGTTCGGATCAATTGGATCTGTTCCCCTCAGGGCGGGGGATTGCTCGTTGGAGAAGCGCGTGCCGGGTGGGGCTGTTCGCATCTTTTCGACGCTTGAAGACACTCCGCAGCAGCGGGTGCGTCGCTGGGCCTCGTTCGGGATCGGAGTCGGAACGCAGGTACTGGCTCTTGTATGCATTCTCGCGGCGGGAATCATCATTCCCAGTGAAATGCAGCCGTTTCTCAGTAAAGCGCCTGTGTATATCGAACTCATTAAACCGCCAAGGCCGGAAGAAGTCCGTGTGCCGCGGCTGCCAAAACCCAGGCCAGTCCTGGAGGCTCCCAATCCCCAGCGAGAGCAGATTCAGTTTCCGTTGACGCGGCTGCCCGATCGCTCCCCGAATCCCGAACCTCCCAAGATTGCGAGTCAGGTTCCTCCCCCCGTTCCGACCCCGATGGCAGTTCCGGAGGCGACGCACCCGGCGCTCCCGTCTGTAGTGGCAGGACCCAGGCCACTGCTCACTCCTGTCCGGACGGGAGTTTTCGGAGGAAGTTCGGCGGCGGCAACACTGAACCTGCCTGCGGAGAAGGTCCAGACCGGAGGTTTTGGAAGCCCCAACGGCCTGCCCGGTGACGCGCAAGGAGGCAGTTTCGGCAATGTCGCCAAGCTGGGATCGTTCGATTTGCCTGAAGGGGAGGGCTACGGGAACGGCACGGGTGGAACTCGGGGCGCTCGAGGAACTGTCGCCAGCGCCGGTTTCGGCAACGGCGTTGCCGTCGGAGGTGGAGGCAACGGCGGAGGCGGAGGCTCCGGCCGCAGCGGCGTGCGGGCGGGTGGTTTCGATGTCAAACCCGTCGCCCCAAAGCCCTCCGCGAAAACGTCTGCATCCGAACAGCCGGCACAAGTTCCGGTGGAGATTCTTTCCAAGCCCAATCCCCAGTTCACTGAGGAGGCGCGGAAACTCGGCGTGCAGGGCGAAGTTGTTCTGGCCGTCGTCTTCACAGCCTCGGGAAAACTGCGTGTCCTGCGTGTGGTGCAGGGGCTGGGGCACGGCCTGGACGAATCGGCGTGGCGCGCCGCCGAGCAGATTCATTTTAGACCGGCGCAGCGGGACGGAGAGCCCGTGGATTTCCCGGCCACCTTACGGGTGGTTTTTCAACTGGCAGGCTAGAAAGCCAAAGGACCAAGGTAACCCTATGAAGAATTCACGGTTCGTTCTCATCGCGTGGCTGTTGGCGGGGCTCGTTCTCTTTCCCGCTCCGGGCCGGAGCGCGCCCAAAGAAGCTCAACCGCCCAAGGAAGAATCCGAAGTGGTGCGCCAGGTAGAGGACCGCATCATCGCGCGGGAAGACGAGGTCATCCTGACTCTCTCGAAGTACCGCCCGCGCGTTGAGACTTATCTCCAGTTCGTTCGGCCTGACCAGGAACTGGGCTCTGTGCCCGTCAACGACCTTTACTACCTGGGGCGACTGGAACTCGACAAGCGCGTCGAATCGCAGTCGTTCCTCCCCCAGTCGCACTCACGATTCAACTTCCTTCCTCGCTTTCTGGCCAAAGCTTTGACCCGCCCGTTCAAGTTTCACTACAACTTGGACAGCTTTGTGGAGGCGGTCGTGATCGATCCCAAGGGACTCGATCGCCAGGACTATCATTTTCAGTTTGTCCGAAGCGAGTTCCTGGGCGACGTCCGCTGCCTGGTGTTCGACCTGATTCCTCGCCAGGGTTCGGGCTCCGGACGGTTCAAAGGACGAATCTGGGTGGAGGACCGCGATTACACCATCGTACGCTTCAAGGGCGTCCGCACCAGGCCGCCCAGATTCCACGTGTACTATCATTTCGACAGCTGGCGGCAGAATTTGCAGCCCGGGGTGTGGCTGCCGGTGATCATCTATTTCGAAGAGTCGGGCATGACTCCCCCCACCTTCCTTAGCGTGAACTCCCGGGCCACGTCGTTCCGGGCGCAGACACGTTTTTGGGGGTATGACTTGAGCACCACAGCTCGTGAAGACGAACTCACCCGCATCCTCGTGGAAGCGCCGGCGCCGGTGCGCGATAGCAGCGAAGGAGAGGACCTCTCCCCGCTGGCGAGCCAGCGAGGATGGGAGACCGAAGCGGAAAACAACGTCCTCGAGCGGCTGGAAAAGGCGCGTCTGATTGCGCCCCCCGGCGAAGTCGACAAAGTGCTCGATACCGTCGTCAACAATCTGATGGTGACTAACAAGCTCGACGACCTGCCACCCATCCGCTGCCGCGTCATGTTGACCCTGCCTTTCGAGTCCTTCACGGTGGGCCACACCATCGTTATCAGCCGGGGGCTCATAGACGTCCTGCCCGACGAGGCCACTCTCGCCACGGTCCTCGCCCACGAGCTCGCCCACCTTGTTCTGGGCCATGTGACGGACACACGCTACGCCTTCAACGATCGTCTTTTGATTGACGACGAGGACATCGTGGGCGCTTTGGATTTCGAGCGCGACCCGCAACAGGAGTCCGCCGCTGACACCAAGGCTCTCGAGCTTCTGCAAAACTCGCCCTACAGAAACAAGTTGAGCACCGCCGGATTGTTCCTGCGCGCTATGGCCGATGAGGCTCCCCTCCTCAAGCAGATGTTCGGCGCCCACATGGGAAATCGTCTGGCCGAGAACGGGCACAATCACCGCATGGTGGAGCTGAAGAGCGTCGCCCCGGAATTACAGCCGCGCCAGATCGATCAAATTGCCGCTTTCCCGCTCGGCACCCGGCTCAAAGTTGACCCCTGGAACGGTCGCGTGGAAATGATGAAGAGCAAACCCGCTGCGCCGCTCAGTGCGCGGGAGAAGATGCCCTTCATGGTGACGCCGCTGTTTCCCCATTTAACGCGCAGGGAAGTGGCGGTTGAAGGTCCCTTGACGGGACAGGTCAAGACGGATGCCGCGTCCCCCCTTCCCCCGAACTAAGGGGCAATGGCCGGTCGCAGCAGGTGATCTCTGCATTCCCGCTTGTGGTAATTCTTGCGGGTCGAGAGGTCCGTATAGGCAGACCTGCAAAGTCCCCGTCATCCCGTCCCCAGCCTCTTGTGTTCAAGCATCCGCCAGCCGACGCATTCCTTCGAACAAATCCGCCTCGCGATTCCGGCCGCCGTTGACCAGGCTGAAAACGCGGTAGAATTCTTGCGAGCCCCAGAGAGCCTGATGATGTTCGGCGGGCAGGTGTTCCAGATTGCGGTAAATGGCCATCTGCGTCTTGTGGCAGGAAACGGCTCGCCAAACCCTCGCCCAGTGAGCGCTGGTATCAATCAGCGTGGTGAGCGCCCAATCGGGCCAGGGTGTTGCGCGCCGCTCGACGCCATCCACCTTCGACTTCAAATCCTTCAACGCCGCTTGATACGCCGCCCACTTGCCCGGCGGCCAGGCCATGTAATAGAGCTTTGAGACGCGATGCGCCGCCTGGCGGGCCCCGTCGCTTCCCTGACATTCATAGGTGGAATCGGCAGCACACACCACGGCGGCGGTCGTGAACTGGCAGATGGCAATATGATCGGGATGCCCATAGGCTCCCTCCGGCCCAAACGTGATGACCACGTGGGGCTTCACCCGCCGCAGATGGGAAACAATCTTGGCCACAGCTTCCACCGGATTCGCGCGGTCGAGCTCGCCGTCAATGTAGTCCAGGAGGTTGACTTCCCGAACGCCCAGTTCTTGGGCCGCGGCGCGCAACTCGGCCTCGCGGACCTTGCCCACCATTTCCAAGCCCGGTGATTCCTTCGCGTCACCAAACCGCCCGCGCTCGCCGCGCGTCGCCGTGACGAGATAAGTCTCCACGCCTTCACTGGCATATTTCGCGAGTGTCCCGCCCGTCCCCAGCGACTCGTCATCGGGATGCGCCAGAACGCACATGAGTCTGAACCCGTCCGTCATCTTTGAAACTCCATCTGTTCTATTCCCGCCTTATGATTTTCCCAAGCCGGCCATTATGCCACGCGTGCGATTTGAGGCGTCCTCAATCCCGCCGTCCGATGACCTTCCGCCTCGGCTGGATATTGCCACCGACTCTCGCTGAGAGGTGTAGAATCTGGGACCGAGTTCGGTGAAATCTGAACTTCATATCGAATGCCCCGGAGGTGGAAATCATGGCAAATACGAAGAAATCAGGGATCGGTGTTTCGCGCCGGCAGTTCATAAGCTCTTCGGCGGTTGGGGCCGCGGCGGCGGCTCAATTCCTCTTCGCCGGCGCCGGCCGCGGCGCGCCGGACGACCGGAAAATCCGGGTGGGCGTCATCGGCTGTGGAGGACGCGGAACAGGAGCAGCGCTGAATCTCCTCCTGGCTCCGACCGACGTTATCTATCCACCGCCACGCAGCGGATATCACACGGAGAACGCCGCGCCGGGCTCGCGCGCCAAGGCCACCGACGTGGAAATAGTTGCGCTGGCCGATCTGTTCCAGGACCGGCTGGATCATTGCCGGGGGCAGCTCAAATTGGTGGGCAACGAGGTCAGCGCGCGCAACTGTTTTGTGGGCTTCGATGCGTACGAGAAGGTTCTCGGTCTTCCCGAGGTCAACTACGTGGTTCTGGCCAGCCCGCCGCAATTTCGTCCCCGGGAAATCCGCGCCGCCGTGGAAGCAGGCAAGCATGTGTTTGCGGAGAAGCCGGTGGCGGTGGACGCTCCCGGCGCGCGGTCGGTGATCGAATCCGGCGAGATGGCCAAGAAAAAAGGGCTCGGCTTCCTGGCCGGCACTGTGCGACGCCACTCGCGGGAAATCATGGAGACCGTCAAGCGCCTTCGGGACGGCGCCATTGGCGAGATCCTTGAAGTTCGCGCCTACTTCAACATCGGCGAGCTGTGGACCATTCCTCGTCAGCCGGGCTGGGGCGACGCCGAATGGCAATTGCGGGACTGGAATTATTTCACTTGGCTCTCCGGCGATTGCATCGTCGAGCAACACATCCACAACCTGGACCAGGTCAACTGGATCATGGGCGAGCATCCAGTGCGCGCCTATGGAATGGGCGGCCGCATCAGCCGCACCAGCGACGAGTTCGGCAACATCTACGACCACTTTGCCATCGAGTATGAGTATGCGAACGGCACACGGCTCTTCAGCCAGAACCGCCAGATCGACAACGGCACGGATCGCGTTGGGGTGGAGGTGCTGGGGAGAAAAGGAACCAGCAACTGCAAGGACACCATCGCCGGCGATAAGGAGTGGCGCTACGAGGGCGAAACACCCGACGGCCTTGAAGCCGAGCATCGCGACCTGATTGAGAGCATTCGCGCCGGCAAGCCGCTCAATGAGGCGCGAAACGTCGCCGAGTCCACCCTGACGGCCATCATGGGAAGGGAGGCGGCTTACAGCGGCAAGGTCATCGAGTGGGACGCGGTGTGGAATTCCAAACGCGACTACACGCCCGAACGCTACCACCTCGGCGATATGCCGTTTCCCGAAGTGGTGAATCCGAAGACGTACAATTTCTACTGACAGAGGAAGCGAACATCGCTGGAAGGCTTTTTCCTCCGCGGGCTGGCGAGGGTGAAGTGGCCGAGAAGGAAAACCGGGCAGCAGATCTGGCGGAAGCGTTGAGGGCTCTCCAGGACGCAATGAAGCGCGCCGAAGAGCTCGGCGTCGAAGGTCTGGATGAGCTCAAACGGCTGGAAGCCCCGGGATGGAATCGCGTAGCGCACGACATCGCTTTCGGCGGGCGTCACGAGGTTGCCGTCGAGTTCGGTTTCTCCAAAGGAGACGTTGACGGCGAGACCATTCTCTACTCCCATCCCCAACACGGCACGCTCTTCATGTACGGCGACGGTGACTGGGAACACTGGGCGCCGGACAGGACTTCCCTAAAAGGTTTGGGCGCTGAGGAGTTGAAAAGGCATTTGATGTCGCTGAGGGTAACTGCGGGACAGGATAGCCCCAAAGGATAATTCGCTCCATCGCACACATCGCAGAAAGCGCGATAGACCTGTCCCGGCAAAGCCGTGGATCCGCCACCCGCCATGCCCGCCCCGCTCTGCGGGGTGGGCGTCACGCGAAATCCCGCTGCATCGACAAGCGCCCGGAATCCTTCTTCGGCCCGTTCCTGGCCGCTGCTGATTCGGACCTTCATTCTGCGCTGCAATCGTAATGAAGGATGAACCCGTCGATCCCGTCTCCCTCGGCGACGTCGACGCGCTGCTCTTGCTTCCGGCAG
The DNA here is from genome assembly GCA_035528275.1 of Terriglobia bacterium. GTDB lineage: Bacteria > Acidobacteriota > Terriglobia > UBA7540 > UBA7540 > DATKYV01. The sequence goes on along the minus strand of DATKYV010000010.1, from coordinate 18,775 downwards.
CCGCTGCGTTTGAGGGTCACGTAGTTGCGTCCGGGAAGAAGTTGCAGGGCGGCCGTGCCGTCATCCGCCACATCCTCCTTGATAGATTCCAGAACCCTGCCGCTCGACCAGACGATTTCGAGTCGGACCTTATCCAGCGGGCGTCCTTCGCGGTCCGTGATGCGAAAGAGCACGGGTTTGTGCAAAAGTTCCCGGGCTTCATAGATTTCGCGGGGCAAAATGAGAAAATCCATGGCGCCCTCGGGTTCCTGTTCGTCGAGGCCGATGTGACGGAACTGGACGGTGTCTTCGGGGTAGTCCCTCCGTCGGACCACAACCCAGTAAACGCCCCAAGGAAGTTTCTGGAACTCATACTGGCCTTCGAGATCGGTTCGCGTCTGATCGACAAGGCGCTCCTGCTCGTCGCTGAGCGATACCACCGCACCGATGAGGCTTTGCGACTCTTTGGTCCTGACCCGGCCGGATATCCTGCCCTTTCCCGCGGGCGGCTGGACTTCGATCTCAACGGTATTGCTCGTGACTTCGCCCTCCCAGAGATCGACGCCGAGAATTCGTTCCAGCGTCGCGGCGTTGGAGTACCGGGCGCTGTAGACCGCCGTCAATCGATAGCGACCCCAAACCGCTTCGCCCTCTCCGTTGGTTCCCGCCCGAGCCGGCACGATTTTGAGCGTTGTCTTTTCCTCGTAATCATCCCCCGGGTCGATCCGCACCAGGCGGGGGCGTGGAAACCCGGCGCGCTCGAATACGACTCCGCGTCCGGGAGTTGCCGCAGCCGCCTCATCGGCAGGAGCAAGCCGGACCTCGAGCGCCGAGCCGTTGCCCGTCGGTTCGCGGACGGGACGATAGAGCCAGACCGCCGCCTGGCCGGAATTATGCAGATGCAGCGTTGCACGGAGGGCATAGGGTAAGGTGAGGGTTTGCTGTTCGACGGATATCAAAAACTTGAGTATTTCCGTGCCCGGAGCAGCCTGCAACTCGCCCCAAGCCGCCACCATCGCCAGAAGCAGGAAGGCACGAATGCGCATCTTCGAGAACTTTAGCCCGTATCACTTCCACTCTTCAAGTGTCGTGTCGCGGCAGGCACGGAATGGCGACCGCATCACCGTCGCCGGCCGCGATCACAGAATCCGGAGGATCAGGCACTTCAGGTAGTGAGTTTCGGGGACGGTCAACAGGATGGGGTGGTCGCGCGATTGCGTCCGCCTCTCCACCACAGCGACCGTGCGGTGAGCGTCCAGCGCCGCGCTGGCGACAACTTCCAGAAGGTCGGCCTCGCTGATGTGGAACGAGCACGAACAGGTGACGAGGTATCCGCCGGGATTCAGGATTTTGAAGGCTCGGAGATTCAGTTCCTTGTAGCCGCGCAGCGCCGAGTCGACGTTCGCTTTCTGGCGCGCGAAGGCCGGGGGATCAAGCACCACGGTGTCAAAGCGCAGGCCATCCTGGTCGGCGGCTTTCAGGAAGTCGAAGCAGTTGGCTTCCTTCCACTCGACGTTCTTCGCAGCGTTGAGCTCCCGATTGCGCTCGGCGAGCTTCAATGCTTCGGCGGACATCTCCACGCCGAGAACGGAATCGCATTGCCGGGCCAACTCGAGCGCGAAAGCTCCGGAATAAGTGAAGCAATCGAGGAGCCGGCCGCGCGCATACTTTCGCGCCGCCACGCGGTTCTCGCGTTGGTCAAGGAAGCCGCCGGTCTTCTGCCCCGCCATCAGATCGTAGCAGAGCTTGACGCCGCCGACTTCCACGACGACCTTATCAACCGGTTCGCCCGCCAAATGTCCTTTCTGCTCGGGCAAACCCTCCAGCGCGCGCACGCCCGCGTCATTGCGCTCGATGATGGAGAGCGGCTCGAACCGCTCCTGGAGGATTTCGACAACCAAGGGCTTCAGTCGGTCCATTCCCTGGCTGAGGGTTTGGATAACAAAGCATTCGCCGTAGCGATCGATGATGAGACTGGGCAGCAGATCGCCCTCGCCGGCGACAAGCCGAAAAGCGCGCGCCCCATCCACAACCTGCTCGCGAAACAACGCCGCGGCGGCGATGCGCTCGGCCAGGAAGGCGCGGCTGAACGGCCGTTCCTCGCGAGTGAGAAGGCGCAAGGCGATCTGCGACGTGCTGCTGTAAAGCGCCTGGCCCCAGTAACGCCCCTTGTGGTCGACGAGGCGGACGATGGCTCCCGCCTCGGCGCCCGATTCATCAGCCAGGTCGCTGCGATATATCCAAAGGTGGCCGGAGAGAATGCGGTCGATGCCTCGCGAGGTGATGGTGACGGCGGGCAATTCCATGCACCTACTCTACCACAAGCGGCGCCGTCCGCTTTGGGAGCACCGTCGCCGCTGCGGACAACGAGCCGGCTTCATTGCTACAATCGCTCCAGGATGCTTCTTGCCGAATTCGACTATCCGCTCCCGTCCGAGTTAATCGCTTCACGGCCTCTCGCCGAACGCGATGCCTCGCGGATGATGCTCGTCGACCGCGCCGCGCAACGATTCGAGGACCGGAGATTTCTCGACCTCCCCCAAATCCTCCGGCCCGGCGACCTCTTGGTATTCAACGACACCAAAGTATTTCCCGCGCGGCTCCTCGGCCGGCGGCGTGGAAAAGGCGCGCAGCAGATCGGCAAGCACAATCCCGCCCTCCGCGAGTTCCTCACCGCCGAAGTCGAACTCATGCTGACTCGCCAGGAGAGCGAGGATATCTGGCAGGGACTCGTGCATCCCGGACGCAAAGTGCGCGTGGGTGAAGCGCTGGTGTTCGGCAAGGGAGAACTGGAAGCCGAGGTGCTGAGCCGTGGTGAGTACGGTGTGCGCCGCGTTCGGCTGGCAGCGCGCGAGGGCAGCATCGAGGATGCCATCGATCGCCTGGGTCACGTCCCTCTGCCGCCCTACATCCACCGCCCCGATGAAGCGGCGGACCGCGAAACCTACCAGACCGTTTACGCAAAAGTCCGGGGCGCGGTGGCCGCCCCGACGGCGGGTTTTCATTTCACGGAGCGAGCCTTTGAAAGCCTGCGCGCCCGCGGTGTGGAGGCTTGCGAGATCACCCTCCACGTGGGGCTGGGAACTTTCCAGCCGGTACGGATGGAGCGTGTCGAAGAACACAAAATGGAATCGGAACGATTTGAGATATCCGACACGGCGGCGAAAGCCATCAACCGCGCGCTTGATGAGGGTCGCCGGGTCGTCGCCGTTGGCACAACGAGCGTCCGCACGCTGGAGCACGCGGCAAGCGAACATGCCGGCCGGATCGCTCCCGGCCGCGGCGAAACGAATCTATTCATCTATCCTGGATTCGAGTTCCGGGTCACGGGTGCGCTGCTCACCAATTTTCACCTGCCACGATCTACCCTTCTCATGCTGGTCTGTGCCTTCGCGGGCCGGGACTTTACGCTCCGTTCCTATCAGCACGCGGTCAAAGAACGCTACCGCTTCTACAGCTACGGCGACTGTATGCTGATTGTTTAGGTCGAGCCGCAATTACAACGTCTTGCGAAACGCCGTCTGGGTTTTGACTTACATGGTAGCCAAGCTTTTCGTAGAAAGCGTGGGCTTCTTTTCGAATGACGTTGGAGCGCAGGTAAACCGATTTCAGACCTCTTGATCGAGCCCACTCCTCTGCGCGCTCCATAAGGAGCTTCCCGGCACCGGCACGGCGATGGTTCTCATCCACCACCAGCCCGCCGATTTCGGCTTCCGGCTCGCTCTCCAAGAGGTGCTTCTCAAAAACGTGAACCCATCCGACGACGAGGGCGGATTGCGCGGCGACGAAAATCGCATGTTCGTCGTCGCGCAGCAGGCGCTCCAGGCGCGAGGCAACCTGCGCCGGAGTTGAAGGATATCCGAGTTGCGTGGCGAGCGCTGCGATTCGCTCCGCGTCGTCGGGATTGGCGGGGCGAATTCGAATCACTCCGGCCGAAGCACCAGCGCACATTGCAAGAAATCACCCCAGGCGCAGTTTTCTACCAGCGGACACGTACACGATACTTCAACACCGATTCGCCGTCCGCAGCCACCGGAACGTTGAAGCGGGCGGCAAACGCCGCGGTCTTTTCGTACTTGAAGCTCGAAGAGAGCATCGTCCAGTCGCCGCGCAGAGGTTCGTTGACCTCCACGGTGATCGGGTCCGGCTTGTGGTTGCGCAGGGTGATCTCAAACTCCATTTCATAGACGTTGGAGGCGATTTTCTCGTAGTCCGTCTGCTTGCGCTCCGACACCACGTCAAAGGCGTTGCCGATGTGAAGGTCCAGCGTTTCGTCCTTGGGCGTGTGATCGATGCGGTCCTCGCCGATGAATTGCACCCGCCCCTTGGAATCGCCCTGATAAACGCGCACCGTTCCTGCCGGCAGCGGCATCCCCAGCGAATTCTCCTTCGAGTTTTTGAATTTGATAAAGACCTTGACGGGGTCTTTGATGGGCTGGCCGGGCCGCTGCGGATTACGGTAGTAGTACTCCTGCCCGTCAACCACGAAATGTTTTTCAATGCCGATGCCGGTCGCACCGAGCAGGCTGATCTGTTTGGTCTCGTTGTCATGAAGCGTCGTTCGGCGGTCGAGCGTATAAAGATGATACTCGGAGAGCGCCTCTTCGCCGAACTGCTGAGCAGCGGCTCCAACGGCTTCCATGGCCATCGCCTTACGCTGAATCCGTGCCTCGTAAACACGATGCACCTCGCCCGCCACGAGCTGAAGCTGCGCGTTCTCAAACGCCGTGCCGCTCTTGTTCACGATGGTGACCCAGCCGTTCAGGTCGGCGGCCTTCTGGTCGGCGGCGACGGTGAGCACGTAGTCGGCATTCCAGTTCAGATCGTTGGTCAGATAGGAAGCTTCCACTCTTTGCTCGCCCCCGCGCTTGTTTTCGAGCAGCCAGACCAACGTCGGCTTGCTGTAGAGATTCTCCGGCACGTCGGGAAAGATGTAGCGGTCGGCGCCCATGCCGGTGATGATGTCATTCCCGACCTGCCACACCGGCCCCTGGTTGTACGCCAGCAGGGTGGCTTTGACGGGGACTTCCCTCGTTGAATTGTTTTCCGTCACCAGACGCACCAGCGTCAGTTCCCTGCCCACATATTTCTCGAGCAGCCTCTGTGGGTTCAACAGGTCGTACTCGTAATTCTGCTCGAGGACCTGCAAATCCTTGGGCGCGGTGAGCGAAACAATGTGCACGGTGGCGGGATTCACCTTCGCGGCGATGTCCATGAATCGCAAATGGACCTCGCCGGTGGGAATATTCAGCAGGCGGACATCGCGTATTAGCGCGATGTTTGAATTGTAGACGGTGACGGCAACTTCCTTCTGGTCTTCCTGCGTCGACGTCGCAGTGGTCTCAGCCAGGAGAGGGCTGGCAAGAAGTAGCGCGGCGGTCAGGCTCAGGCAAAACGCTTTGGGCCGGGTTAACATGATTCAACCTCCAGATTCATTGTTTCCTTCTCTGCCTCCTGGAACGCTCAGCCTACCCCTTCTTGCAGAAGAATTGAAGCCCGCCTTACCCCCTTCAACCCTTTATTCGGATGCCAGCAAAGATATTCCCTGCAAGACTCGCAGCCTGGTGCGTTCAAAAGGCGTAAAAGGCCGATGGGCACTATTACGCGAAGCTGTCGGCCCGGGAGGCATGCCATGAATAAGAGCTGGAAGCGCCTGTCTGTGATCGCATCGCTCGTGCTGGTGGCTCCGCTTGTGGCGGAGATGCGACGCCCTCCGTCCCCCAAGATTCAAGGGGATTCCGACGTCCAACAGTTTCGAGAAAGTTGGCGGGTTTTGAAGCCGATTACGCGCGGCAACCTGAGCATCTTCCCCGTGGCGTCGGCGCTCAAGGGGGATACCTCGGGATTCCTCACGCTCGACGATGGCCTGGCATCGGGCGTCGTCAGGATTGTGGAGCGCGGCCAGATCGAGCCCGCTATGATGCGCCGCCGTACTCGAGAGCGTTGGCCGGGACCAGTTCCAATTGAGCCGCGTGGTGGAGCGAGCGTCAACGAGCTCGTTCTAATCAATGAATCCTCACAGCCGCTCATCCTCCTGGCTGGCGAAGTGGTTTCCGGCGGAAAGCAAAACCGGGTCATCGGCGCCGACCTCGTTGTCCCGCCCAAAAGCGACCCGCTCCCCCTGACCGTCTTCTGCGTCGAGCACGGGCGCTGGTCAGCCGGAGGCGGCGGCTTCGGCTCCGCCAAGCTGATGGCCCATCCCGAGATCCGCAAGCAGGCCCAGGTCTACAAGAGCCAGCAGGGAGTGTGGAACTCTGTGTCACGCTCCGCTGTGGCGGCGGAAGCGGCTGCGCCCACTGCGGACTACGCGGAAGTCCTGGCTAGTCCACGCGCCCGTCGGGACTGGGACGAAATCGCCACTTCGATTGAGTCCGACTACGAACGCGAACTTCGCGACCAGCTTCGCGGGCGGGACGCTGTGGGCGTGGTGGTGGCCATTGACGGAGAATTGGTTTGGAGCGACGTTTTCTCCAACGCCGAGCTCTTTCGGAAATACTGGCCCAAGCTCCTCCGCTCTTACGTGGTTGAGGCCCAAAGTCGCAGTGGCCATTACACAACACCACCCTGGCGGAAGAATGGCGGAGTGCCCTCTCCGGAAGAAGCCCAGAAGTTTCTCCTCCAAGACCAGGGGCACGTGACCGGCAAGATGGAGCCGGGCATTTACAGGCGGACTGAAATCTCCGCCAGCGCCTATCAAATCGTTGCCCTTGAAGCTCTGGGAAAAACCGAGGAAAGCAGCCTGCTGGTCCATTACAACAAGATGGCGCGCGAATAGACTCGGACCGGGCGACTTACGCCAGGAGTCTTACGCGCTACTGCGATAGGGTTGATACGGGACTGGTGATCCCCGCGCTTTCAACCACCCACTGCCCTCGGGAAAAGGACCGAAGGACACCTTCTACCGTATGGCTGCGCGCAGAATCGCCGGTGCAGAGCATGAGAACCCTCAACACAGGATCACGTGCCCCGCGTTCGAAGGGACGATCGGGGCCCAAAGGTCTGTGCCCGACGCCTTCTTGATCCGGCCCATCACGACCCGTACGCAGATTGCGGCAGAGTCCTCAAGACCAACAGAAGCCTGCCGCAGGACAACCGATAGCATGTTTCTAACTCGGGGCACGCAACACACAGCTTCCAGGCAACGCGGTCCACTGACACGAAGCGATCCTTGGCAACCATTCCAGAATAGTCAGCGCGATAGCCAAACACTTTGCCGCTCTCGGGCCGGTTGAGAATTGGCGTCCGCAACGAAGGGAGCATCTGTCCGTAGCAATCGGGTTCGCTCTTCACTGGATCACCTTCTCATACGCCTCGGTTGGTTTGTTGCCGACTGCGGAAGGCCTGTCCCCTGGTGCAGTGCCAAAAAACGCCCTGCGCGTCTTGCGGGCAAACCAGACGAGAACCAGCATCACCGGAACCTCAATCAGGGGACCAACAACCGTCGCCAGTGCAACGGTCGGATTGAACGCGGTAATCGCAATCGCAATGGCAATCTCAAAGTCGCGCCCGGTCGAGTTAAATCCCACGGCCACCGAATCCTCGTAACCGAAGCGCAGCTTCCAGCCGGCAAGATAAGCCAGCAGAAACATCGTCCAAAAGAAGATCGCCATCGGGGCCGCCAGGTGCAGGATGATTTGCGGCCTGCCCAGAATGAGGTCACCCTTCAGAGCGAACATGACAACAAGCGTGAAAAGCAGGCCCAGAATGGAAAGAGTATCCAGGACGGTCTTCACCTTTCCGAAGCCCGCCTCGCCGTAGCGGGCAACCCCCCAGCGCCGTGTCAGGAATCCGGCCACGAGCGGCAGACCCAGGTACAGCACGACGCTCTCCGCCACCACGGCAACACTGAAATCAACCGAGCCCAGCAGCCATTTTGCGTAGATCGGGATGAGGATCATTTGCATAATCGAGTTCATGGCCACGAGCACTACCGCCAGAGCGTTGTTGCCCAGCGCAAGAAACGTGAACACAATCACCATGGCGATGCACGGGGCCAGCCCGTAGAGGACCAGGGCCGTATGGAAATCGCTACCCTTCGGGAAGAACATGGTAGCCAGGAGATACATCCAGAAAGGGGCCACCAGGAAGTTAAGAAGCAAAACGACGAGCAGCTGCTTGGGTGATTTTACCGCCTTGCCGAAGTCACCAAACCGTATGTTCGCCATGGCCGGGTAGATCATCAGAAAAAGTCCGACGACTACACCCAAAGCCAAGGAATTGGGCAAGTTGAATACGTAGGTCCCTCGGAAGATCGACTTGATGGCGTCAATGGGCGGGGTGAGCGAAAAGTTCGATATCCCGTAGAGCTTGCCGATGCCAATCCCTATGGCCATACTAACAAGCACGAATACGGGGAGCATCTTGAAGTTCTGAAACCTCTTCATTGCCCGCACCACAAAGTTTTCAGTTGCCAGGTTTGCTTCAATCATGCGGAATTCCTTCTCCTTTCCGCTTCCACTGGGCCCCTATGCGCGCAACGGGCCAACAGTGACTCGACCCCAGATTCATTGTTCAAGTGCTCTCCGAGGGCCGACCTGCCGGCGGGCTATCTGTATATCTGGGGAACGGATGAGTCTGCTGAATCGTGCAGGCTCCCTCCCTGATCGCCTCCTTCAACACTCGCAGGTCGTTGCGGAGCTTGCGGTCACGTTTGAAGGCTACCCGGAGAAACTCGAAAAGTTCCCTGGTTGTCTTGGTGCCCGGCTCGGCCAATTTGTAAAAGACGCGGTAGCCCTCTCGCCGATCCTGTACCAACCCCGCGTGCTTCAAATAGACCAGGTGCCGCGAAACGTTGGGCTGCGAGGTTTCCAGCACAAGCTGAATGTCACAACCGCACAGCTCCCCCCAAAAGAGTAGGTTGACAATTCGCAGACGGGTAGTGTCCGCCAATCCTCGAAAGTAGCCTTCCAGCTCCGACATGAACACCTCGCGACTATATGCGTCTATAAGCATATACAATAAGAGTTCAAAAACGGCAAGTATTTATCGCCCTGGCAATGGGGGGAAAACGGGTTCCTCAGAGCCCTCACTTCCCGCGCAGCAGAGACCGACGTCTGGGCGAGACCACGCACAACCAGCGGCGGCCAAAGCCTCGATGGAACCGGTTCAGCCCTCCCCTGCGGTGAGTCCCAAGGCATCAGACAAGGACGGGCCACGGTCGCATTGATTGGGAGAAGTTGGCACCTCATATGCTTAGCCATATATGCGGAGAGCGATATGACGCAAATGGCGAAGCTGTTCAGGGCGTTGGCAGACGCCAATCGGCTCCGAATTGTGAACATATTGTCCGAGCGGAGCAGTTGCGTTTGTGACCTGCAGTCAGTCCTCGGCTTGTCTCAGCCGTTCATTTCCCGCCACTTAGCTTATCTGCGCCGCGTTGGCTTGGTGAAAGATCAGCGTGAAGGCCCGCGTGTCTGTTACTCGCTGGCTCCTGACTCACCGGCAATCCAAGCCCTCCGCGCGTTTTTGCGCGAAGTGCTGCCATCGTCCGAAACCTTTCGGGCTGACTTGGAGCTGCTGAACACCCTGGAAAGTTCAGGGAGGCTCAAGTCGCTGGGATTGCAGATCGTGACAAGCCCAACCGACAGCGCGTCGCCGGCGAGCGATGAGGGGCAAGGGGAAGAAAACGGCGACGCCCGGGCCGCCTAGCGGTTCAAGCACGGGAAAGAGGAAGGAATCCAGTTCCCGAAGAGGATCACCATGAAGATCAAGATTCTGCTCTGCAACTGTAAGGGGCTCTGCCCGTCATTCAAAAACACTGACATGAATACACTGCCCTTCCAGGTGGAGTCTGAATTGGACGTCGACTACACCATTGTTCACCCACAGCTCTGCGGCCAGGGCGGGAACGAACTCGTCGCCGACATCATGCGGGAGTGTGCCCCCGACCCGGAAGCCTACGTGGTGGGCGGCGCCTGCGCCCCGGAAGCTCAGTTCAAGTTGTTTAAGAAGGTGATGCGCAAAACCGAGTTTCCCGAAAGCCGATTCGTCCCGCTGGATATCCGCGGCACCAACAACGACGGCATCCTAGCTCGGTTGAAAGAAGCGGTCGAGGCCCTTATCCGCAAGAAGGAATCCAAGAAGCTCGCCTCCGCCGCGCCCGCGGCCTGAGCGCCGGCGACTGGCGCGGAGACGGACCGAAAGGACCTGTTATGTCGAGCGTGACGATTCCGCGGGAAAAATCCACTGGTTCCCCACCATCAATTACGACACCTGCATCGCCGACCAGGATTGCCTGGACTTCTGCAAGAGCGGCGTCTTCGCCTGGGAAGAAGAGACGGCGCGGGTCGTCGTCTCGCAACCGAACAATTGCGTGCTGGGTTGCGACAGTTGCGCCAGGAGGCCGGGGCTCAGGCGGCCGTGGTCGGGCCGGCGGCAGAAGAGCACGAGGGCTGAGCCTCCTCGTACCGCCAGGTATTGAGCACCACGAGGAGGAGCAGATGATTCCCATGAGACTGGACATCCTGGGCCCGGGCTGCCCCAATTGCCAGAAGTTAGCCGCGAACGTCAAGGCGGCGGCGCAGGGATTAGGGCTGGAGTACAAGCTCGAAAAGATCTCGGACATCGGCGTCATCCTCCGCTACGGCGTGATGCGGACTCCGGCGCTCGCCGTGGACGGAGAAGTCAAGATCCAAGGACAAGTTCCGTCGGTCGGCGAGGTTAAGAAGATCCTCGAATCCGAGGCGACGGCCTTTGGCCCGGGTCTCGGCTGCGGTTGCTCGCAGATTTGAGCCCCATCCAGGAGTGCATCAAACGGAGGAGGGAATCTGGTGAAAACGCAATTTATCGTCAAGGTCTCGTTGCTGCTCTCTCTGGCAACGCTGGTCGCGGTCATGGTCATCCGCGAGACTCCCCGCGCCGCGGAGGCCGATTCGCCCCCTGCCCTACCAGCGGAACATCAGTCGTCCTCCCCCAAAGTCATTGCGTACTACTTTCATACCAACGCCCGATGCAGCACGTGTCGGAAGATCGAGGCTCTTTCCGGGGAAGCCCTTGAACAGGGTTTCGCCGGCGCACTGAAGAGCGGAGAATTGGAATGGCGCGTGGTGAACATTGAAGAACGGGCGAACCGCCATTTCGTCGGCGACTACCAGCTCTTCACCAAGTCGGTCATCGTCGTGAAGCTCAAGGACGGCAAGCAGACGGAGTGGAAGAACCTGCGCCGCGTCTGGGAACTGGTCAACCGCAAGGACGCCTTCCAGCGCTACGTCCAGGATGAAGTGCGGTCCTACCTGGAGGCGTCATGAGCGAAGGAATCGTTCTCGCAGCAGCGACGGCGCTCTGGCTGGGCATCCTCACTTCCATCAGTCCCTGCCCGCTGGCCACCAACGTGGCGGCGATTTCCTTCATTGCCCGCGGGGTGGGAAGCGCCCGCCGCGTTCTGGCCACAGGGATTCTCTACACCCTCGGGCGAACGCTCACCTATCTCATCCTCAGCGCCCTGCTGGTGGCCAGTCTGCTTTCTATTCCGGAAGTGGCGATGTTTCTTCAGACGTATATGAACAAGGTCCTGGGACCACTCCTGCTCCTGGTGGGCCTCATCCTCCTGGATGTGATCCCGCTGCGCTTCTCGACTTCGGTCGGAGGAGAGAGGCTCCAGCGTTGGGCGGAGTCGGCGGGCGTGTGGGGGAGCCTGCCGCTGGGGATGATTTTCGCGCTGGCGTTCTGCCCGGTCTCGGCAGCGCTGTTTTTCGGCAGCCTGATTCCGCTCGCCCTCAATACGGGCTCCAGCGTGACGTTGCCTTCACTTTACGGCATCGGGACGGGTCTGCCGGTCTTCGCCTTCGCCATCCTCATCGGCCTGGGCGCACAGTGGGTCGGCAAGGCGTTCAATAAGTTGACGCAAATAGAAAAGTGGGCCCGCCGCGTCACGGGAGGGATCTTCGTCTTGGTCGGAATCTACTTCTCGCTGGCCTACATATTCGGTGTCTTCTCATGACAGGAGACTGCTCGGAGCCGTCACATTCCTGACGGCGCCAGCGGAGGGAGACTGGAATCCAGCGCCGTCGGGAAGGGCACCATGGGTCGGTCTTGCTGCGGCAATCGCGGCGTCCGAATCATCAAAATCGGCACTTCGAAGGCGGGATTGACGGGCCTGGACCAACTGCTCGAGGACGTTTACCGCGAGGGCTGGCGGCCCGGGCAACCAGGTTTGGAGGAGCGACTCATTTCCGGGGTGCGGGCGGCGGGCAACTATATTGAGCCCGGCTTCGAGGCGGTCTATGCAAAATCCCTCGAAGAGCTTTACCGGTCGTTCTTGGCCGAGGGCGTTCGACGGGATGACGTGGTAAAGAAGACGCCCGGCCCAAAGGCAGCATGAGCGGAGGTTGTGCCCGCCGGCGGTCGACTCGTCGGTGGGGGTTGCGCGATTGGCACGAGGAAGGAAAGAACGGAGGTTCACGCTGATGGAAAACTCGGAACATCTCAGGGAAAAACTCCCTTGGTTCCCGAAAATCGACTACTCCATCTGTCTTTCAGACCTGAAATGCCTCAACTTTTGCCCTGCGGAGGTCTTCGAGTGGGATCGAAACTCCGGGCGTCCGGTTGTGGCCCATCCTTACCGATGCGTTCCGGGCTGCGATAGTTGCGCCCAGCTTTGCCATGAGAAGGCCATCTCGTTTCCCAGCAAGGAAGAGTTCCGCCAGGCGATGCGTCGCCTCCGCGCCGATGCCCGTAACGCCAGCGCGTCTCCGGGCATCTCTTCTTGATGTGGGGGCCATTTTGCGTTATCAGGCTAACCTCACCTCGGCCGCCGGAGGATTCCATGGAAGCCAAGAAAACGTATAAGGTCTTTCGATTTGAGAGCGAAGTGCGCTGGAAATCAGGACGGCGCGGTGTGATTTGTTCGTCGGGCAAGCCTGATGTGGAGGTTTCGAGTCCCCCGGAATTCAGGGGCGAGGCGGGAATCTGGACTCCGGAAGACATGTTCGTGGCCTCCGTCAATGTGTGCACGCTGATGACCTTCGCGGCCTTCGCGGAGAACAAGGGCCTGGCCGTTGCCGCTTACGAATCGGACGCCGAAGGTGTGTTGGAATTCCAGGAAGGCAGTTACCGTTTCACCGAAATCCTCCTTCACCCACACATCGTGGTGAAGTCACAAGATGACGTTTCCAAGGCCCGCGAAATCATCGAAAGCGCCCACAAGAAGTGCTTGATCACAAACTCGATCACGGCCCAGGTGAAGATTTTTCCGGACTTTCGCGTGGCCACGGCGGCATAACCCCGGAGGGACCCGCGGGCCGCAGCGGGATTCTCTTGCTCTGGTCCTTTTTTGGAGAAAGAGAGACCCTCGGGACTCGCCGCGGCGGCACGTCCCTTTCCCCCTTCTAACTTATATCAACCATTCGCAGGAGCAGGATGGTGACGATCCCGGCCAGCAGTAACACCATCTGCCGCAGGCCGGAGTGGGGACTCATCTCGCGGTGAAGACCAGGAATCAAGTCGGCGGCGGCAATATAGATAAAGCTGGCGGCGGAAATGGCCAGGACGTAAGGGATAGTCCTGCTCAGCGCTGAAAGCGCGAAATAGGCAATCAATGCTCCCGGCAGGGTCGTTGCGCTGGAAAGCAGATTGTAGACGAGCGCGCGACTTCGGCCATAGCCACTGTCCAGCAGGATGGCGAAATCCCCGAGTTCCTGAGGAATCTCGTGGGCAATCACCGCCAAGGAAGTGGATATCCCTAGTGGAACCGAGGCCAGAAAGGCAGCTGCAATCGCAAACCCGTCCACAAAGTTGTGAAACGCGTCCCCGGCCAGAATCAGCGGCCCGGCCGAAGAGTGGATATCGCACTCGGCCTGATGACAGTGCCGCCACAGAACCCATTTCTCCAGAATGAAAAACAGGACGACACCGAAAAGCGTGGTTGAGAGCACCGCGCTAACACGCCCCCCTTCAAGTGCTCGCGGAAGCATCCCCAGAAAAGCAGCCCCGAGCAACGTCCCTACTGCGTAACTGACGAGGCTGGGAAGCAAGCGCCGGCGTCTTTCCGCCACAGAAAGCAGCAGCACCCCCGCTCCCAAAACCACCCCCAGACTGCCCAGCAAGCTGAAGATCACCACCCACGCTAGTTTCGGCATAGCGGCACCTGCCGGATGGTCTAGTTCCGGCTGCGAACACGTGCGGCCACCAGCTTCAGGACCTCGTTTGCGCTGGCGGGCTTGTCCATGTAGTCCAACGCGCCGAATTGCATCGCTTCGAGATAAGAACTCACCTCAACTGAATGGGTGAGCACCTGCACGGGCGTCCGAGAATCCTTGGTCCACCTCCTGACCGGCGCGCCCTTCACTCATGCTGTCGGCAGAAATCTTGACTCGCCGGCTGCAACTTGCCGTCGAGGAGCAAGGCGACGGCCCGTTCCGGAGTGGCTTGCTCTCTCAGAAGGTAGGGCTGGATCCCCGCCTGGCCCAGTGCTTCCGCGGCCCGCCATCCCATGCCGTAGCAGAGGACGGCTCCGCAGTCGCTAAGCGCCTGTACGATTAAGGCGTGGCTGTGCGCGCCGTGATCGTGTTGCCCGTCGCCGTGGCATTCGCCCCGGGCGTGGGCAGTGAAAGTGTTGCTCCGCAGTTCCTTGCCGAGGATTCTTCCCTCCTCGACGCTGAAAACCAGGAAATGCGAACTGCGGCCGAAATGCGGCGAAATATGAATGCCGTCGGATGTAGCCACCGCGATTTTCATGCGTTTCCTCCCTGGGGATTTGCGCGCGGGCCGCGCCCCACCGCGACCCCCGGCGGCACGGTGAATCTTGCGGCTGTGGCAGTCCGAGCACTCCGTCGGCCGACCCGTCCCAAACGCCACTTGCCACGTCTGACCGCACTCGCTGCACTGGAAACTCCGCAAGTCTGCCATTTCGAAATTCCCTCCCTCAATCCTCAAGGCTTTGCCCTCCACCAAGGCTTCGGCCACCTTGCGGCGCGCGGTCTCAACGATCCGGCCAAAGGTGGGCCTCGAGATCTTCATCAGCTCCGCCGCTTGATCCTGATACATCCCCTCTTGGTCCGCCAGGCGCAATGCCTCCAGTTCGTCAACGGCCAGCACGACTTCTTCGAGCTCGTGGAGAGGAATGCCTCGCGGTTTGAAGTAGTTGGCACCAGGGTTTTGAGCTATGCGGCGGCAAAGGGGTGGTCTG
The DNA here is from genome assembly GCA_035528275.1 of Terriglobia bacterium. GTDB lineage: Bacteria > Acidobacteriota > Terriglobia > UBA7540 > UBA7540 > DATKYV01. Next base: position 3,672 of record DATKYV010000010.1, on the reverse strand, counting down.
GGCATGTCTACTCGCTTCCCGCAACAGATGCATTATGAGCATATGCTCATAATGAAGTCAAGCAGAAATTCGACGGACCGCCGTTTGCGGGCGACGACGCGCACGGGCAAAACAAAGGGGAGGACCACATGCCGTCCTCCCCTGCCAGACCCAAGCCACCCTGGGTTCTTACCGCCAGCGGCTCCTCGACCACAGCGGTATGCCCTCGTCGTTGCGCAAGGTGAGGGTTTGCTCGCCCTTCTTGACCTCGCGAGCCAGTAATGCGTTGGTGCCCCTTCGTCGGATTTATCCCCGGGATAAATATTTCTGATTTCACCTGCCTCGAGCATTTGGAGACAATCAGTTAAAGCTGCCGCCATCAAGGGTGTAAGCGAAGGCAGCGGTGTCCGTTCCGGGAGCTTGGCTTCTGCGAGTCAGACGGTCACAGGAGATAGTCCGTTGCAGCATGGTCTGCCACCAGTCCAGGGCCTTTACGATCCACGCTTCGAACACGACGCGTGCGGGATCGGCTTTGTAGCCAGCATCGAGGGCCGCAAGTCCCACGACATCATCCAGAAGGGCATCCAGATCCTGGTGAACCTCACGCATCGGGGCGCCTGCGGGTGCGACCCCGAGACGGGCGACGGCGCGGGCGTGCTGATCCAGATCCCCCACGCCTTTTTCGAGGCCGAGTGCAGGCCGCTGGGTTTCTCGCTGCCTTCTCCCGGCCAATACGGCGTGGGCATGGTGTTCCTCCCGGTCGAGAAACACGAACGCATGACCTGCGAGGGGATCGTCGAAGAGATCGTGCGCGAGGAGGGCTTGACCGTCCTCGGTTGGCGCGACATCCCCATCGATGGCAACGCCATCGGCCGCCTGGCGCGCAGCACGCAACCTTACATCGAACAGGTCTTCATTCGCGGGGCTTACGGCATGGATTCCGGCGCGCTGGAGCGTAAGCTCTACGTCATTCGCAAGCGCGCGGAAACCGAAATCTCCAAATCCGATCTCCGAGAGAAGGGTTTCTTCTACATCTCCTCGCTCTCCTCGCGCACCATCGTTTACAAGGGCTTGCTGCTCGCGCCCCAAATCGCGGACTTCTACCGAGAACTCTCGGACCCCGAAGTGCGAAGCGCGATTTGTTTGGTCCACCAGCGCTTTTCCACCAACACTTTCCCCACCTGGCACTTGGCGCACCCGTATCGCTACATCTGCCACAACGGCGAGATCAACACGCTGCGCGGCAACATCAACTGGATGCACGCGCGGACGTCGGTGCTCGCCTCACCGCTGTTTGGCGACGACATCAAGAAACTCGAGCCGATCATCACGCCGGGCGGGAGCGACTCTGCCAGCCTCGACAATGCTGTTGAACTGCTCATGCTCGCCGGCCGCAGCTTGCCGCACGTGATGGAGATGCTGATCCCGACCGCTTGGGAAAACGACCCCACGATGCCCGAGGACGTCAAGGCGTTCTACGAGTATCACGCCTCACTGATGGAACCTTGGGACGGCCCCGCCGCCGTCTGCTTTACCGACGGGCAAGTGATCGGAGCCAAGTTGGACCGTAACGGACTCCGGCCGGGGCGCTACTGGGTGACCAAGAACGGCCTGGCGATCCTGGCCTCGGAGACCGGGGTCTTGCCCATCAACCCGGAGGAGATCGTCCTCAAGGGCCGCCTGGCACCCGGCCGCATGTTCCTGGTCGACACCTCGCGGGGACGCATCATCCCCGATGAAGAAGTGAAGCGCGAGCTCGCCGCACGCCGGCCTTACGCCCAGTGGGTGAAGGAGAACCAGATCCGCATGAAGCAGTTGCCGGACCCACCGCGCGTGCAGCCCACCGACCATCGCACCATCCTGATGCGCCAGCGCGCCTTCGGCTATTCGGACGAGGATCTCCGGCACGTCATGATCCCCATGGCGCTGAACGGCCAGGAGCCCGTCGGGTCCATGGGTATCGACACTCCGCTGGCGTGCCTTTCCGACAAGCCGCAAATGCTCTTCAACTACTTCAAGCAGATGTTCGCCCAGGTCACCAATCCGGCCATCGACCCGATCCGCGAAGACCTGGTGATGTCGCTGAACAGCTACATCGGTTCGGAAGGCAACATCCTGGATGAGACACCGCAGCACTGCCACACGTTCAAGATCACTCATCCCATCATGACGAATTGGAACCTCGAGAAGCTGCGACGCGTCAGCCGCGGCGATTTCCTCGCCACCACCTTGCCGATGCTGTGCCGCGTGGACGGAGCCGCGGAGATGGAGAAGGCGGTCGAGGAACTCTGCCGGCAGGCCTCGCTCGCCATCAAGTCGGGCTACACCATACTGATTCTTTCCGACCGGGGCATCGACCAGAACAACGCGCCCCTTCCCAGCTTGCTGGCCGTCTCGGCCGTTCACAACCACCTGATCCGCGAAAAGACGCGCAACCAAGTGGCGCTCATCGTGGAGTCGGGCGAGCCGCGCGAGGTGATGCACTTCGCCCTGCTCATCGGCTATGGTGCCAGCGCGGTCAATCCCTATCTCGCCATCGAGACACTCGAAGACCTGCACGCGCGCGGCCAGTTCCCGCCCGACTACACCTTCGACAAGGTCCTGAAGAATTACCGGAAGGCGGTGGACAAGGGCCTGCTCAAAGTCTTCTCGAAGATGGGCATCTCGACCCTGCAGAGCTATTTCGGGGCTCAGATCTTCGAAGTCATCGGGCTGAACCGCGCGGTGGTGGAGCGATACTTCGCGGGCACGCCCTCGCGCATCGAGGGCGTGGGATTGGACGTGCTGGCTCGCGAAGCCATGATGAAGCACGAATTCGCGATGCAGCCGCCGACGGAGTCGGACACCGAGCTTCACATCGGCGGCGACTACCAGTTCCGCGTGCGCGGCGAGCGGCACCTGCTGAATCCGCAGACCATCAGCAAGCTCCAGCACGCCGTGCGGCAGCAGAAGTTCGAGTCGTTCCGGGAATTCTCGAATCTTGTCAACCAGCAGAACCGCGACCTTCAGACCCTGCGCGGCCTGCTGGAATTCCACCCCGCCGGATCGCCGGTTCAGCTGGAAGAAGTGGAACCCGCCTCCGAGATCGTCAAGCGCTTTGCCACCGGCGCCATGTCATTCGGCTCGATCAGCCGGGAGGCGCACGAGACGCTGGCCATCGCCATGAACCGCATCGGCGGCAAATCGAACACGGGCGAGGGCGGCGAGGACGAGGCGCGGTTCCTCCCCGACGCCGGCGGCAACCTGCGCCGCAGCGCGGTGAAGCAGGTGGCTTCGGCACGTTTCGGCGTCACCACGAACTACCTGGTCAACGCCGATGAACTGCAGATCAAGATCGCCCAGGGCGCCAAGCCCGGTGAAGGCGGCCAGTTGCCCGGCCACAAGGTGGATGAAGTGGTGGCGCGGATTCGGTTCTCGATCCCCGGCGTGCAGCTCATCTCACCACCGCCCCACCACGACATCTACTCCATCGAGGATCTCGCGCAGCTGATTTACGACCTGAAGAATGCCAACTCGCGGGCGCGAATCTCCGTAAAACTCGTGGCGGAGTCCGGCGTGGGCACGGTGGCGGCGGGAGTGGCGAAGGCACACGCCGACGTCATCCTCATCAGCGGGTATGACGGCGGCACCGGCGCCTCACCCGTCTCCTCCATCCGGCACGCCGGCATTCCCTGGGAGCTGGGACTTTCGGAG
>DATKYV010000009.1:0-3642 GCA_035528275.1 Terriglobia bacterium | reverse complement strand
CCTTCGCCTATTCTTGGATTTGCTGGGCGAGGTAGTTTTCCAGACCCAACTGCTCGATGAGGCCGAGCTGTGTCTCCAATTGATCGACGTGCCCTTCCTCATCGTGAAGCAGCTTGTCGAGCAGGTCCGCGGAGGCATTGTCGCCCGCCTTGCGGGCGGCGGCGACGGCGGCGTTGTAATCGGCCACGGCGCCTTTCTCCAGCGCCAGGTCGTTTTCGAGCTGCTCCTTAACGTCCTTGCCGATTTTCAATTTCGGCAGGTCCGCCAAGTTGGGCATTCCTTCCAGGAACAGAATTCGCTCGATGAGTGCTTCGGCGTGTTTCATCTCCCCGATGGCTTGTGACTTGGTTTGCTTATGCAAGCGCTTATATCCCCAGTTGTCCTGCATCTCCGCGTGGAGAATGTACTGGTTCAACGCGCCCAGTTCTTCCTTCAGCGCCTTCGACAACAGCTCAATGACTTCAGGTTTTCCCTTCATGGGGTGTCTCCTTAGCAGGAAAAGACTATCGCATTTTGCGCCGAACATCCAGTGACGATCCGCTCAACTCCTTCCTGTCCGGTTACCAGGGGGACGTTGGGCTTGAGGGCGGATCCGCCTTGCCGGAGTTGTCCTTTTTCTCTCGGACATGAGCGATGAGGTTGCGGACGCTGTTGGCAAGCTGAACAGCTTCGCCCTTTCCCTGAACGTCAAACTCGATTTCGTAATTGCCGCCCACGGCGCGGTCGACCGCGGCCTTCAGGTCGATGAGCGGCTTTACCACGGCGCGCGGCAATACGAAGCTCACCCAAACGCTCAGCAGGAGGGTGAGACCCGATACGATAATCAGCACCCATTCCGCCCGGCGGACCAGCTTTCGCGCCTCCTCGTGGTTCCGCTGCACGCGCTCCCAGCTCCGTCTTTCGAGCTCGGAGGTAAGCTGCAGGATTTTGTTGCTCGACTGGCGCAGATCGCTGGTGATTCGGTGCAGGGTGGGATCCTCGGCTTCGATGGTGGCGGTAATCTGCGCGTCAAACGACCCGACCCGGTTGCGGAGCTCTTCCACGAGTTTCCCGCGGCTGTAGCTATTGGCGTGGGTCAGGAGCTCGTTCAAGTCTTTCGAGTACGCCCGGACAACCTGTTGGAGGCGTTCGCGTGGCGCCTCGATGGGTTTCCCCATGCGGCCGGCGATGCCTTCAAATCGGTCGCGATAAACCCCCACCTCATACTGGATTTCTTCGATCGCCTTGCCCTCTTCGGGCTGGAGATTGACGCAGGTGACCACGATCTGTTCCAGTCGCGCCAGGGCCTGGCGGTTCTCCTCCACATCCGCCGGGTCGTGGAGCAGCAAATAATCCCGCTCGGAACGACGCGCTTCATTCATATCCTGATAGGCTCGCTGCGCCAGGGTTGCTACCGGGGCATCCACACTCACAATACGGTCCACAATGCGGCTTATCGCGAACAGGTAGTAGATGGAGAGCAGGATGACGGGAACGAGAATTAGTCGGACGATTGCCAGGCTGTATGCTACCCGGCGGCGCAGCGATGCCCCGCGCGCAAAAACCTTTGTAGGCTCACGGGTTCGCCAGCTCATTCGTTACATTCCTCCGGGGGAGAGGCCGGTCTCCCCTCCGCCATGCGAGGATTCAGTTGGCTTAGACCCGCGCATTGTACGCCAAAACCGGAGAGGAGGGTTGCCAAACCGACCCGGGACCCGCGTCGCCCCCCGGCTTTGGACGGGTTGAGCGGCGATTTGGGAAACTTTTGCAATGTCAGGAGCGTATTCAAGAATAGAAAGGCCACTCAAAGAAGGGGAGGGTACAGCCATGTTTTGCCCCCAGTGCGGAAGGGAATACTCGCAGCGAGTGAACTTCTGCTGTCACTGCGGCGCGGCGATGTCCGTCCCAGTACAAATGCCACAGAAGAAACTGGCTCGGTCGAGAACCGACAAAAAGATCGCCGGCGTCTGCGCCGGTTTCGCGGAGTACCTGGATTTGGATGTGACGCTGGTGCGATTGCTCTGGATCATGCTGATCTTCTTCGGCGGGTGGGGGGGAATCGCCTATCTGGTCGCCTGGATTATCATGCCCGAGGAGCCCGTTCCCGCCCCGGCTCCGGTAGTCACCCAAACCGCTGCCCCACAAGCTGCGGGAAATCACTAGCCTGCGGGCGAACCCCTGGTCGCCAGATCGGGTCAATCTTCAAGTCCAGGTGTTTCGGTTTGAGGCGGGGATTCGGACTAGTTGTCTTTACACGATTTAGCCGTTATCCCGCAGTGGTTACGATAAGTTCCAAAACCCCTCCGTGTTCGGAACCCAAAATGCACAACTTGTCCGTATGAGAGGACCTTTTCGGATACTTTGTCACTCACCGAGAGGAGGGCTGGGGCAATGCGCACTCACCTGGGCTGCGTAGGGCGAATCAATCTTGGGGAGCTTACTGAGGAAACGCGCAAAGGACTGGAGGCGGTGGATGCGACTTGGCTCGAGTTTGCCGGGAATCCGCCCTCGTTGGTCGTCCGGCACGTTCAGCCTTCCGACACGCCGATCCTTCCCAATGTCGGCGGGGAGTTGCTGGACTTCCTGGGAAGGCTTACCGAGGACGAGCGAGCGGCCGTTCCGGGTGGAGCGCTTTACTGTCTGGATGAGGAGAGTGGACAATATGTCCGACTCAAGGTCTCATCCGGAGGGTCTTTGGGCGTCTCCTGGGCGCGCCCCGACTATTCCCGAGCGCGATGGCATCCCTACGGCGGTGAACGTGTCCCGGTAGTCTTCGAGGCCTACCAGCGCCTGAATGGGAAGGTGAAGTTCAGAGGTGCGCCCGAGGCCACGGACAAGATCTGGGCGGCCGCCGAGCGGTCCACTGGGCTTTATCCGGAGGGCGAGCTTGAGACCCGTGTTGAGGGGGGCCAAGTGGAGATTTCCCTCCGCGACGTCAACTCGAGCGTTTTGGATCTTCTTGTGACCTTGCGCGAGGTCGCGAATCCCGCCGCCTCACTCGAGGGTGAAGTCGATGTCAGCTCATTCCGCCCCGGCGACCTCGAGGATTATTGCCGGTTTGTGATGAAGGACGGTGAGGTTTGGCTGGTGCGGCCGTCCCTGTGGAGCGAGTTGCCGGAAGACCAGGCTGCGCCCGGCCATACGCTGCAATCGGCGGCGTGACGAGCCGCCTTCGGGACGGCGGGCGAATTCTCAATCATCTTGAGATGCGTCCTCAGAATCCACTGCGGCGCCCAAGCACATTCTTCACGAAGGAGTTCAAGCGATGATGGACTACGGACTCACGGAATATCAAAGGGCCATCCAGGGGCTCGCCCGCGAGATAGCCGAGAAGGAGATCCGCCCGATCGCCGCGGAATACGACCGCGAGGGGATATTCCCCTGGCCGGTTGTCAAGGTCCTGGCGGAAACCGACCTGTTCCGGGTTTATGTGGATGAGAAGTACGGCGGCCTCACCGACGGCACGCCGATCATGAACATGGTGATCGTGACCGAGGAACTTTCGCGCGCTTGCGGCGGAATCGCGCTGAGCTTTGCCGGCTCGGCGCTGGGCGCGATCCCGATCATCCTCTCCGGCAGTGAAGAACAGAAGCAGCGCTGGCTACCCGACATCGCCGCCGGCAAGCGTCTGGCGGCGTTTGCCCTGACCGAGCCGCAGGCCGG
>DATKYV010000008.1:0-5302 GCA_035528275.1 Terriglobia bacterium | reverse complement strand
CTCGGCGATGGGAAGCTGGATTACCCCGACGAACTGTTGCGCCAATTCGACATCGTGCTGGCGAGCGTCCACTCCCGCATGACCATGCCGGCGGAAGAGATGACAGCGCGGCTGCTCAAGGCGCTCGAGAATCCCTACGTGAGAATCCTCGGCCATCCAACGGGCCGGCACATCCTGAAACGGGATTCATTCAAGTTCGACCACGAGCGGGTCTTCGAAGCCGCCTGGAAGGCTGGCGTAATTCTGGAACTCAACGGGAATCCCGAGCGCTTGGATCTGAGCGACCGCCTGGTGAAGCTGGTTGGCGACCGGGGGATGAGAATCATCATTTCAACTGACGCCCACCATCCCGATCACCTGCATTTCATGCGCTTCGGGGTGCTGACCGCGCGTCGCGGCTGGATGGAAAAGAAAGGCGTCCTGAACACCTATCCTCCCAAGAAATTACTGGCTTCGCTGCGGCCCTTGCCTCGCTGAGAATGCCACCGATAGGCTATGATGGAGCGGGCTTTGTACGGCCAAGGGGCCAGGATTGATCCTCACGCCAAACGCGGACCCGCTTACCACCTGGCGCGCGCTGAGAAGCCCTGGTGCCAGCGCAGATTGAATAGGAGCGCGATGACCTCTCTCAATTCCATGCCCGCCGCCGCCATTTTCGACATGGATGGCGTCCTGGTTGACAGCAACCCATTCCACCTGAAGAAGTGGGAAGCCCTACTCGACGAACACGGGATCCCGTTCGATCGCGATGATCTCCCCCGCGTGATCCTGGGGCACAGGAACGACACGGCTTTCCGTCACTTCTTCGGATCCGATCTCGGCGAGGCGGACATGCAAAGGCTCGGGGAGGAATTGGAGGAGAGATTTCGAAAGGTGTTCCGCCCTCACGTGAGACCCCTGCCCGGGCTCGAGGCCTTGATCGTGAAGTGCCATCAGGCCGGCATCCCCATGGCCGTCGCCTCATCGGCGACCGTCAAGAACGTGGAATTCATCATCGAGGCGCTGGGTTTCGGGCCGAATTTCCGCCACGTGGTGACCGGCGATGAAGTCCGCCATCCCAAACCCCATCCCGAGATCTACCTCAAGGCCGCCGAAAAACTGGGGATCGACCCTCCGGGTTGCGTGGCGTTCGAGGACTCGTTTGTGGGCATCGAGGCCGCCAAGCGGGCGGGCATGACGTGCGTGGCCATCGCATCCACTTTCCCGCTCGACGAGCTGCGCGACCAGACTCAAGCCGATCTGGCGGTGGAGAGTTTTGAGAAGCTGGATCTCGAGATCCTGCGCGGGCTATTCGAGGCCGGCAAAGTGAGTGACCGAAAGAATCCGCCGGGCCGTCGGGCCAAGCGGGGCTAAGTTGCCACGGGACCGAAGCGCAGAACCATCAACGTGAGGTCGTCGGCTTGCGGCGCGCCGCCGGCGAATTCCTGCACAGCGGCGACCACTCTGTCACACACATCTTGCGGCCGCCCGCCGGCGCACTGCTGCACCACCGCTTTCAGGCGGTCCTCATCAAAGAGATCATGTGATGCGTTGTTGGCCTCCGTCACACCGTCGGAGTAGATCACCACCTGGTCACCAACCTGGAGCTGCACGCGGGCCACCTCAAACTTGATGCCTGGGAAAAAGCCCAGCGGGAAATTGGATGAACCCAGGCGCGTCACGGTGCCGTCCGCCTGCCCCACGAAGGGAATGGTATGGCCGCCGTTGACGTAGGTGAAGACTCCCTGGCGGTCGAGAACTCCGTAGAACATCGTGGCATACATTTCGGAAGGCGTCCGCTCGCAGAGAAAATCGTTGATTCGATGAAAGAGCTCGCTAAGTTCCGGATCCCCGGCGGCGACGGCGGCGAAGGCGCCCTGCAAATTCGCGGCGGTCATGGCTGCGGGCAGCCCCTTCCCCGAAACGTCGGCCACGGTAATGCCGACGCGGTCGCCGGGAAGATGGATCACATCGTAGTAATCGCCACCCACCATCTGGGACGACATGGTGACAGCCCGCAACTCGAAGAAGTCGCCCCCCGGCAATTCGCGAGGCAACAGGCTTTTTTGGATGTTGCGCGCCAGGGAGAGCTCGTGCCGAAGCCGCTCCTGGTCGCGGGTCATGCGGAAGAGGCGGGCGTTCTCGATGACCGTGGCGCCTTCTACGGCCAGCGTCTGAAGCACCTGACGGTCGAGGCCGGTCAGGGCCGTGGGCCGGGCGCGGCTGTCGAGGTAGATCACGCCCAGCAACTGAGGCCGCGCCTGAATGATCGTGTCGCCCAGGCTCTCCGTGACGGGAAGTTTCTGGAGCGGCAGGGCGACCACGCCGCGCACCGCCATCTGAATAATTCCCGTTTCTCCGGTGCTGCGGCCCGTCACCGCATCCTCCAAGATCACTTCTTCACGACCCGTCTTGGCCACCCGTTCCACAACCACGCGCGAGTAATCGGAAACGGCGGTGGGAAGGAAAACTCCCCCCCGGCCGCGTGCCAGGCGAAGGCGCAGCTCGCCGGAATCGTCGCGGAGGAACAACAGGCCTCGCTCGGCGTCGCAGAGCTGGATCGCCGTGTCGGCGAGCGCTGTCAGGACCTCATCCAGCCCCGCGGCGCGGTGCAGCATCTGGGCCATCTGCAGCAGCATGCCCAGGTGTTGCAGTTGCGGGGCCGGGCTCTCCGACACCTTTCGGAACTCCGCAAGCAGTTTCGGGATAACCGCCGCCTCGGTGACGAAAAAGAGCTGGTAAGTGTCCGCGACGCCCAGATTGATCTGGTCGCCGCTGGCGAGAGTGTGGGAGGTAATCCGCTCGCCGTTCACAAAAGTGCCGTGACGGCTTCCCGAATCTTCCAGGCGGTAACCCTCCGCATCCTGAACGATCCGGGCGTGGCTGCGCGAGATGCGATTGTCGAGGAGGACCAGGTCGTTGTCGCTTTGGCGGCCAAGCGTAAAAGGCGAGCGGTTAATCTCCACTTCGCGCTCGCTCCCCGAGGAGTCCCGAACGATGAGCCGAGGTTGATCTGTGGGCATAGAGTAAGGGCCTAAAGGTCAATGATGGACGCACAGTATAGCAGAGAGGTTGAGCCGCGCGTAAGAACCTTCGTTGAAGGTCTTCTCCAGCGCCCGGCAAGGAGGACGGGCTCACCCGCCCGGCCTTGGAGAACTTGCCCCGGCACAAATTCATTTGAATTTCCGTGGGATTTGGCCCACCATTGTTGGTTTGGCTGGTCATCGAATTGCTCATGTCACACCTGGAGGATTGAAAAACGTGCCTAATGAACCGCTCCAAATCGCTGAGCCCAAAGGAAAGCTGGGAGTGCTGATTCCCGGTATGGGCGCAGTAGCGACGACTTTTATTGCAGGGGTTGAAGCCATTCGCCGACGCATCGCCCGGCCCATCGGCTCGCTCACCCAGATGGGCACCATCCGGCTGGGCAGGCGAACCGACCGGCGGGTGCCCATGATTCGCGATTTCGTCCCCCTGGCGGGCCTCAAAGACCTGGTCTTTGGAGGCTGGGACGTGTACGCGGACAACTGTTACGAGGCGGCACTGAAAGCGGGAGTGCTGGAGCAGTCTCATCTTGATCAGGTCAAAAGCTTTCTGGCGAAAATCCGGCCCTGGCGGGCGGTGTTCGAGCAGAAGTTCGTGAAGAACCTGCACGGCGAGCACGTCAAGAAAGGCCGCACGAAAATGGACCTCGCCGAGCAGGTCATGGACGACATTCGGCGATTCAAGAGGAAGACCGGCGCGGCGCGCTTGATCATGATCTGGTGCGGCTCTACCGAGGTCTTCCAGAGGCCCGGCACCGTGCATCGGAGCCTGGTGGCGTTCGAAAAAGGACTCCGCACAAACAGCCCCAATATCGCGCCCAGCATGATTTACGCTTACGCCGCGTTGAAGCTCGGCATTCCCTTCGCCAATGGAGCGCCCAATCTCACGGCGGATATCCCCGCGCTCCTGGAGATGGCGCTCAAGAACGAGGTGCCCGTGTGCGGCAAGGATTTCAAGACCGGGCAGACCTTGATGAAGACGATTTTGGCTCCGGGTCTGAAGGCCCGCCTGCTGGGCCTGCACGGATGGTTTTCCACCAACATCCTGGGGAACCGCGACGGCGAGGTTCTGGACGATCCCATGTCTTTCAAGACCAAGGAGGAGAGTAAGCTCTCGGTGCTGGAGTACATCCTGCAGCCGGACCTTTACCCCGAGCTCTACAAGGATTTCTACCACAAAGTCCGAATCAACTATTATCCCCCGCGCGGTGACAACAAAGAGGGCTGGGACAATCTCGATATCTTCGGCTGGCTGGGTTACCCCATGCAGATCAAGATCGACTTCCTCTGCCGCGATTCCATCCTGGCGGCGCCGCTCGTCCTCGACCTTGTCTTGTTCATGGACTTGGCCCAGCGCTGCCCGGAAATGGCCCGCAAGGGCATCCAGGAATGGCTGTCGTTTTACTTCAAAAGCCCCATGTGCGCCCCCAAGCTCTATCCCGAGCACGATCTGTTCATCCAGCTCATGAAGCTCAAGAACACGCTGCGCTACCTGCGCGGCGAGGAGCTCATTACCCACTTGGGGTTGGAGTACTACGACTGAGAATGGGAGCCTGGAAGACGCTCCGGGCTCGGGCGGGAGGTCAGTGTTTGCCGGGCGCCTCATCGGGAAGCGTCGTCAGGTATTTCCCCAGAATGCTGCCGATGCTGGTGAGCTCGGACAAGTCGTTCGGCGTGAAATCCGGGCCGATGGGCTCCCCTCCTATCCCCTTGTGGCAGACCTGAATTACTCCCACGGTTTTTCCATCCGCAATCATCGGGGCGCTGACAATTTTCTGAATCGGCGCGGCCTTCGTCTGCTCGGATAAATCCACCGATTCAAAAACCGTCGGATGCTTGTAGACGGAAAAATTGTTGACAATTTCTCCCCGCCGGTCGCGGATGGTCTTGATCGCCAGGGAGTGCGTCGTGGTAATCGGCAGATATCCGATCTTCGAGAGTTTGATGGGAAACAGGAAGCCAAGCATCTTCCCGTTCGACGAGAGCCGCAGGATGGCAACCTCGTCCCTTTTGGCTTTGAATGCGCCGGCTATTTGCGTGGCCAGCTTGTTCAGAGCCTCCTCAGAGGGAGGCCCACCGGCCTTGCGCATCTCCTCCACGAGTTTCGCCACGGCCAAAGTAAGATCCATACTCGCCATTCGCTACGCTCCCCGGAAGGGTTTTAGAGTGAACTGGGGGGATTATACAGAAAGCCCTCCCGGCAAGCAACGCGCTCTCAATATGCCGGCGCGAATTGCCGGCCCGCCTGAAACGCCCGGGAGCGTGGCATCCATCCGGGA
>DATKYV010000007.1:0-2920 GCA_035528275.1 Terriglobia bacterium | reverse complement strand
CCTTCTGCCGCCCATTGGCCCGTCAAGCGACACATCGGACCGGTTTGGGCATCTTTTCATAGCTCAGGATGTCAAAGAACAAGGCGAAACCGGCTTCCGAAGGCAGATCGGGCCGCGGACCGTGAAAAATCCAGGCTAGGGTCATGAGGGTTAGTCCTCTGTACCTGTTGTGCGGCTGCGATCGGGATTGCAGGAAGGCCAAATCATCTGGCGTGGCCATCGCTGCAAGACGTTCGGCTGCCGAAACGTATGGAGAGACGGCATACCAGCTAACGGAACGGAGCGCGCTTGCCGCTTCCTCATACGATTTGTCGAAAGCCTGTGCGAACTGATTCGCAGAAGTTTCCGTTCCTCTAGTTGGCATTGAGAACCAAAGCATAGCGCCTGCAAACAGTATGAGTGAAGGATAGCGCCTGTACTTCATCCTAGTTTCTCCTGGTTTCTCTAGTTTCTGGGAGCCTTAGGCACACTCCCGTGGTTGAAAACGAAGCTCGCACCGGGAATGGGGAAGGAGGCGCTGCCCGTCCATGTAGAGTCCCTGACTGTCACTACACGTCCTGTGCTCTCGATGGTCAGAGAAAGCTGTTCATAAGCGTCATCCGCCACGGCCAATCCAAACGAGACGTGCTTGCCATCGGCGTTGATGAGCGGCCAGGCACACATGTTCTCATCATACCTCCTGGGCTTTGCGAACTCCTTCCATCCTGCATCTGAGAACAAAGCCGCGGCATTTGGGGAGAAGCGAACGACAATCTGTTTCATCGCAGGCTTCTTGATTTTCATCGGGTACTTTTCGAGCTGCTCAACAAGGCGGTTCCATTCGACCTCGGATATCTTTGAGCCCCGGGGCTGCCGTGGAATAAACCTGTCGTCGGGATAAGCAGCCGATAAGCACCCCACAAACGGAGCGAATATGGCCAAGAATGCAAGAGCTTGGCGCATGGAGCCTCCTATTCAAGTAGGAAGGTATGTGTGCTGGTTGTCGCTGCCGCAGACCTTCCGGGCGAACCGTAGACGCAGTCTGGGGCGGCTAAAGACCCTCTGTACTCTGAGTAGTCGAAGGTAGTACTGAACTGGAACGAATCTCCGGCCACAAACGGGTTTGAACCCTGAGTAATCCGAACAACCGCCGTGGGTTCGCCATTCCTTAGGACTGAACACGTCCTCGCGGTTGTTGCCGCGCTGCGTGACGTGGTGCTAATTGCCGCTGATCACGATCCGTGAAACGCGTGGCATGGAATCAAGGATAGCGAGCTTGCGGGTGGAAGTCAAGGAGCAATCAGACGCGAAACGGAGCCAACCAAACCACCGACGAATGTGGGACGCCGTGGGAGGAGCATGTGAGGTCCTTGGTTTCCGGATTACCGTTGACTTGCGCGTGCATGCCCCTTACGCTGATGGCATGCGTCTTGGGCGTCCGCACTGCGGCTCGTGCGGAGGCAATCACCGGCGCAGCCGCACCTTTGGGCCCAGAACGGAAAACATGGTGACTGTCCCTAGTTTGCTTAGTTTGCTCTAGTTTGCTAAGTGGCTCTTGTCAAGAGGCGCGAAAAGAATTTTCTGGAAAATCCACGCCCCCCTGGTTTCAGCGGCAGCGTCTGCGTGAACTCGGCCATTGCTCAATCATGCTGCAATGCACCCGTGTTCACCGACCGCCCGGGAGCGGGTGCAGGCGCCTGCCGATCATTCGCCGCTCATCCCGACATCGTCAACCTTCACCCATCCTCCCGCCTCCGCCGAGCGATACGCGGCATCCATGATATGTTGGACGGCGGCGCCGTCGGCGAGATCGGGCGAGGCGGGTCGGCCCTCGGCCACGCATTTCACGAAGTTGCAGAGGCAGTGGCGGTGGGCGTCGCGCCAGCCGATGGAGTTTTTCGGCGTGGGCAGGAGCACGTCGGGGTAGCGCTGGACGCACTCGATCTGCTTGAAACCCTTGGTGCCGCCGTAGTTCCCGCCGGGGTCGGTGTTGTCGAAGAAATACAGCCAGTTCGGCTCCATGAGGTTGAATCGGAGTGCGCCCTTCTCGCCGTGGATCTCGAATCGGAGCTCGTCGTTGACGCCCATGGCGAACCGGCTGGACTCGATGGTGCCGGGGAATCCGGCGGCCATCTTGACGGTGAGCATGGCCCAGTCGTCCACTTCCACGGCGTGCGTGCGGCCGGGCTGGCCGGGGAGGGGGCGTTGCTTCACGAACGTCTCGGTGGCGGCGCAGACCGACTCGAATTCGCCCAGCAGATGGCGCATGAGGTCGATGATGTGGCTGCCGAGGTCGACGAGTGCCCCGCCGCCCTGGGCCTTGTCCATCCGCCAGGTGAACGGGCGGGCCGGATCGACGTAGCCGGCGTGGAGGTACGCGGCGCGGTAGTGATAGATGCGGCCAAGCCTGCCCTCGGTGATCAGTTCCTTCGCGCGCAGCGTGGCGGGGAAGAAGCGGTTCTGGAAGGTCATCTGGTGGATGCAGCCTTTCGCCTGGCGTGCGGCGGCGACGATCTCGCGGGCGTCTGCGTGGCTGGTGGTGAGCGGCTTGTCGCAGTAGACGTGCTTGCCCGCCCGCAACGCCGCGATCACCTGGTCCTTGTGGGCGGCGTTGGGCGAGCAGACGTCGATGATGTCGACGTCGTCGCGGTCGATCAGGCGGCGCCAGTCGGCGGTGGCGAACTCGCAGCCGATCTCGGCGGCCGCGGCGCGGGCGGTTTCCTCGTGAGCCGTGCTCACTCCCACGATCCGCGCTCGCGGGGCGTTCTTGTAGATCAGCGGGATCGTCTTGTAGCAAAAGGTGTGCATCCGGCCCATGAAGCCGTAGCCGATCAGGCCGACGTTGAGCGTTTTCATCCCTGAGCTCCTGCAACGTGTTTGGCGGAGGGTCACCGAAGCGACAGATTATATTCGGCATATTGGCGGGAATCAAGGATGGATC
>DATKYV010000006.1:0-4398 GCA_035528275.1 Terriglobia bacterium | reverse complement strand
CCGATTTCCACGTCGCACCGTCAGCAGGTGATCAGGGGGATTGCGGGGAACTATTGTGATGGAAGTTGGCCCGACTGTCCAGCGTCGTGAGGGCGGCGGAGGAGCCGGGGTGGATTCCGCCGCGCGTCTCTTTATCCACAGCGCCGAGAGTGAGGGAAGAAAGCCATTGCCCCACACCCACGGGCAAGTGTAGTCTAATTTTCCGCAGGGCTCTCGAGATGCTCAGGTTGGGGAAGGGAAACTCCAAACCTTCCATCGAATCCCAGGATGAATGGCTTCGCTCCCCGGGTGGCGATCCCCTCGGCCATTTGACCGTTCGCCCGCCGTCTCCTGTTTCGTTGGCCCAAGAGGAGATGCAAAAGTCCTTTTGGAGGTGGAGCCGATGATGTCTCGCAAGAGTTTCTCCCTTATTGTGATTTGCGCCTTCGCCGCACTGTTGACTTGGCCGGGGTGCAGCGGAGCACCGCCGGAAACCGGCATGGAGGGCGAGTTCAAGTCCACCACGACAACGGGCCGGACCGCGCCATGGCTGAAGAACCTTGGGAATTTCCACCGGACCGTTTCCACAAACTCTCCCGACGCGCAGCACTTCTTCGACCAGGGCCTGACTCTTTGCTACGCGTTCAACCACCAGGAATCGGCGCGCTCCTTCAAAGAGGCAGCGCGTGTTGACCCGAAGTGCGCGATGGCCTACTGGGGCCAGGCGCTCGCCCTCGGTCCCAACATCAACGACCTGAAACCTGACGCCGAGCGCGAGCAAGAGGCCTACGAGGCGATTCAGAAGGCCCTTACCTTGAAATCCGGCGCGAGCGAAGTGGAGCAAGCCTTGATCGATGCTCTCGCCACACGCTTCTCGGAAGGCAAAGGGAAGGACCGGAAGGAGCTCAATCAGGCGTACGCCAAGGCGATGGCCAAGGTTTACGAAGAGTTTCCGGACGACCCCGACGTCGGCGTCCTCTACGCCGCCTCGATTATGAACACCATGCCATGGGAGTATTGGAGCAAAGACGGCCAGCCCCGGCCCGGAACCAAGCGCCTGGTCGCGGTTTTGGAATCGGTGAAAGAGCGTTTCCCGGAACACCCCGGCGCGCACCATTACTACATTCACGCCGTGGAAGCCTCGACGAATCCGGACTTAGCCGTCGCCAGCGCCGACAAGCTGGGCGGCCTGGTGCCCGCCGCCGGGCATCTGGTTCACATGCCCTCGCACATCTACATTCGCGTGGGTCGCTACGCCGACGCCACAGAGGCCAACCGCCGCGCCATCGCCGCCGACGAGGACTACCTCACCCAGTGCCGCGCCCAGGGCATCTATCCCGTCGCCTACTATCCGCATAATCTTCACTTTATGTGGACCACGCTGAGCATGGAAGGACGCAGCGAAGAAGCCATCCGCGCCGCGCGCCAGGTGGCTTCGAAGGTGTCGAACGAGATGCTCCACGAGGAAGGCTACGCCCTCGGCCATGTGCTGCGCGCCCTTCCCATGTTCGCGCTCGTCCAATTCGGCAAGTGGGACGAAATCTTGAAGGAACCCGCGCCGCCCGCCGATTCGGCCTTTCTCCAGGGCGTTTCGTACTATGTCCGCGGGCTGGCCTTCATCGCCAAGGGCGATTTGAAGAGTGCCTCCGGCGAGCAGGAGAAACTGGAACTTGTGGCGCTCGATCCCGGGCTGGAAGAGATGAAGATCTTCGATCTCAACTCGCTCGGGCGTCTGCTGAAGATCGCCAACGAAATCCTGGCGGGAGAATTGGCCGCCAAGCGCGGCGATTTCAAAACCGCTGTCGCCCACTTGAAGTCCGGCGTCAAGATGGAAGACGAACTCATCTACAGCGAGCCGCCCGACTGGCCGCACCCGGTGCGCCACTCGCTGGGCGCGGTGCTGCTTGAGGCGGGCCGCCCCGCCGAAGCCGAGAAGGTCTATCGTGAAGACTTGGTGCGCCACCGCGACAACGGCTGGTCGCTCTTCGGGCTGGCCAAGAGCCTCGAGGCCCAGGGCAAGACCGCCGAGGCCGAAAAGGTGCACGCCCGCTTCAACCAGGTCTGGTCGCGCGCCGACGTTACCCTCGTCGCCTCGCGGTTCTAAGTCGTAGAGACGGCCCGTTGGGCCGTCTCCAGTCTGGCCCCGGCGGGGCGTCTCGAAACAAGAGACGTTCCATCGGAACGTCTCTACCTCAGCCGATACCTTCCCCGGGCGAGGAATTCCACAAATCCCATATCCCTCAGCCGCCCGTCAGTTGACGGGCTGGCGGATTTTGTCGTGGACGTGGAGGTTTCGCGGGTGCAGGTGGCGAAGCTCGGCGCTGTGGGCATAGACTTCGGCGAGAGAGAACTCGCGCTTGCCCAGTTTCCTCACCACGTTGAGCACATCAAGCGTCCACCCGCGCCCTTCGCCACGAGACCCTGGCCTGTCGTCCTCGCCAAGAAATTTGCTCCGGGATGCTCGGTGATGTTAGTCTCGGCCCGCCCATGGAACCCCTACGCGACTATGAAGGACGTTCAATCCGCCTGACCGAGGAGCGTTGGGTTCATATCTCCGAGCATCCCGAAATGGTGGGGATGCGAACGGCCGTCGAGGAGGCGCTGCAACGCCCCGAAATCGTTGTACAATCATCAGGTGATCCCGAGGCAAGACTCTACTACCGCTTCTATCCTCGAACCGTGGTGGGTGGGAAATACCTTTGCGCGGTGGTCAAGGTGAGAGGCGATGACGCGTTTGTCGTCACCGCCTACTTGACCGACCAGGTGAAAAGAGGGAGTGCCCTATGGCAGGCAAAACCGTAAAGATGTGGTTTGACCCCGAAGCCGACTTCCTCGAGGTTACGTTCGAGCAGAAGCCTGGTTTCTTTCGCCCCACCCAGAATGACCAGGTTATGGAAAAAGTCGACGAAGACGGCAACGTCCTCGGGTTCTCGGTTTTGCGAGTCAGTTCGCTCAAGAAGGTTCCTCTCCAAGTGGAGTTGTAGCGGCGGGCTTACCTCGCCACGGTAGCGGCGATTTCATATCGCCACGGTAGCGGCGGGTCTACGCCGCCACCTTGCGCTGCAGGTACAGGAGTCGTGGCGGGATGAACCCGCCGCTACATCATTCCCCAGGGCTTTTCAGCATCCTCGTGCCTTCGGCATAGCCGTAGAGCGTGCCCTCATGCGACCGGCCGATGCGCACGTCGAGCAGGGTATTGGGGGGAATCTCCGCGCCCGGCAGCGCGACGTTCAGATAGTTGCTGCTCAGTGCTAGGCGCGCGCCCTGGCGAGTGGCGTCGAGCGCCAGAGCGGGAAGTGTGCGGCCCACCTGCTCATCCAAAAACGCACAGCGCTTCTTGGCAATGACGGCGCGCACCTCCCGGCTTCGGTCTCGGATGACGCGGCCATTCAATTGGCCGGGCCTTGCGGCGGCCGGAGTCCCCGGCCGCGCCGAGTAGGGGAAAATGTGGAGATACGTGAAAGGCAGCGATTCGATGAAACGCAGGCTGGCCGCGTGGTTCTCCGCTGTCTCCGCCGGAAAGCCGACCATGACATCGGCGCCGATGCCGCAATCGGGAATGTGTTCGTGAACGGCCAGGATGCGCTCGGCGTATTGGCGGGCCCAATAGCGGCGATTCATGAGGCGAAGGATGCGGTCGCTGCCGCTCTGCAAAGGCACGTGGAAGTGCCGAGCCATGCGCGGCTCATTTGCGACCAATCGAATCAAAGCCGGGCTCACGTCCATCGGCTCGATGGAGCTGATGCGCAGGCGCGCCATGGAAGTCTCGGCAAGGATTCTCTTCAGCAACCCCAGGAAATCGATTCGTCGATCGAGGTCCTTGCCATAACTTCCCAGGTTGATTCCGGAAAGCACGATTTCCTGATATCCCTGCCGCTCGAGTTCGCGGACCTGCTCGATGACTTTCTCGGGAGCAAGGCTCCGGCTCGGCCCGCGGACCTCGGGGATGACGCAGAACGAGCAGCGCGCGTTGCAGCCGTCCTGCACCTTGAGCGTGGGGCGCGTGTGGTCGTCTGCGAAGACCGGGGCGAAGTGGAATTCGTGGGGAATCGCGCCCACGAGTACCGTCGCTCGGTCCGGAGCTCGGGGTCCGGAGTCGGGCGCCCAGGGTTGGATGCGAACCAAATCGTGCGCGCCAGGCGCTCCCGACTTCTTCGCCTCCCCCAGCACTTTGGCGATGTGATGCTTGTGCGAATTCCCCACCACCCAGGAGACGCCGGGGAGTTGGGCAATCTCATCCGCGGCACGCTGCGCGTAGCAGCCCGTGACCAGAATTTGGCACGCGGGATTGGCGCGATGGATGCGCCGGATGATCTGACGCACTTCGGCGTCGGCCGCGGCCGTCACCGTGCAGGTGTTGAGGACCGCGACGTCACTCCGCCCGGCGCCGTCAACCTCTGCGAGGCCTGCCTCGAGCAA
>DATKYV010000005.1:0-8236 GCA_035528275.1 Terriglobia bacterium | reverse complement strand
CTTCACTGGGACCGGGCACCACAGCCGTGCCCACGGCGTCGGCTGCGGGCTTGATTGACAGCGTTCTGGCGGGTGGCGTGAAGAGCGGTTACTCGTTCAGCTACACGCCGGGTGCGGTCGTGGGAGGCAGGATCGACACTTACTCGATCAACGCCAATCCCGTTACGGCCGGGACCACTGGGACGAACTTCTACTTTACGGATCACTCGGGCGTGATTCGTCAGAACTCCGCCGCTGCTGCTACGGCCACCGACTCGCCCCTCGCGGGCTAGTTTGGGCTGAAAGGGCAACACTCAGAGAACCCAGAGGGGAGCCTTGTGGCTCCCCCTTTTTCTTTTGCTTCGCTTGATAAGTCCCGGTCAAGCCGGCGTGCGGCTTGAAGTCTCCTGGCCAGGCAAGGAATTCCGGACCGGCATCCAGGAGTTGTGGTTGCCAGGCGCGGCTCAATCTGGTATCAAATCGGCAGCGCTCGGAGCGTAGGGCGGCCCGGCCGCGGTGGGGCCAAAAGTGAGCCGCCCAATGTACCTTAGCGCGCCACTGTCGCCGGACGCGAAGAGTGATCGAATTGGCCCGGGGCCGACAGACAGGAGGAGTTGGGTGAATCGCCAGAAAGGATATTCTCTGATTGAATTGCTCATCGTGGTATCGATCATTCTCATCATCGCGGCAATCGCGGTGCCCAACTTTTTCCGCGCCAGACTAGCCGCCAACGAGGCTTCGGCAGTAAGCTCCTGCCGGACGGTGAACACCGCTGAGTTCACTTTCATGGCCTTCTATCAGCAGGGCTATACGAGTACGCTTGGGCAGTTGGGTCCTCCCACCAGCGGTCCAGCAACCTCGGCGGCGGCGGATCTGATCGATACCGGATTGGCCGCGGGCCAAAGAAGCGGTTACCTGTTTTCTTACACTGCCAGCGGGCTCGTGGATAACCGGTATACGAGCTACCAGTTCCGGGCCAACCCGGCAATTCCCTATAACACGGGCACGCGCTACTTCTTCACGGATCCGAGCGGTGTAATCCGTCAGAACCTCGGCGGTCCGGCTGGGCCTTCCGATTCCTCGGTGCATTGAGCTATAGTTGACGCAGGGCCGCGCGCCTGATGGATGTTTCGCGATCCGCATGCGGCGCGGCCGCAGCTTTTCCAGGAACTCAGAACACCCACGATGTTTGCTGTTGAGACGATCGATCTCACCAAAGACTACCGCGTGGGCTTCTTCCGCAAGCGGCGGAAGCGGGCCCTCGACGGGTTGAACCTCCAGGTGGAGGCGGGCGAGGTGTTTGGCCTGCTGGGGCCGAACGGAGCGGGGAAGACCACCACCTTGAAAATCCTGCTCGGACTGATCTTTCCCACCTTGGGGACGGCACGGATCCTCGGCAAAGATTTAGGAGACGTTTCTGTGCGGGCTCGGATCGGCTACCTGCCGGAAAACCCGTATTTCTACGTCCACCTGACCGCTCAGGAATTTCTGAACTATGTAGCTGAGCTTTTCGGCCTCACGAAAGACGAGCGGAAGCGGCGAGTGGGGCAACTTCTGGAGCGCGTTGGCCTGGAAACTTCGCGCGACGTGCCGCTGGGAAAGTTCTCGAAAGGCATGGTGCAGAGGGTGGGGATTGCGCAGGCTCTCATCAACGATCCCCAGCTGATTTTCCTGGACGAGCCGATGTCCGGCCTTGACCCGCTCGGTCGGCGCGAGGTGCGCGATCTCATTCTGGAGCTCAGGAAGCAAGGAAAGACGGTTTTCTTTTCCACCCACATTCTCCCGGACGCCGAGACCCTCTGCAACCGGGTGGCGATCCTGAACCACGGGCGGCTCCAAGGATGCGGGGATCTTCGTGACATTCTCCAGTTGGGTGTCGCGAGCACCGAAATCGTCCTGGAGCATCCGGCGCCGGAGCTCCTGGCCGAATTGGAATCCAAGTGCGACTCTGTCGTCGCCACAGGCGATCGAGTGCGCCTCGTGGTGAGTAAAGAAGCCGATGTGGCGTGGGTTGTGAAACATATCCTGCACGCCGAGGTCAAGCTTGTCTCGCTCAACCCGGTCAAGACTTCGTTGGAGGATTTCTTCCTGACCAAGGTGGGAACCGACCAGGCGCCGCAAGCGGAACATGGGGCAGCGCCCGGGAAACCAGGGGGAGGACGATGAGGCGGGTTGGATCCATCGCCCTGCACACTTTCAAAGAGTCGGTGCGCGACAAGGTCCTTTATAACCTGATCGTATTCGCGCTGCTGTTGATCGGTGCGGCGATTCTGTTCGGCAGCATCTCCGTGGGGGTCGAGAGAATCATTCTGGTGAACCTGGGGCTGAGCTCCATTGCCCTCTTCGGTTTGCTCATGGCGATTTTCATCGGCATCGGTTTGGTGTGGAAGGAGAT
Organism: Terriglobia bacterium; assembly: GCA_035528275.1. Lineage (GTDB taxonomy): Bacteria > Acidobacteriota > Terriglobia > UBA7540 > UBA7540 > DATKYV01. The sequence continues at coordinate 5,862 of DATKYV010000005.1, read as the reverse complement.
TGAACGTCGCACGATTTTCGTCATGCTGTCGAAACCGGTGCGGCGCGCGGAATTTATCGTCGGGAAATTCCTGGGTCTTTTCCTGACCCTGACCGTCAATACGGCCATTATGACGGTGGGATTCTACGCGGCGCTTTTCTACCAGCAACGCAACCTGGGTACGGATGATCTTCTGGCCCTTCAGGCCATATATTTTATCCTGCTCCAGCTGGGGCTTGTGGTCGCCGTGGCGTTGTTTTTTTCCTGCATTTCCACGCCAATTCTCTCCGCGGTCTTCACGTTATGCCTCTTCGTCATCGGGAACTTCTTGAGCGATATCCGGTGGTTTGGGCAGGAAACGGGAAGTGCAGCGATGGAGACGCTCACGGCGGTAATCTATTACCTGCTTCCGAATTTCGGTGATTTCAACGTGATCACACGAGTGGCGCACGGCTTGCCGGTTCCCAGCTATCTGTTGATTGGCAACACGCTGTATGCGGTCCTCTACGTCACGATTGTGCTTTCGGCAGCCATTTTGATTTTTGAAGAGCGGGAATTCCGATGAAGGCGGGCGTGCTCGCGGTCTCCGGAAAGCGCAGGGTCCATCTGGTTTGCTGGGCCCTTCTCGTCGCAGGGTTTGTGGGCATCGTTCCACTTCAGCAGCGGATTGATGAGGAGCTGAGGTCGGCGGGGATGTTTGCCGACGTTCTTTACTTTCCCTCCGGGCCGTGGCTGCGCCGCGCGAGCCTTGGACACGAAGGTCTCTTGGCGGATATTTACTGGACTCGCGTGGTGCAGTACTTCGGGCGTCAGCGACTGGAGCGGGCCACCCAGTTCGAGTTACTGGGTCCGCTCCTCCGCATTACCACCGAGCTCGACCCGCATCTTGTCATCGCCTACCGGTTCGGAGCCATCTTCCTCGCCGAACGGCCCCCGCGCGGGGCGGGCCGGCCGGAGGAGGCCTTGCAGCTTTTGCGGCGCGGGATCGTCGCCAATCCTGACTACTGGCGCCTTTGGCAGGATTTGGGCTTCATTTACTATTGGGACTTGAAAGATTATGAGAGCGCGGCGCGAGTTTTCCAGGCAGGCAGTGAGCGGCCCGGCGCGATGGTTTGGATGAAGGTCCTGGCGGCCACGGTGTCGGCGGAAGGCGGGGCGATTCAGAACTCGCGCCTGCTTTGGTCGGAGATCTATCGCCAGGCTGAAAACGACCAGATTCGCCAGCGGGCGCGGGAACAACTCGCGGCTCTGAAGGCTCAAGAGGACCTCCAGAATCTCGATCGCCTCCTGGCGGAGTTTCAAGAACGCCAGGGGCGCCGAGCAACCTCGTTTCAGGAGCTCGTCGCAGCCAAGCTCCTTCGCGGGATGCCGGTCGATCCCTCGGGCACCCCCTATCGTGTGGGCGCTGACGGGCGGGCGAAATTGTCATCGAAAAGCCGGATCGATTTACGGCTCTTTCAATAGCAAGCGCTTGTTTGGCGCTTTGGTCGAAATCCCATGGAGATTGTCCGTTTCATCTTCTGGACGGCCATGAAGACTCTGTGCCTGGTATTCCTGGGCTTGCTGGCGGTGAAATCAGTCGGCAGCTTGAATTCAGGAGGAGAGAAAGGAGGGAAAGGGCGGGCCGTGGCTGTGAAAGGAACGCTGTACGGCGCCATCCTTCTGCTCGTCATCCTGAGCGCGTGGAATCTCGGGTACGACATTGCTGCCGAGGTCTATGCCACCGCCAGCCGGAGCAATCTGGCTCACCGGGAAGTCAAGAAAGCCTACGCCAACGCCCTGCGGGCCGTGGAACTGCGCCCCGGGAACCTTCGCTACTGGGAGGTGCTGGCAACCTCAAAGTTCGCTCTGCGTCAGTTTGCTTCACTGATTGGAGACCTTCGCGTATTCCAGGCGCTCAGTGGGGGAAACTTGGACGAAGAGGATCGGTATCGCCTTGCCTCCGCCTATTATTTTCACGGGGAGTTCGACAAGGTCATCCCCCTCACTCAGCAGATGATTGCGGAGAACCGTGTGTACGCCGCTCCCTACGTGTTGCAGGGTTATGCTTATACGGCGCAGAAAAACTTTCCGCTGGCCGAGCGGACCTTTCTCGACGTGTTGCAGATGTTTCCGACGCAACAATCGGCGGTGGAAGGCTTGGCCCATCTGTACTTTCTCGGCGGCAACAAGGCGGGCGCTCTCGACATCCTGGAGCAGACGAAGAAGTTCCCGTTTCCTCCCGAGTCGCGCCAGCGGTTCGAGGCCTTGAAGGCACTCTATGCCCAGTAAGAGCCGGCTGACCCTGCCGTTTCGCCTCGAAGACCTTGTGGCCCTCGCCTTCTTCCTGCTCAACCTTGGGCTGCGAATCTTCTTCGGCGGCCTACGGCGGGGGAACCTGAGCCCGGCCGATGTCCTGATTATCATTCCTGCCGTGACCCTGCTGCTGGCCAAAGAACTAGTGCACTACTTTGTGGCGGGTCGGGAGCCGTCAGGCGCCGGGGACGCCGGAGTCCTGGGATTCGTGCGCCCTTACTGGGAAATCCTTCGCGACTGGTTTCCCTTTCTCGTGATTCTCCTCATGTACTACTCGCTCTGGGGCGACGCCACGCTTCTTCTCGTCACCACCGACCGGGACGCGGAGCTGATGGCATGGGATCAGAGGCTTTTCGGTTTTCAAGCCAGCGTGGCGATGCAGCCCATCATCTCTCCGCCGCTCACCGCCTGGATGGAATTTGCCTACACTTTTCACATCATCAACATTCCCATCGTCGCCTGTTTCATTTACATGCGGCGGTCGCGCAAACAATTCCGCGAGATGATGACCGGAATCCTGGTCATCAGCTTCCTGGGGCTTCTGGGATACCTGCTGGTGCCCGCCATCGGACCGATGTACACCCTGCGGGATCAGTACACCGTCCCGCTCAGCCAGCCCTTGGCCCTTGTCAACCGGCAGATCGAATTCATGGACTTTGCCCGAATCAAGCGGGATGTCTTTCCGAGCTTGCACACGGGGATTTCCTTCCTTGTCTGGCTATACGCCTTCCGAAATTCCCGCCGCCTGTTCTGGATTCTTTCGCCGTTTATTTTGAGCCTCTGGGTCTCGACGGTCTATCTTCGCTATCATTATCTGGTCGACGTTTTGGCGGGTCTCATTCTTGCGCCTGTTTGTTTCATCCTGGCCAACTGGCTGTTCAAGCGTTTCGGCGACGTACGATTTTCCATCCGCTTGCCTGCGAAGTGGGTGGAACGGCTGAGGGGCATGGGAATGCGTTTGCCGCCTGACAAGGTCGCGGAGAATTCCGAGGAGCGCTCATGAACCCGGCGAATGAGCGAGCAGTTGACGCGCGGGTGGGAGTTTCCGGCAGGGGATTCTCCTGGGTCCGACGCTTCAGTGACTCCGACGCTCTGCTGTTGGGTGTTCTGGTCCTCTGCGCTTTTCTTCCTTACGCCAACACCTTATTTAACGCCTTCGTCTACGATGACAACACACAGGTCCTGAACAATCCCTACATTCAGAGCTTCGGTCATTTGCGGGAGATCTTCACCACCACGGTCTGGTCGTATGTCGGAGCCCAGGGGGTGACGAACTACTTCCGGCCGTTGATGACTTTCGGCTATCTGGTTTGCTACCAGGTCTTCGGGCCGCTGGCATACGGTTTCCACCTGGCGAACGTCCTCTTGCACGTGGGAGTGGTTTGCGTTCTCTTCCTGTTAACGGCACGGATTTTCGCGAGCCGCCTTTTGGCCTTTGTCGCCGCGCTCCTGTTCGCGCTCCACCCCGTACACAGCGAATCGGTGGCCTGGGTCGCCGCCGTCACCGACCTCGAGCTGACACTCTTCTATCTCCTCACTTTTTTCTTTTTTCTCCGCATCGGGCAGCCGGGGGGCTGCCGGTCCGACAAAATGCAGCTCGCCATGGTCGGCAGCTTCGTTCTAACCATTCTTTCCAAGGAGCAGGCTCTTACGTTGCCGCTTCTGGCAGCCATTTACGAGCATTTCTACCGGGACGATCGTGCTGAAACCACGCCCTTCCAGAAACTTCACCGTTATGGTTTCCTCTGGCTGCTGGGTGCCGCCTACCTTCTGTTTCGCATTCGTTTCTTCGGTGCTCTCGCCCCGGTGCTGCAAATCTCCGATCTTAGTTGGGGCCAGACGCTTCTGTCTTCGATCGCGCTGATCGGACAGTATCTGGGAAAGCTCCTCTGGCCCGCCGAGCTTTGCGCGTTCTATGTCTTTTACCGTAGCACGAGCATTACCGACCCACGAGTTCTGGCGGGCGCGGCGGGAATCGCGTTTTGCGTGCTGGTTTTTGTGCTCCTTTGGCGGCACGCGCGGCCCGCCTCATTTGCGGTGGTGTGGTTTTTCGTCACCCTCGCCCCGGTCCTGAACCCGCGATGGATGGCCGCCAACGTTTTCACCGAACGCTATCTCTACTTGCCTTCCGTGGCCTTCTGCTGGCTGGTGGGGTGGGGATGGGTGCGGCTATGGGAGAGATTTTCCGTCCAGCAAGTTGTGTGGCGGCGGGCCTGGGTGGGCGCCCTGGCGGCGATTGCTATCCTCTACGCCGTTCGCGTCGTGGCGCGCAATCGCGACTGGCGGGACGACATTCGACTTTACACCAAGACCCTCGCGGTCTCCCCTGACTCCTATCACATCCACAACAACCTGGGCACGATTTACTGGAAGCAGGGAAAGGTGGAAGCGGCAGAGCGGGAGTGGGGAACGGCGCTCGGGCTCTCTCCCAAGAACGCCATTATTCTGAACAATCTCGGACTGGCACACTCCAAGCGGGGGGAATACGAAGATGCGGTGAGCTGCTTTCAGCGAGCGATGCGCCGCAAACCGAATTACACTGACCCGCATCTGAATTTGGGAGTGGCTTACCGGGAGATGAAACTTGTGGAGAAGGCCGAGCTGCAGCTTCGTGCCGCCGTGGCCCTTTCGCCCTTGAACGTTTACGCGCGCAATCAGCTTGGAAAGCTCTACGTTGAAACGGGCCGATTGGCGGAGGCGGAAGAACAGTTCCTCCAATCCGTGAAGAGCGAACCAAACGTGGTTGGCTATGACGCGCTTGGCGATATCTATCTCAGTTGGGAGGATTCGCAGCGCGCGGAGGCTGCTTTCGAGCGGGCTGCCTCCATCGACCCGTTTGACAGTCACGCGCGCTTCAGCCTGGGCAGGCTCTATCTGGCCGAGGGCCGCGCCGCCGAGGCATTGCGGGAGCTCCTGGCGGGACTCGAGAGTGATCCCAAGAACGAGGAGGCCCGCGCCATGCTGGAGAAATTAAGGCCGAAGGGCTCCAATGCCGACCACTAGGAAGATTGAAATCCCGAGCGCAAGGCGCTGGTGGCTGAACGCAGGACCCGGTCTTGCCGGCTTGCTCTTCTTCCTTTTCATGGGCACGCCCGTGTCCGCTCCCAGCGCTGACGCCACGCTCGATCAATACGTTCGCGCGCTTGAATCGAGTTATCGAGGCGTCAGCACGCTGCGGGCGGATTTCACTCAAACCTATGTTTGGGGTGGGCGGAAGCGAGTCGAATCGGGCACGGTGCTGTTCGCCAAGGGCGGCCGCATGCGTTGGGACTATCTTCAACCTGTCGAGAAGCTTTTCCTTTCCGACGGCAAGAGTATTTTCTTTTTCGTTCCCGAGGTCAATCAGGTCACCCGCACCTCGGTCAAGTCGAGCGAGGACTTCCGCGTTCCATTTCGCCTTCTACTTTCCCGGCTGGACCTGAGGAAGGTTTTCTCGCGCATCGAGTTCGCTGACCAGGCGCTGGACGCATCTCCCGGCAACCGCGTCCTGCGCGGCATTCCCAAGCGGCGGCTGGAGGAGGCCTACGATCAGGTCCTGTTCGAGGTCACACCCTCTGCGGACATTCATCGCCTGGTGGTGTTCTACCC
>DATKYV010000004.1:0-2072 GCA_035528275.1 Terriglobia bacterium | reverse complement strand
CTGTGTTGTGGTGTTCGCGATCATACCCATAGTACGATCGCCCTGGTCCCATGGTTCGCAAAACAACGCTCACCCTTTTCGGCGCACCAATGCCCCCGAAACCACTCACAACCTCGAAGGATTCCGGCCTATGTCAGGAGGGCTGAACTTGACGAAACCTTCCTTGAGGTTCTTGGCGACTTGCCCCACGGCGGCCTCGCCCCACAAGCCGTTGTCGCTCATGATCTGGTCAAACTGCTCCAGCTTGCGAAGGCTGGGGACGTCGCTTTGGCGATAGCCGCGCCGCGGATCGGGCAGCGTGAATCCACAGGTCCGGGCGGAGGACGGGTTCTCGACAGCTTCTGACGCACATGCTGCGGCTCCGGCGGGGTTCCACAAACGGCCACGCCCATGAAGGCCTTGAACATGGCGAAGAAACACTTCGGTGCCCGGCCAGCAAAGCGTGGAGGCGTTCGCCCGGGCCGTAACGTACCCGAAACGACGCGGATCGGCGATGGTTTCAGCATCTCCGGCTCGTGCAGGATCGGAGCATCCTCGCACAGGGTGGGACGCTCGAACAGCAGGCGGTAGGTGGCTTCCTCAGGCGTCTCAGGATTGGCCGCGGCGGTGGTGGCCGAGCGCTCGGCGCGGGCTCTGGCCTGCTGCTCGTTGAATTGCCACAAGGCCTCGTAGTAGCGGGCCGCCACGGGACGCAACGAGGGCCAATCGAGATCCCGCAGCAGGTCGAACCAGAATACGTCCTCCTGCGCTTCGAGGTACAAGTCGTCCGATTCGACGACGTGGATCAAGGGGATCTGGACCTCCATGTCGCGGGGAAGTATCATGCCGTTGGTCCTGTGTGTGTGGTTTTTGTGAATACCTTTCGTTTACCACAAACGCGTTGCGTAGTGAAGACGAGAGAACACGCGGAGGACCATTTTTCGTTACTGCCGCGGGCAACCTGAAACGGCAATTGTGCAAAATCCCATCCACAACGGGCACATCCCAGGATGAAAAGCCGCAAAACCCCCAGTCCTGCCGGCCGCGAAGTACGTCAAGCCGTCAAGCGTTGCACGTTCCTGCACTTCAGATCCGGCCCATAACAAACACCAGTCGCAAGGATTTCAGAGGCTCCGCAGTTGCCCGCGTGATTCATGCGTAGGCTCTCAAGTCAATTCGGAGTACTGCAGCGGTCAACCCTGCAAAACCCAAGGATGCGTGCCGCCTGAAGAATGGCTTGCGTTGATTCGGGGCCAGCATGAAGGATATATTGAGTGGGACCAGTTCCAACGGATTCAACAGATGCTCTCGCACAACACCTCTCTCGGTGACGGTACATCTCCTGTAACCGTTTATCGCTCCTGAAAGGCTGATGTTGGTCAAACGGGGCACATCGGTTGTCAAGGAGGAATGGCACGGACGCACACGGGAGGCGGAATCCAGAAACTGATCGAGGCGGCAGTGGCGCCGCTGAAGGCGAGGATCGCCGAACTGGAAGCGGAGAATGCGCGTCTGCATGCCGAGATCGCTCGGCTGAAGAGGGATTCCTCGACCTCCTCGAAACCGCCTTCCAGCGACGTCGTCAAGCCGCCGCGGCCGGCGCCGCTTGGCGGCAAGCGGCGGAAGCGTCGCCGAGGCGGCCGGCCAAGACATCCGCGGCACACCCGCCCTCTTTTTCCACCCGAGCAATGGGACCACGCCTGGACCTATGAGCGGCCGGAGTCGGAGTTGGGGCCGGATTGGGAGCCGCTCGACGAGTTTCGCAACACGCTGACCGACCCCGTGACGCGCCGTTACGCCCAGAAGCTGCTGACGAAGATCAAGTGCTCGCTCCGCGTTTGGCACCGCCGCGAGCAGATGCCGGCCGAAGAGTGGCGACGTGCGGCCGATCGCGCCCGGAGGGCCGTGTCGCAGCGGTCGCAGCGGGCGCGGCGGTCGCAGCGGGCGCGGCGTGCGCCGCAACGGAGCGAAGCGCAGAACATCGCCGAGCGGTTCGGTGACCACGGCCCGTATTACTTCACCTTCTTCAAGGCGCCGGGACGGCCCGTATTACTTCACCTTCCTCAAGGCGCCGGGGGTGGAGCCGACCAATC
>DATKYV010000003.1:0-10373 GCA_035528275.1 Terriglobia bacterium | reverse complement strand
CATCGCGCAGGTAGGTCTCCCGCGGAACGGCGAACATCAGTTGTCCACTTTTCAGGAAGGGCTCCGGATCGAAGTCGTCCTCGGTGAGATATTGCAGCACCGTCTCGCGAGTGTGGGTGTCGGCGGTGTAGACGACCTTCTCGCCCTTCTCCAATCCCTGCCGCAAGTATGGAGTGAGAAGGGCGCGGTGTTCTTCCTCCGTCTCATAGAGGCAACAGAGGTGATTACCGGGGCACAGGTCAGAAACTACGCGCGGAGCGTCTACAGCTTTCATAATGTCCATGATTTCGGAAGCGAACCCTGAAATCGCCCCGGCGCCCTCACCGCCAAGCGATTGTCGGCCCCACGCCCTGCCGGCGTTTCAAAACGCACTGGACCCTACGTGATCACGCTGCCGCCCTTGCTACGGACGGGTAGCACTGTGGGCCACGGGACACTTCACCCATGTTCCCCTGCACTGTTATCGGCATCAATCCACGAGGACTTGAGTCCCAATTGGGCAAAGATCACTTCGGCTGGGTGGGGAAACAGTTCTGTTATTGAATTAGTAAAAGGTCTTCTTGTGGGTCAGTTGAGTGTCGGATTGGCGGCTCAATGCTTGGGTTGAGAGCCGGTAGCTCCTCTCGAAAGCGCCGCTGGGGCGGGGAGTATTAGCAGCGCTTCATGCCCATCTAAGTACCCGCCTCGTAGCGGACGCCGTAGACCCAGCGTCCGGTGCCCTGCATTTCAGAGCGGCGAACTACTCGCGCACGCGACTCGATGTTGTCGGCGCCGGTATTGTAGGGGCAGGTGACCTGAATGGCCTCCCCGATCTCGTAGCGCTTCTCGCTGATGAACGCGATGCCGCCCTTGGACACGTTTTCGCTCTTGCTGAACTCCTCGGTCCCGTACCAATTGCGGACGCGGATCGGGAGGCGGAGGGAAACCCGTGCGCTGGCCCGCCGCTCCTTGAAAGTGGCAGCGCTTCCCACGCCTTCGCCGGCGGCGGTCTGGGGATTGGCGGCGGCCATCCCCCCCAAGGGCTTGTGAGGATACCCCCAGGGGGTATCGTCCGCGCACTTCGCGCACGGCCTGTTCAACAGTCCCGCGCTGTTCAGCACATCCAATTCGACAAGCGACATGTTGGTCAGCCCGACGGTCTGGCAAACACGGCATTCGAGCAGAGCGCTGCAGGGGAGGTCGTTGTTCTCCAAAGGAGGGAATTCGATTCCCCAGATGTTCTTCTTCTCATCCTGAAGCTCGACTCCCCACTCCCCGCCTTGATGGCTCGCGGGTTGGGTGGGTCCGACCACGCGAAAGTCCGCCTGGCGATTTCCCGCCAGATTCACAATTCGCAACGTCTGCCCGGGAGTTACCAACCGCGCCAGTTGAATGCGCGCGCCGTGACGGTTTACTACCAGGGTTCGCGTGGTTTCGGAGAACTTGGTGCCTTTGGGGTCCGCGCCTTCCACACGGATGGAGAAGGTCAGCAGCAAGCGTTCGCTTCGGCGACGGCTGGGCTCCATAGGAACTCTTGACGGGAGAATGAAAATACCCGAAAACAAGCAGTCTAGGGAAGGGATTCTTCAAAATCAAGACATTCCTGGTCCGCGCATCTTCGCGTGCGTTCAGTGCTGAGTGACCCGCGCCCGCACGGTCGTCAAACCCCGGCGAATCACCCGGGGCCGTCCGGCGCCCGATTCCCTGGATCACCCGGGCAGCGACAGACAGTCACCCTGCGGAAAACGCTTCAGATAAGTTGACGGGGAGAATCAGCTCGGGTTATCTTGCCGGTCGAGCTCCTGCGGACCCTCGAATCGTCCCCCCGGCGGCGGGCCCGTCCGATCATACCTGAGGAGGAAGCCAGGCACCCCATGAAACTCCACCACATCATCGAAGCCCAGCAGTTCGACGTCGCCATGTTGCTCCTCCTTCTGGATATCGCCGAAGAGATGGAGAAGCTTGTCCATGAAGGTGGAACCGGCGACTATCACAACCGCATCATGGCCACGCTCTTCTACGAGCCCTCCACGCGCACGCGTTTCTCGTTCGAAACCGCCATGCACCGTCTGGGTGGACGGGTTATATCTACCGAGAACGCCGCGGAATTCTCCTCCGTCGCCAAAGGCGAAACCCTGGAAGACACCATCCGCATCATGAACGGCTACGCCGATGTTATCGTGATTCGCCATTACGAAGTTGGCTCGGCGAAGCGTGCCGCGGCGGTTTCGCGTGTTCCGGTCATCAACGCCGGCGACGGCGTGGGACAACATCCCACTCAAGCACTCCTCGACCTCTATACCATCCGCAAGGAGATCGGCGCGATTGACGGCTTACGCGTCGCCATGGTCGGAGATTTGGCGCAGGGACGCACGGTCCGGTCACTGACCTACCTGCTGAGCAAGTTTCGCGACGTCAAACTCTATTTTGTGGCGCCGCCGCTCCTCAAGATGAAGGATGATATTCTCGACCACCTTAAGGAAAGGAAAGTCTGGTATACGGAGGAGACCTCCCTCGACAAGGTTTTGCCGGAGGTTGACGTCGTCTATCAAACTCGCGTGCAAAAGGAGCGTTTTGGGGACCGGATCGCCGATTATGAGCAATGCCGCGGAGTGTATGTGATTACTCCGGATAGCCTCCGCCTGATGAAGGACAAAGCAATCGTAATGCATCCCCTCCCGCGTCTGGGTGAAATCGCCATGGAAGTGGACAAGGACCCCCGCGCCGCCTATTTCCGCCAGGCACAGAATGGCCTGTATGTCCGCATGGCTCTCCTGACTCAGGTCCTGGCCTGAATTGGGCCCGGTCTAGGCCCGAGTTGTAGCCCTCGCTCTGTGGAACCAAACCCTGATGAACAGACGGCGGACGCCTTGGAAAGTGCATGCGCACGAACGTACTGGTACTCCTGTGCCCTTGAACCGCCGATAGTTCTCAGTGGAGAATTGCCATGGACACTGAAACTATGGTAGCCCAAAAATCCAAAAAGCGAGCTGTGGGAGCACACGATATGTCGATCGGTGCAAGAATCCGCACGTTGCGGGAGCAGAAACACCTTTCCCAGGGGGACATCGAAAGAATGACGGGTCTCCTGAGGTGCTACACGTCACGCGTGGAGAACGGCCACACCATCCCTTCGCTGGAAACCCTGGAGCGGTTCGCCGCCGCCCTGGGCGTCCCCTTGTATCGGCTGTTCTACGCGGGAGAGGACCCTCCTCCTACGACGAGTCTTTCCCCGCGAAAAACCCTCGAAGAGCTGGCGCAATCAGAGGGCAAGGAAGGTGAGGATGCGCGTTTTCTGCTGAGGCTGAAGACCTTGCTCGACCAGATTACCGAATCCGACCGACAGGTTGTGCTTGCCCTGGCCAAAAAACTGGCTACTCGATGACTGAAGGCGCGAACCGTCGCCGGGTCGGTGACGGCTGGCGGGCGACCGGAGGGTTTCGAGCTGCGGATTCCTTCCGCTCAGGCTATTGGGGAACCAGGATAACGTTTTCTTCGGGCTCCTTGCCGGTCGCCCTTTCGGGCTTGCCTCCAGCGAGCGAACGGAGGTAATTGACGATCTGCCACCGGTGCCGGTCGCTCAAACGCTTTCCCTGGCCCGGCATGACCGTGTTCCCCTGACCAATAATCGTAAACAGTTCCCCGTCAGTGCGGTTCTTCAGGGATTCCGGCTTGGTAAAATCGGGCGGCTTGATCCCCATTTCTTCAACGATCTCTCCCTTGCCGTCACCCTTCTCCCCGTGACACATGGCGCACTGCGTGACGTAGATTTTCTTTCCGCGCTCGACGGAAACGTCGGTGAATCTCACCGGGTTCTTCCGCGCGGCGTCCTCCGCTGAGATCGTGAAGACGTGAGGACCCGCAGGCTCGGCAGGGGTGGTGGCCGTCGCGCCGGGAGGCGCTTCTTGGGCCGGCTTCTTCTCCTCCTGCGCCCAAAAAAAACCCACCGATAGACCGAATATGATGAGTCCGACCAAGTATTTGGCTTTCATTAGGCCCCCCGTCGTGGTTCAACCTGTCCGCTCAACATCGTCACCATCAGGTGACGGACGATGTGGCGTTTTTAAACCACCTGACCTTTGTTTCAGCAATTTCCATGCCCGTCCTGACATTTGTCACGTGGAAGAATCATCTTTTGAGTCCCGTCCCGCAGCGAAACAGACATGGTGTCGGTTTCTGAAGCTCCGAAGTGCTGGCTGCGCCCCCGCAGGCGTTCATGCCCTCCGAACGCCTGATGTGCGTGGGCTACGGTTTGGGTTCGCACGGCACCACCCTCTCCCGCATGGAAGCCAGGTCCAGAAGGCGGCACTCGGAAACGAACTGCCGCATATCTTCTTCGCTCCTACAGTTGTCGAGAACTGTGCCGATGAGCACCGTTCGCCCCGAACTTGATCGGATCTCGTACCCGAGCGGGCTCTTGCCCGCGTGAAGGGGGCGAGACTGCCCTACTGACCCATCAAACTCCACGACCGAGTATTCACAATCGGCGTAGGAGTTGCCGATCACTTTGAGCGCGTCCACCCAAATCAGATCGGTCATGCTGAAGGGAACCACAGACCACGGAAGGTCACGGTCTAGCACCACGGCTCTGCGGGCGGGAGGTCCCGGGGCGCTGGCCCAACCTTCTTCGTCAAGTACCGCAAAATCCTCCTCGGGGCTCCAGAGAATGCTGTTGAAGAGATTCTCGAGAGGAGCGGGCTTTGAATCTCGGTCCCAGCCGTAAACGTCGGCATACTCCGCGCTGCGAATCGGGGTCTGCTCACCTGTTCTGTAAAAGCTAATCTTGTACCTGATGTGACTGACGTTGTCCACGTTGCGTTGGAGATCTGCCTCGGAGAACTTCCGCTGCTCGATTTGCTCAAAAACAACTTCGTAACGTCCGCCGGGCGATTTGAACCGCTTGGCTTCGCCAGGATTTCCAGATTGCCGCACCAAAGCCGCAAGTACTATCACGCTGAGACCAAGACCAAGGAAGAGCTTCATGCTGTGTCCATCATTTCCCCAGCGCGTGCCGGAGCGCCCCTTCAAGCTGCGGATAGCGGAACGCAAAACCCTTCGTCATGAGCCGGGTGGGCTCGACGCGCTGGCTGGCGAGGAGGAGTTCTTCACCCATCTGCCCAAAGGCCAACCTTATGATGAACGCCGGGACCGGAAACACCGTGGGACGCCTGAGGACACGGCCCAGGATCTTGGTGAACTCGAGATTGGTCACAGGATTCAGCGCCACAGCGGTCACGGGCCCCTGCAAGGCATCCGTCGAGAGGGCGTGCAAGATTACGGCGACCGTATCGTCCAGAGCGATCCAGCTCAGGAACTGCTTCCCTGAGCCGACCTTCCCTCCAACAAACATGCGAAAGGGGAGCACCATTCGAGGCAGCGCCCCGCCGCGACCACTCAAGACGACGCCGTTGCGCAGGTTCACGACGCGGATGCCTTTCCTGGCCGCCGGTTCGCAGGCAGCCTCCCAATTCCGGCAAAGGTCAGCGAGGAATCCCGAGCCCGGGGCGCTGTCTTCCCGCAGCAACTCATCACCCCGGTCGCCGTAGTAGCCGATCGCCGAAGCGCACACCAGCACCTTGGGAGGTTGGCGAAGTTGAGCGAGCGATTCAGAGAGCAGTTGCGTGCTCTTGATTCGACTGTCGTAGATCCTCTGCTTTCGCGCCGCCGTCCATCTTCCTTCACCGATGTTTTCACCCGAGAGATGCACCACCCCGTCAAAGCCTTCCAGCGCGGAAGCGTCGAGCTTCCCTGCCGCCGGATCCCACTGGATCTCGGCACTCTGCGGGCGAGTCTGCGCGCGGACAAGGCGGACCACTTCGTGGCCTCCGGCCCTTAGGAAAGGTATCAGCGCTGAGCCGATGAGTCCGGTTGATCCCGTCACCAGGATTCTCATGATCCCTATTCCAGGTCGAACTCCAACCAAGTAATCGAGTGGCGTGGAAAACGATATTCCCACCGGGCACCCGAGGCGGTGAACGCCGCTTCCTGCGTGGTCACGGCCCGGGGATTCTCGAAGGTATTTGCCGCATCCGGATTGGCGCCGGTAATGACCCAGGCGCGTCCGCCGGCTTTGGCGCTCGATCCGAGAAGCTCCACAGTTCCGACGACGTCACCCTCTTTCCGCCGGTTCACCACGGCGAGTGCCATCCGGCGCTTTGCCTCGTCGTAGGTCCCCATGACGTCCAAGTACGGCTGCTCGCCGAAGTTTCTGGTCTCGAACTGCGGGCACGAGCTCGCGACATCGAGGGCGATCGCCCCGGAGCGGTTGGCGTAGAGCTCGAGAGGATAGTAAGTCGTCCGAAGCAGTAATCCCGTCGGGCTCGTGGACATGGGAGCGATAACATTTACGAGTTGCGCCAAGTTCGCCAGCCCCACCGCGCGGCAGTTGCGCTGCAGGGCGTTCAGCGCCGAGGCCACCCAGAGCGCGTCGCGCAGGTTGTAGGGCACCTCGAACTTGTGGACGTCGTCCCGCTTTTGGCCGTCGGACCAGTTGTTCAGAATGTTCCACTCATCAAACGCCACGGCCAGGGGCGGCGATTTCTTCGCCTGCGCCGAAACGGATTGCGCGGTTTGCGCCGAGGAACGGATGGTCGCTTCCATCTGCGCCGTCGAAGCCACAATCTCGTAGTAGTCCTTGAGGTCATCCGTCACCGTATAGTGATGCGCCGCGATGTAGTCGACACGGTTCACCACCATTTCCAGCACCGGGCGGTCCCATTCGGGGTCTCCGTTACCGCAGGCCACCAGCTTGATGGTGGGGTCCATCCATTTCATCACCTTGGCGAATTCCAGTGACGCCTTGGCGAACTCCGGGGCGTTCTTGTGACCGATCTGCCAGGGGCCGTACATCTCGTTGCCCAGCCCCCACAACTTGACCTTGTACGGTTCGGGGTGGCCGTTTTTCTTGCGCAAGTCGGAAAAGTATGTACCACCCGGATGATTGCAGTACTCCACCCAGTTTGAAGCCTCGAGCAGTGTGCCACTGCCCATGTTCACGCAGATATAAGGCTCGGCGCCCAGTTTCCGGCAAGTGAGAATGAATTCGTCCGTCCCATACCGGTTCGACTCGCGCTCGAACCACGCCAGGTCGTATCGCGCGGGGCGAGAGTCCTGGGGGCCAATGCCGTCCTCCCAGTGGTAACCGGAGACAAAGTTGCCGCCCGGCCAGCGGAGCTGTGTGACTCGCTGTTTGCGTGCCGCTTCGAGCACGTCTTTCCGCAGGCCGTCGGCGTCGGCGAGCGGAGAGCCCTCGTCATAAACGCCGCCGTAGATGCAGCGGCCGAGGTGTTCGATGAAGTTGCCATAAAGTTTCGGGTCAATCGTTCCCAAGCGCCGGTCGGTATCGACCAGGAGCCGGGCTTTCAAGGGCGGCTCGGCGGCTTCCGGAATGAGCGCGCGGCCGGTGGCACCGGCCAGCCGAGGGGCCGCCAGCCCCAGTCCCAAGATTCCAGCGCCGTGGATGAATTTCCTTCGGGACCACACTCTCTTGGGACGCCGTAGATCGATATCCATGGGACCTCCTCGGGCGGCTGACGGGCAGCGGTCAGATTCTCTCATTTCGTGTCGCCTGAGGATAGGGCCCCCTGCAAATTACTGGAGGTGCGTCACGAGTGGGTGGAGTGCCGAGCACGATGCCCACGAAGGACCTTGCGAGCCCCGCGCCTAAGAGAGGATAGCTGCCGTGCCGACCGAAACCCAAATCGGGGTCCCCCGGCGCGGATTCAGGATTCCGCGCCAAGACCCTATTGGCGGACCTGGCACAGCACGCTGCGATTTTCGTCGAGCATCACCTTTTCGGGATGGAAGGGCAAAACAATCTCATTGTTGCTCGTGGTCGCGCCGCGAATCTTAGCGAATCCCAGCCGCTGTACCTTCCCATCGAGCTGCACATATAGCGGGACCCGCATCTCGAAGGAATCGGACACCCCCGATTGAGTCAGAGTCACGCGGAGGAGGGTTTTGCCGTCGTTCGTGTCCTGGAGGTTCCACTTGAAGTCGTATTGGGGAGTCTCCATGCCGTAAACCCACTCATTGAAGAACCAGTCCATGGGCTCGCCCATGTGTTTCTCCACGACGCGGCGAAAATCCTCGGTCGAAGCGTTCTTTCCTGCATACGTCGAGACGAAGTCGCGCATCATGCGGATGAATCGAGTGTCCGGCTCTTGGGATCGCGGGTCTTCCATCATCATCCGCAACATTTCCATGACGTAAGCACCCTTCATGTAGGTCAGAAAATAGGAATTACGCGGCTCGGCATAGGAATCGAGCTGGGAGTTCAGCCAGAGTGGCCCCTCGTCGACCGGACGCCTCCCCGCGCGGTTGTTTGAGAACAGCCACTTGCGTTTGAGGTCCCAGAAGCTGTCCCACTTCTTGGGTTCAAAACGCTTCAGATACAGCGCAGCGGAAAACTCCGCCAACCCCTCGGAGAGCCACTGGTCGTGATAGGTCTTCCAACCCACCACGTGCCCCCACCACTGGTGAGCCATTTCGTGCACGGCGACAAGGTTGTAAAACTCGCGAGCCTCGGCGGAGTCCTGCATGCGCAAGCTGTTGCGAGTGGTCGCGTCGAGGAGTGAATCATAGGGGAGGAAAATCAGGGTCGGCCAGCTCTGGCCGTATCCTCGGACCGGCTGCTGGGTAACTGAAATCGTCTTGAAGGGCAGCACTCCAAAGTAGTACTCGAAAAGTTTCAGAGCCTGAAAGCTGATCCCCGCGGCATATCCCACCATATGACTGGTGTTGAAGCCCCCCGGCATGAGGCCGTACTGGGCCGCAAGGTTCCTCGGACCCTCAGGGCCGCCCGCGAGTTCCGCCATATTGAGCTCTGTCTGTATGCTTCCTAGCTCATCGGGAATCTGCTTCCCCGTGTAGGCCGTGACTGTGAGTTTGTCGTCCTGGTGGCTTTTCTCCACGAATTCGCCGTAGTTGAAGCCGGCGACTCCCAACGGAATATCCGATTCCCATTCGGTTTCGAGGGCCTCTTTGCTCTTCTCTGAACGGACTCGGCGGCCCGTGCCGACGAAAGTATATTTCTTGGGAGACCGGAAACGCAGGCTGAACTGCGTGCGATCGTCAAAGGCTCCGAAGCTCGGAAACCAGGAAGTGCGGGCCGTGACGTAAAAGAGAGCCGGGCCTCGTTGGTTCACGATCCGGCTGTCGCGCGACGAGTCTTCCTGGTAAGTGATTTTCAACCGGTAAGTGCGTCCCGGTTCGGCGGGCTGGGGGAGGATGACCCACGGGTCGTTATCAAGGTCGCGGGCCTCCTGGATATAGGCCAGTTTCTTCCCTTCCCCATCCTCCACCGAACTGATGCGCAGAACTCCTTCGAGGTTCAACGGCAGCAAGCGAGCTGGGCCGCCCGGCACTTCAGCCTCCATTTCCGCGGCGGCCGAAAGCTTTTTGTCCTTGCCCACTTCGGCTTCGATGCGCGACCGGAGGCAGCGGGCGAGGAGCGTGCGATGCTCAGGGCGGGGGTTTTGAGCATATTCCTCCTTCAGGTGAAAACCTGACCACCACTCATAGTAGTCGCCGGGGTTGTAGTGGAGCAGCATGACCTCTTCGTCGTTGTTGTAAAAGGGCAGAAGGATGACGTCACGATTCCAGCTGATGTGGAAGACCAGGTCGCCGGAACGTTCACCTTTAAACACGGCGAGGAAAAAGCCGCGGCTGGCGGGGTCGGAGAGGTCGGCCAGCATTCGAGCCGCCAGATTACGCATCTGGAAATTGCCCTTTCGCTGGTTGGACCACCAGTCGTTGTAGTTTTCTGAGAATCGCTCCTGGGCCGCTGCGATTTTGCCGCCCACCGCCGGGTCGCCGCCTTCGGAGCGGACACTCACCAGCTTTTGGAGCTCAGGCCAAGAGTCATCGGTGAAGAAGAAGACGGCTTCGCGGAAATTGTCTTCCAGCCTGGGGCTTTTGGTAAAGCGCGAGATTTGCCGCTGGTCGGTCGGAGTGGGCGGATCGAGCGCGAAGGTTCCGCGCCCTACGAACGCCGCGGCGAGAACATGACCCTCCACCGGCGCGGCGAAAACCAGCTTCCCATCGCGAAACGTAAACGCGGCCGCGTCGCGCTTCCAGATGACGTTCTCGGCTACAGCCCACTGGGCGCCGCTGCCGAGGCGGCGTAACTGAGCGTAAACGCGCAACAGTTCTTCGGATGGAGCGGTCGCCAATTCAGCCGCATAGCCGCCCGAAATCTGGCTGGCCAGAAAAAGGAGAAGAAAGCAGATGGCGCGCGCCATGAGGGCCTCCCGCGGGTGTGTCTGGTTCGGACGATGCCGGTACGGCCCGGTTATTAGTCTTCACCTTACGCTCGTGGGTGTTTCCTGTCAACCGTCAATATTTCGGAGGGCGGATGGGGTCGTCGGAGCCAGCTCTGAGGCGGCCGGGACGCT
>DATKYV010000002.1:0-3734 GCA_035528275.1 Terriglobia bacterium | reverse complement strand
GTTTCGGCACCTGATCGCCGTTGGCGCCGTTGGTTTCATTATTTCGCACAACCACCCGAGTGGAGACACCGTGCCGAGCCGTGCCGACGAAGAACTTACCAAGCGACTCTACAAGGCCGGACAGCTGGTAGGAATCGCGCTTCAAGATCATATCTTGACCGAGCCCGGTGGAACGTGGCGCGCTCTCCGAGCAACAAACCCCGAACTTTGGGAAAGGATTCTCTAACATGAAAAACACCAGCAAAACCGCAACCGCGACCCTTGAGAAACTCCGAGCCGCCGCGATGCCCGCGGGCTACTTCAAAATCGAGAAAAACGGCGCAATGATGCCGCTATGGTGCGAGCTGATAAACAGCCGCGCGCCCGCGTCGGGCATTACGCTTGAACTGTGGAGTATTGCCCATTGGTACACCCAAGAGGGCGACGTGATGCGGGATCCCGACGTTGAGTTGCTCCGGGCCCAGCCCGCCGTAGGCCAGCCGCGCTGGTTTCCTATCAGCTTCCGACAAGATCCGATGATATGGAGCGTTTCCGCCGAATTGGGCGACGACCTGCTACCGCGGAAATTCTACCCGCGCCGCCAACGGGACCTTTGCGCATTTGTTACGACATGGTGCCGGAACCTTGAGCACCAGCACGGAGCGACCATCAAAGACGCCGCCGACCCCGTGCCCCAAACCGTCGAAATGTTCGCGTAAGCAGCACGCAGCGGCCCCCGGATGGCCGTTGCATGGTGCCGACGCACCAGAAAGGCGGACCACATGCAACTCAGCCCCGAGAACCCATTCCGAGCGTTTCTCGAAGACCTGTACCACGACCACCGACACCACGAACGCGCCGCGGAGCACATCCGACAGCAGATCATCGAAGCCGAGGAGAGCGGCGAACAATGGGAAACCAGGAAGGACGAAGCCGAATGACCGACTCAATATCAAAATACGCGCGATGTCTCGACATCCGGCGCCGTTGGGATAGCGTGATAATGCGCGGGCCCGCGGGAGTGTTTGTGCTTGAGAACGTGGCCCGCGGTTGGACCGTTCACCGCGTCCTGACAGGCGAGCACACCACCAGGCCCACCGGCCCGCCATTCGCATCCTACTCTGAGGCAACAGCCAAGGCGAAAGAATACGCGGCCAACTTTAATCCCCGCGCCTGAGCTCTCTAATAGGAACGATTCTTAGGGGCCCTTCGGGGCCCTACTTTTTTTGCCCGGAGCTCGTGCCGGCGGCTCGTGCGCTTGCGATGTGCGTTTTGGGGATTGACAGACTGTGACCGGAAACGTATGTTAGTGAGTAGCACGAGTGAATGGCAGAGAAGTCCAGACACCCGGAAAGGAGTGAAGCATGGTACTAGAGCAAGGCGATGAGCAAGAACCGTTGATAATGAACCAACAGGAGTTCGCCACCCTGAGCGGGTTCAGTATCTCGACGATCTACCGATGGGTGAGGGACGGGACCCTGCCCGTGCTCACCATCAACGGGAGGTATTACATCCGACGCGACCTCGTGATGGCCTGGTTGGACCAGCACACCAGCGGGGGAAGACCGCCCGAGCGCAGCTAGAATCAGAGCGGACAAGAAAGGGGACATCAAAATGGGGACAGAGCTCGCAAAGACAGAAGAAAAGCGCATGATTGCGACCGCCCGGAGCGCGGGGGACATCCTCGCGCAGAAGGCGATCATTTCCGAAGTCATGAAAAAGGTCATGAAGGACGGCATCCATTACGGCAAGATCCCGGGGTGTGGGGACAAGCCGGCGCTGTTGAAGCCGGGGATTGAGGCGCTGACCAGCACCTTCCGCATCGCCCTCAACCACACGACGGAAGACCTCAGCGATGGGGACAGTGTGCGGTACAGGGTGACATCGACCGCCACCTACAGCCCGACCGGGCAAGTCTTGGGCGATGGGCTCGGGGAGTGCTCGAGCGATGAGCGCAAGTACAAGTGGCGGGCCCCGGTCTGCCAGGAGGAGTTCGACGAGGCGCCAGAGAACCGGAAGCGGGAGTTTTGGAAGAAGGGATGGAACAAGGGCGCCCCGACGAAGGAGAAGCAGGTGCGCACCGACCACGCCGACATCGCCAACACCGTGTTGAAGATGGCGACCAAGCGAGCGGACGCGGCGGCGATCATCCTTGCGCTGGGGGTCTCTGACATTTTCGCGCAGGACATCGAGGAGTGGACGCCGGAGATGGTTGCGGCAATGGCGGGGGATGAGCCCAAGATCCAACAGCCACAGTCCAAGAAGGCCGCAGCCCCAGCCACCAAGCCGGCGCCGGCAAAGGCACCGCCCAAGTCCGCCCCGGCCCCAGCGCCAGCTCCCGAGCCCGAGACCACACCGGACCCCGAGCCGCCGGCAGAGCCCGAGCCGGTCGACGGGGAGCTGGTTGGGTACATCGTCGAATGCAGCGTTGCCAGGACCGGAACATCGAAGCGGGGGGCCTGGACACTCCACAAAATCAGGATCAACGAGGACGACTTCATGACCTTTGACACCAAGCTCTATGCGATTGCAGAGGAGATTAAGGCCAACAATCAGCGGGCGATCTTCTCCTACGAGGACAGCGACAGGGGCGGCTACAACCTCACCGCGATTCGGCCCGACGAGCAGGTGGAATGGGCGCCATTCTGATGGAGGGACTCTCATTTTCACCCGACGACCACAGCTACAAGCTCGAGGGGGCCCCGGTAATCTCGGTCACACAGGCGCTCGTGGGCGGGGGCCTGGTCGATACCAGCTGGTTCACGGAATGGGCGCGGGACAGGGGGAGCGCAGTTCACCGCGCGATCCAGCTCTATGAGGCCGACGACCTGGACGAGAGCACAATCGACGAGCACGTCCGACCGTTCTTCAATGGCTACCTCAAGTTTCGAGCCGAGTACAACTGGCAGCCCGAGCGAAGCGAGCTTCATGTGTGGTCGAAGCGCCACCAGTACGCCGGCACCCTCGACTCCCAAGGGAAATCCAACGGGGTCAAGACCATTCTGGACTACAAGACGGGGCAGCTCACCAAGCCGGTTGGCATCCAGCTCACCGGGTACGCCCTCGCCTACGCCGAATCCTATCATTCGGTTATTACCAACCTTCTCGGGGTCCGGCTGGTTGGGGACGGCACCTATCGCGTCCAGTCCTACAAGCTCAACCCGGGTGTGTTCTACGCGGCACTATCAATCGCGCGGTGGAAACGCGAGCCGTGACCAAGCCAGAGGCCGCCAGGGAGCAGATGCGGCGCGCGCTCGAGAAGATTCTAAGGAGGCAAAGGTTGATTATCTGCTCCGTTTGCATGGAAGAAAAGGCGCTGTGTCTCATGTCGAAAATCAACCCCCGAATTTGTGATGCGTGTTACACCGATTGTGACTTTGGCAGGTTTGAAGAAATGCCAATGCTGAAAACCAAGGAAGGAACAGAGGATGAGCGAACCAAAGAGTAAATTGGCGAAAGAGGGGGAAGGCTGGAAAATCACCGCGGCGATGTCGCTGGAGGAGTTCACAGTGCCGGCGCTCGAGGAGGCGAACACCTTTCTTCGTGGTATTGCCGCGATGCGGCAGAAAATCACGGAGTTCTGTGCCCCGAACATCAAGCGGTGGCACGACGGCCACAAGCAGGCGATCGCGGAGCGCGACGAGCTCCTCCGGCCAGTCGAGGAGGCGAAGGCAATCCTTGACGACAAAATCCGCAAATATCGGGCCTGGGAGCGCGCGGAGGCTCAGAAGGCACAGGAGGCCGCGGCGAAGGCG
>DATKYV010000001.1:0-17987 GCA_035528275.1 Terriglobia bacterium | reverse complement strand
CCCTCCTCATAGACGCGATAAATGCCGCGCTTCACACGCTCCGCGGCTTTCTTCTGCCCCAGGTGCCGCAGCATCAGAATGGAGGAGCGCATCATCGCCGTGGGGTTGGCGATGCCTTGACCGACGATGTCCGGCGCGCTGCCGTGCACGGCCTCGAGCATCCGCACCGTGGCCTGGGAGACTTCCGGACCGATGCCATCGCCGGGAATCAGCGTTACGGTTGCAGCCATCAATTCTCACACCCGCGGGAATAGCCGTGAGGCGGCCCATTGTAACCCTGAATCCACTTCACGGTCATCCGGAGGGTGCGAGGGCTCGAATCTTTGAGGAAGGAGAGGGGAAAGGGGCTTCAGTGGGATGCGGCGGCGGCCGACCCGCTCATCATCTGGTCAATCGCTCCCATCGGCCCACTGGCGGTAAGTTCGATTCGAGGGCCGCTGGTATCGACTTCCAGCCCCTGCAAGAAGGTAGCGAGGCTCGCCGAGGTCTGAGGATTCGAATCGCGCCAGAGGGTGAGCAGTTTGGCCAGAGTCGTTGCGCTTTCGGCGCTCTGGCAAACGATGGTTGCGCGCGTCGTCACACCGCCGGTCCACTCGACGCGGTAAAGCACCGCCTTGATGGGATTGAGAATCACTCCGGGATCAACCGAAAGCTTGCCGCCCGCCGCCAGCCAGCCGATGGCGTGGTTGGCGGCCGCTTTGCCGGTGGTGATTCCCCACTGCGGCGCGCTTCCTTCGAGCTCCGCTTCCCAGTTGACCATGGTGGGATTCGAATCCAGGGCAGGGCGGGTGCCGGCGCGCACTTCGAAGAGCGCGTCCAAATCCTGGCGGCGGCCAAAGATCGCGGAGGTAGGGCTGAGGAAGCAGAAGAAAAGGTCATCCCGGTCTTCGCCCGAACCGAAGGCATAGAGCTGCAGTCCCGCCCTCTCTCGAATCGGCAGCTTGTAGCGAACGAAGAACTGCTGTACCCGGTCCGGCTGGAAATTCCCCTCCGCCAGCCCAAAGAAGCCGGACTGACCGGCCGTCTCGCCGCGCCATCCCAGGACGACTTCGTCCACGTCCCGGTCCGGATCGGTGCCCGTCGTGCGCAGGAATTCCTGGAAATCGCGCAATTGCCGCCCCAGAAATCGCCGGCGGATCTGCGGATACTCGGGAAGGGCACGGAGCTGGGCGAGGTTGAGATAAGCAAGCTGCAGGGTGTCAGCGGGGAAGGCTGAAAGGGATTCGCGCGCCACGATCTGCGCGCGCAAAGGCACAGGGCACAGCACGAAGATCGCGCCAAGGATGGCGGCGATGAGTGGTCCCCCACTCGCTCGTGTGTGATCTTTCCGTATCCCCACGCGCTGCTTTCCTTTCTCCCTACACTACCCTGCAAAACACCGTCGCCTGAACCAAGCCGCGACGGTTATTACTGTGATACAGAATTCCGCGAGGCAGTTGTCTGCACGCGGTTCAGTGAGCCCTCGGGAAGTGCCCCACTCAGTCGAGCTGCCGAACCCGCTTGGCGGCAAAGACCAGCGTGGGATTGGTCCAGGCCACGTCACCCACAGCCCCCGAGCTCTGCTCGTAGAAGAGCAGTCCTTTGACGACGAGTGTGGGCGCCGGATCCAACGCATTCAGGTCCGCAAGGCCGGTGAATTCCGTTTCCGCAAAAGTGAGGGCCAGGAGATCCTGGCCGCTGAGAAGGGTGGGGCATGGGATGAACAGGAACCCTCCCGTCTTGCCGTCCGTGCCCGCGGCCGCGAGCGTCGAATAGTTGCCGACAATGGATTGCAGGCGCAGGAAAATACTGTTGGCGTTGATGGTCGCCGGCGAAGTCGGCGTGGCGCCCAGGAAACTCCCATGGACCACCACTTCCTGGCCAACGCCCAGGGTGGAAGCGTCGAAGATGAGGTCCGCTCGGTTGACCTCGCCCGCCGCGATGCCGAAAACCGTGGTTGGGGAGATTTTCACCACCTGGTTCATGGTCGCCGGCACGCTCAAGCTCACGTCGGGATCGCTCTCGTGGACAAAGAGAGTGAACTCATTGGCGTTGGGAGGAGCATCCCTCGTGACCGAGGTTATGACCCCCACAAACGCCGCGCGCCCCTGGCCGAGGTCGGCAAGCGCTTCGGCGTCCACTTCTCGGGCCACGATGTTGCCGCTGGAATCGACGAACGCGTTCACTTCCACGAAGGTTGAGGGAAGCAGGCTATTGAGGTCGGCGACGCCGTCCAGCACCGTGGAGTCCGTCGTATTCACGGTGAAGGTCGGGCCTCGTCCCCCCAGGGTCTGCAGGGTGAAGCTGCCGGCCCGGGTGCCGCTCGTGGTCGGCGGGCTCACGCTGGCGACCAATCCGTGCAGCGTGTCCAACTCTCCGAATCCATTTGCCGCAGTGGAACTCCTGGGGGTGAGGCGGAAAACCGGGTCGACGTTTCCGGTGATCTTGCCGTTTGCATCAAGCCCCACCGAGTCCAGCAGCCGGAAGTCCACATCCAGAGCCACGGCGCCCCCGGAGGTGACCACCAGGGGAGGGTCGATATCTCCCGCAAGCACCAGCGCGCTGAGCGTGGGAACAATCGTCTTGGGGGTCGGGGGACTGGTCGAATGGTCGAAGTAGATCATCCGCGGATCAGAAAGGGTGATGGTAGCCCGTGAATACGTCCCGGTCGGGACGTCAGCAAGAGTCAGGACGGATAAGGAATCCATAAGCCCGGCAAAGTCCACCCGGACGGGCGCCGTGGAGGATATGAGACTGACGGGTTGGGTGGTAATGGCGGCGGAGCCGGCTTGTGGGGCCAGCGTGGCGCCCGTAACCGTAACTCGAAATGAGATGACGTCACAGAGCGGCGTATCGCTCGCCAGCACCACCACCGAACCCGACCCAGAAGAAAGCGTGACTCGGGGCGGGGCTTGTGTTGTGCCGCTGCTGCATGCCAACGTCATGAGGCTGGCCATCACCCCCACGGTCATGAGCTCCAAGGCGTGTTTTCGCATCAAGGTCACCTCGAGTTTGCCGGCGCTTCTCCCTCCGGCGCCCTTCTTGGACCGCGGCTATCATACCAGTTTTGACAAGGGGACTGCACGCGCTAGGCTCTCCCGGTATGCTCAGGGGCACTCCGGCCGGTTTCGAGCTGGAGGCACAGCACCCAGCCGACAGGGCGCCCGACCCTTGGGTAGTAGGCCAGTCTGAAAATCGTAGCGGCGGGTTAATCCCGTCCGTCAATTGACGGACAGCCTAAAGCCGCCTCTACATCAAACTGGCCCATTACCAACCCTCGTCAGGCCCTTGATTTTAGGCCCTGGTTCTGCTATTTTAGTTGAGGGTGCTCGGTATCTGGTACGGTCCACACTCAGATACCCCAAGGAGTGAATGATGGCGCTTGAGTTTACGCCCAGGGCTGTTGAGAAGGTCAAGGAAATCCTCGCCCAGCAGGAACCCCATCCCCTGGGGTTACGTGTATCGGTGGTCGGCGGAGGGTGTTCGGGATTCTCTTACCAGATGAACTTCGAGAATCAGACCAACGGCATCGACAAGACCTTCGACTTCGATGGCCTGAAGGTTTTCATCGACCAGGCTTCGCTGATGTACCTGGACGGGACCAGAGTCGACTTCATCGAAACTCTGGAAGGTTCGGGATTTAAGTTTGAAAACCCCAACGTGAAGACCACGTGCGGTTGCGGCAGCTCGTTCAGCGTCTAGCAATTTGCCGGTCGGTTTCCCGAATTCCCTTGAGAATGCCCCCCGTGTCGCCTCAGAGCGAGGAGACCGGGGTTTTTGTTTTTGTGCGGCTTGCGGTAGATTGGCCTTGTGGAACCGCCGCGAAAAGTCGCCCGTGTGCCTTGTGCAGGGAAGCCTCCGCCGGGCGCTCCGGCCGAGATCTTGACGAGATTTGCCTCTCTCTTTGCGACAGACGGGCGCGCTCTGGACCTCGCGTGCGGTGCAGGGCGGCACAGCCTTTTCCTTGCCGCGCAGGGCCTGCGAGTGGTGGCCGTCGATCGGTCGGCCGCGGCGCTTGGCGAGGGCAGGGAACAGGCCCGCCTCCGGGGGCTGCGCGTGGATTGGGTCTGCGCCGACCTGGAAAACTTCCCGCTGCCCGCCGAGGCTTTTGACGCCATCGTCTGTTTCTATTACCGCGACCCGGGCTTGTACGCGCCGCTGCGCGCGGCGCTGCGCCCGGCGGGCCTGATTGTTTATGAGACTTATACGTGCGACCAGCTTCGCCTCAGTTCCGGCCCGCGGAATCCGGCGCACCTGCTCGGGCCCGGGGAATTGCTTGAGGCATTCGGCGGTTGGGACGTGATCTTCTACCGCGAGACGCGCCTGGAGCGCGGCGTTGCCTCCATCGTGGCCCGCAAACCGCTGCCGTGAGTTTTGCCGCCGCGCGAAACCGCGGTTGGCTATAATCGAACCGACAGTCGGATGGGCGCGTATCAACCGCTGAACCGTCCGGCTGCCGAGCCGAACCTATGAAGATCGCCCTAGCGCAGATCAATACGACGGTGGGGGATTTTGCCGGCAATGTGGACCGCATCGTGCGTTTCGCGGATGAGGCCCGCCAGCGCGGCGCGGAACTGGCCTTGTTCCCCGAGCTCGCTCTGTGCGGCTATCCGCCCCGCGACCTGGTGGAAAGGCCCGAGTTTGTGAATCGCTGCGAGGCGGAGCTGCACCGCCTGGCGGGGCTTCTTCCCAACATTCCTGTCCTCGTGGGTTACGTCCGTCGCTCGCGCGTTGAAAGAGGGAAGGCGGCCTCGGACGCCGCGGCGCTCCTCCATGGCGGAAAGGTTCTGCTCGATTATTCGAAGATTCTCCTGCCTTTCTACGACGTCTTCGACGAATCGCGCTACTTCGAGCCGGGCACCAGCGTGGGCTTCCAGGACCTCGGCGGATATCGCGTGGGCGTCACGATTTGCGAGGACATCTGGAATGACAAGAATTTCCAGAAGAAGCAATTTTACATGCGCGATCCCATCGAGGAGGCCGTGGGGGCGGGCGCTGACTTGCTTCTCAATATCGCCTCCTCGCCCTTCAGCACCGAAAAACTCCAATTCCGCCACGACATGCTGAAGGCCATCGCCCTCGAGCGCCGCATCCCCGTCGTCTACGTCAATCACGTGGGAGGAAACGACAGCCTGATTTTCGACGGCTCGAGCATGGCCTTCAACGCGCAAGGGGAGCTCTCGGCCCGCGCCAAATCCTTCGAAGAAGACCTGGTGATCTTTGATACCTCCGGCGGCGCGAGTGACATTCGTCCGGCGCCGGCTTCGGAAACCGAAGCTGTTTACCGGGCGCTTTTGCTCGGCACGCGGGACTACGTCTCGAAGTGCAGGTTTGAAAATGTGCTCGTCGGCCTGAGCGGCGGAATCGACTCATCGCTCGTGGCCGCAATCGCCGCGGACGCTCTCGGCCCCGAACACGTGGCCGGCGTCAGCATGCCGGGCCCCTACTCCTCACCGGAAAGCCTCCGCGACGCTCAGGCGCTGGCGGTGAATCTTCACATCGATTTCCGAGTCATCCCTATCGGCCCGGTGTTTGACAGCTATCTCATCACGCTCGACCCGGCCTTTGAAGGAAGACCGCGCGACGTGACCGAAGAAAACATTCAGGCCAGGATTCGCGGCAACATTCTCATGGCTCTTTCCAACAAGACCGGCGCCCTGGTTCTGAGCACGGGGAACAAATCGGAGCTCGCGGTGGGTTACTGCACTCTCTACGGCGACATGGCAGGAGGTCTCTCGGTCATCGGCGACGTCCCGAAGACGATGGTGTATGACCTGGGGCGCTACGCAAACCGCTGCGCGGAGCGCATTCCGGCCGCCTGCCTCTCCAAAGCGCCCACGGCGGAGCTTCGCGCCGGTCAGACCGACCAGGACACGCTGCCCCCCTACGAAGTGTTGGACATCATCCTCAGCGCCTACATTGGGGAACAACTCAGCGGCCAGGAAATCATCGAGAAATACGGTCTCGAGCCGGAGCTTGTGCAGGACACCATCCGACGCGTGCAAAGCGCGGAATACAAGCGCCAGCAGGCCGCGCCGACGCTGAAGGTGACCGCCAAAGCTTTCGGAATCGGCCGCCGTTTTCCCATCGCGCAAAAGTGGACCGGGTAGTGACGCGCATGGAGCGCGCGGAGCCGGGCGTCCTATTTGACATCTTCCGACAAACCAGGTGAGGGAGAGCCCATCGGCCGGGGCTAGTGCCGTTCCACCTTTTTCGGCCTAATGCTATGAGGAGTACCCACAATCCGCCAGCTGGCGGACAGAGACCGTGCGACGGGAGTCCTGGCACATTAGGTTGGAACGGCACTAGTGGGGCGGGTGCATTTTGAGCTGAGTTTCGATTTCCTCGATCTGCTTTCGCGCGGCAGTTTGCTCGGGATGGTAGCGGAGTTCGGTCCGCAATTCTCCGAGTGCGGCGTTGAATTCGCCGCGAGCCTTCAGCAATATTCCCAGTGCGAAATGGTTTCCAGGCCCATCAGGTCGCAGGGCGATGGCGTGCCGGAGGGCTGACTCCGCCTCGGGCAGACGCCCCATCTTGAACTTCGTCAATCCCAGATAGACGAATTGGTCGGGATTGCCGGGGTCGATGGCAATGGCGCGCGCCAGGAACTGCTGGGCCTCCTCGAGTCGGTTCAGCTTGTAGTAGCAAAAGCCGAGGTTGTAATTCGAGAGCCAGAAGTCCGGACGGCGGGAGAGCACCCGCTGATAGAGATGGATGGCCTCGCCGTACTGGCCGCGGGCCACAAATTCATTCGCCAGGTTGTTGGTGGCGATGTTGTTTTGCGGCGCGATTTCCACACCGCGCCGATAGAGCGTGAGATTATCGGACCAGAACCTGCTGTAGGAGACTGTCCCGAAGCCCAACAGGCCAACCAAGATCGCTCCGCAGACCATCGGCCGGCAGGTTGCCGCAGCAGCTTACGGCCACCGGATCCCAGGCGCCTCAGGCCCATCCCCAGCAAAAGCACAAAGCCGACCGAGGGCAGGTACATGTATCGGTCGTGCATAGGCTCTCCAGGAGGAAAAACGGTAAGGTTGAGAACCGGCAGGGCAGTGACAACCAACCAGACGGATGCAGTGGCGGCTCGCCGCGACTTCTTCGACCACCACCACAATCCGCCGCCTGTGACCAGCAGTGCTCCGGCGGGCAGCCAGAAATTGCTGAGTCCGGGACGAACGACGTACGGAACATCGTAAAAAGCGCTCAGCCCCACGGGCCAGACGAGATGCTTGGCGTAAGTCGCGATCACCAGAGGCAGCGTTTGCAGCAGGGTAGCCGGCGAGATCCTGGTCACGACATGGCTGAACCCTTCGAGGACCACAACCCGGGCGACAAGATAAATCCCCGTCACCACCAGATACGGCGCCACGGCGTTGAGGCAAGCGCGGATTCGGGCCCTTTTCCCCAACGCGCGTTGTGGATCTCCGGGCGGCGGAGGGTGGAACCACTCGTAAGCCGCGATGATGACGGGAAGCGCGAAAGCGTTCTCTTTGGCAAATACTCCGAGCGCGTAAAGAAGCGTCGAGCCAGTGAGCCAAACCGTCCTCTGGCGGCCGGGCGACCGTCCGTTGACGTAGCACAGAAAAGATGTGACAACGGCGAGGGCAACCAGCGAATCCTGGAAACCCATCACCCATGCGACGGTTTCGACGTGGATGGGGTGCGCGGCAAAAACCGCACCCGCCAGGGCAGCGGAGAGACGGTCGCGGAGAATTCTCCGCGCCAGCAGATAGACGCTCTGTATCACCAGGACGTGAAGGGCCAGGGTGGAAAGGTGCCAGCCGAAGGTGCTCAATCCCCACAATGTCCGGTTGACCAGCAACCAGAGGAGCAGGACGGGACGGTAGTAATTCGCCGCCAGCCCCGGATAAATCGAGGAGGTGAGGCTTTGGGTGAAAAAAGTGGGGATGGATTTCCAGGAGAGGATGAGCGGATTGTTGACGATGAGAATTTCGTCGTCGTAGACAAAGTGGAAAGATAGCACGGACGCATAAAGGAGAAACGGAAGAACCAGAAGCAGGACCAGAGGAACGGCATCGCTCCTGCTCCACACCAAGCCGTTGGGGGGCGGGAGTTCCCGCGGATTCACCGATTCGACTTCGGCGCCGGTTTTTGGGTTCACCCAAAACGCCTCGCGCGAGCTGGATACCGCCACGCCCGCTATGCTCTTTTAGACGCAAAATCCTTCGGGATCAAGAAGCGATGCAGCCGCTCGTATGGGTATTGGAGCATCACACCGGCAGGCACTCCAGGCGCCGCGCGGTGCGCCGAGGAGTTCACTGCGGAATCTGGCGAACGCGTGTATGCTAGAATGCTTCGGCGGAGCATTCGATTCACCAACCGGAGGGAGCGGCTGAGTATTCATCTTCGCCTCACACATTGCTCCAGATATCGAGCGGCGATCGCCATCATCACCTGCCTTCTGGCGACGCCGGCCGTCTGGGCTGCCAAGCTGCCTCGCGTGCCCATTTACCCCATCACTCTGCCCAATGGCTTGCGCGTCCTCATGGTGGAACGTCACGAGGCGCCGGTGGTGAGCGTCCAGGTGTGGTATCACGTCGGCTCCAAGGATGAGAGCCCCGGCAAGACGGGTTTCGCGCATCTCTTCGAGCATCTGATGTTTCAGGGCACCAAGAACCTGGGGCCCGACCAGTTTTCAAACTATATCGTGCGCGTCGGCGGGCTCGACAACGCCTACACCACCGAAGACTACACCGTCTATTGGGAAACCATTCCCAGCTCCCAGCTCCCCGTCGCCCTCTGGCTGGAAGCCGACCGGATGCGCAATCTCGAAATCACCGAACGTTCGTTCAATACCGAGAAGGAAGTGGTCAAGGAAGAGCGCCGGCTGCGCTTCGACAATCAACCCTACGGCACCATTGTCGAACAGTTGTACGCTCACGCCTTCACGGTCCATCCCTACCGGCACTCGACCATCGGCAGTATGGAGGATTTGGACCGCGCCCGGGTCTCCGACATCCGCGCTTTCTACGACACCTACTACGTTCCTGACAACGCCAGGCTGATAATTGCCGGCGACTTCGACCGCCAGGAAACGGAACAACTGGTGCGAAAGTACTTCGGGCCACTGTCGGCGGGACCGGAGAGTCCCGAGCGCAACATTCCTCGAGAGCCGCCGCAGGAGGCGAAGCGCGTCCTAAAGGTGGAGGAGAACGTCGCCTTGCCGGCTTTCGTCGCCGCGTATCACATGCCCGCTGACGGCACTCCGGACGCCTACCCGCTGCGGCTGGCGGCCAAGATCCTTTCCGAAGGCGAGAGTTCGCGCATCTATCGCCGCCTGGTCTATGAGAAGCAGATTGCGTTCGAGGCACACAGTACCGGCAATTTTACCGAGGACCCCAATCTCTTCTTCGTTTTCGCGGTCATGAATCCCGGACATACTCCCGAGCAAGGCGAGGCCGAAATCCAGGCGGAGCTCGAGCGCTTGAAGAGCGCGCCAACGCCGGCCGATGAATTGGCCAAGGCGAAAAACCAGATTCTGCGGGATTTCGTCCTCAGCCGCCAGACCGTGCAGAGTCTTGGTGAGGAGCTGGGTTATGCCGCCGTGGTCCTCAAGGACCCGGAACTGCTCAACACGGAGCTCGACCGTTTTCTGGCCGTCACGCCGGAGGACATCCAGCGTGTGGCGCGGAAGTACTTCGTGCCTGAGAACGTGACTGTTTTGGAGGTCTACCCGCAGGCCGGGCAGGACACCGAGGATGAACGGGAACCGGTGCCTGCGGCCGTTGGGCAATAGAGGGAATGCTGAACCGACTTATCACAATGGTCCGAACAGCCCTCAAGCTCATGCCAAAGGCTTCGCGATTCATTCCCATCCTTACGCTTCTTCTGATCATCCCTGTCGGAGCAGAGGGACGGGAGTTTCCTCCGCCGCTCCCTCCGCCCAACCCCGTGGCGCTTCCCACGCTCGCGGTCCACACGCTTTCCAACAGGCTGAAGGTTTTGGTCATCGAACGCCGCTCTCTGCCGGTGGTCACGCTGCGCCTCACCGTGAAGTCGGGCGCGGCGGCGGATCCCGCCGGACTTCCGGGACTCGCCGAGATGGTCGCGGCTTTGCTCAGCCAGGGAACCGCCCAGAGGAGCGCCCGGCAAATCTCCGAGCTCATCGACCAGATGGGCGGCACCCTCGAAAGCGCCGCCGAGTGGGACGACTCTTTCGTCTCCTTGACCGTCCTCAGTGACCACACTGAGCCCGGCTTCGAAATCCTCGCCGACATGGTCATCCACCCCACGTTTCCCGCCGAGGAAGTCGACCGCCGGCGCAAGCAGACTCTTTCGGCTCTGGAGGTTCTCCGGGACGATCCCTCCTCCGTTGCCGACCGGGTGTTCGATCTTTTGGTCTTTGCGGGGACGCCTTACGGTCACCCCCTGGACGGCACGCCCGACTCGCTGCAGCGCATGGCGACGGGCGATCTGAAGGCTTTCCAGAAAGCGCACTACCGCCCCGGCAGTTCTGTGCTCTCCGTAGTCGGTGATGTTTCCGAGGAGGAGGGGTTGACGCTCGCCCGGAAGTTCTTCGGAGACTGGGAGGAAGGGCAGGGAAGGGAGGAACCCTCGAAACAACTGGCCCGTCAAGAGGACGGGGGTGTGGTGATCATCGACAAACCGGACGCGGTCCAGACGGAAATTCGCGTCGGCGCGCGAGGCATTCCCCGCGCCAGCCCGGACTACGAAGCGCTTACCGTGGTCAATCAGATTCTGGGCGGCCCCGCCACAAACCGTCTTTTCAAGACCCTGCGCAGCCAGCAGGGACTGACCTACGGGGCCTCGAGCGAGCTCGTGTGCAATCGCTTTTCCGGCAGCTGGGTGGCGAAGACCTCGACCCGAACCTCGGGAACAGCCAAGGCCTTGGAGATGATTCTGGAGCAGATGAAGCGTTTGCAGGAGCGACCCATCAATGGCGGGGAGCTGAGCACGGCCCAGAGCTACCTGTTGGGACACATGGCGCTGGAGTTCGAAACGCCGGAGGGCTTCGCCGAGCACACCGTTGATCTGATGGTGCACGGCCTGCCACTCGATACCTGGAACCGTTTTGGAGAGCGAATCGAGCAGCTTCGTGCCGAAGATGTTTTTGCGGCGACGCGCAGCGTGCTAGGTGCGAGGGGAAACATCATCGTGCTGGTCGGTGACGCTAGCGCTTTCCGGTCGGACCTGAAGGAACTCGGGCCGTTGCAAATAATCCTGTTGAGCGATCTGGACTTCGGCGCCCTGTCACGCGATGGACCGACCCCTGCAAACCCGGGTGATTGACGCCGTCAACTCATGAAGAAGATCTTTCTCACAGCGGGCGGATTGGGGCTGTGCGCGGCCCTCGCCGAGGGCGTGTTCCTACTCCAACTCCCTTTGGACCCCTGGAAGCTCGCGGCGTTCATGGCCTGCTTCGCGCTGGTTGTGGGGGGATTTGTCGGGCTGGCATCGCCCGCCTTTGTTCGCCAATTGCGGCACAACGCGGCGGAATCCGTCTGGATGGCCCTCGGGATGCCGTTTCTCCTTCTGGCGGCTTATCTCATCTACGCCTTGGGGACCGGATCGTTCTCTCCCTGGGCGCTTGGGAAGCTCGCGAGCTACATCGGCGTGCCGGTGCTTCTCCTTTTGCCCGACCGCTTGCACCGGGCGGACCACGTCGGCTGGCGCGATTTCGTGGCGATGCTGGCCCTTGCCTTGCCCGTCAGCGCGGGCTGGCTGGGTGGAATCTGGACTTGGCCTCAGGAAATCTATTTCTTCCGGCCGCTTTTCTGCGTTTGCGTCGGCGGCTACGCGTTCCTGGTGATCCGCAACTTGGAGGATGTCGGCTATCGGCTGGGCTTTCGCAAGCGGGACATCCTGGATGGCCTCGTCAATTTTGCCGGATTTGCGCTCGTGGGTATCCCCCTCGGCACCGCGCTGGGCTTCATCCGTTTCCATCCCGGTACGGTCACCCCACTGGAATTCTTCATTCAGCTATTCGGGACCTACCTCACCATCGCCATTCCCGAAGAGCTCCTGTTTCGCGGCATTCTGCAGAATTTCCTGGTCAAGAGCTTCTCGGGAAAGCGGCGCGACTTGTACGGGCTGATTCTGGCCTCCGTGATATTTGGCGCATCCCACCTGCACCACGCCCCGGTCCCCAATTGTCGCTACGCCATTCTTGCCGCACTAGCGGGAATGTTTTACGGCAACGCTTTTCGCACCCGCCACAGACTTTCATCCCCCGCACTGACGCATACCCTGGTGGACACGGTCTGGCGTTTCTGGTTTTGACAGCCCAAGAGAAAATCGCGTGACGACAGCAGGCATTCTACGCCACTCGGATGAAGCACGCCATTACTTGCAGGAGGTCATCCGAATCCCTCACCGCCAACGCCCGGTACGCTTCCGCCGGACACCAATTCAGGATTCGAGGAGGGGAGAACAGGATTAGCGTTGGCCCCTTTGGCGCGCTTCAATCGGCTGGAAATCCCGCTTGCGCAGCTTTAGAATGTTCGGCGTTTGAGAGCCGGCCACGCGAGACCCGTTTGGAGGCCGGCCCCATTTCCCATCAGAAGGAGCGCACGCATGAAACGAACTCTTGGTTTGGTGGCGGTCTGCTTCGTGATTCTCTGCCTGGCCGCCTCCATGCAAGGCAAGGACAAGCAGCCCAAACCCGGGAAAATGACGGGCACCTGGGAGTGCACGTCTCACGGCAGCTCACAAGGGGACATGCCCTTCACGCTTTATCTTGAACAGATGGCGGATGCCGTCACCGGATCAGTTTCCTCACCCATCGGCGGGACCGAAATCACCTCCGCCACCTTCAAGAAGAAAAAGCTGGATATCCGCCTGGAAACCTCGAATGGCACGTACGTGCTGTCCGCCAAGCTCAAGAAGGGACAGCTCACCGGCGAGTGGTCTCACGATGGCGGCGAAAGCGGCACGTGGGAAGGGAAGAAGCAGGCCAGCGCCGGCAAGTGACCATTGAATGGCGACAGGTAATGTTGCTCCGC
Organism: Terriglobia bacterium; assembly: GCA_035528275.1. Lineage (GTDB taxonomy): Bacteria > Acidobacteriota > Terriglobia > UBA7540 > UBA7540 > DATKYV01. The sequence continues at coordinate 5,025 of DATKYV010000001.1, read as the reverse complement.
TTGAACTCGAGGCGCTCCGCCGCCGAGCCGTCCGGCTGGAGTACTTTACAATCGCCTGGAACGTCCTTGAAGCCGTCGTGGCGCTGCTCGCCGGCGTCGCCGCCGCGAGCATCGCGCTGGTGGGCTTCGGCCTCGACAGCGTGATTGAAACGGCCTCGGGGCTCGCACTCCTCTGGCGATTCAAACAGCGCGGTCTGAAAGACGAAGCCGCCGAGTCACGCGCCATCCAAGTGGTGGGCGCGACCTTCTTCGCTCTCGCTGCCTATGTCGGGTATGAGGCAGTGAGCGACCTTCGGCTCCACCATCGGCCGGAGTTCAGCCTTCCGGGCTTCGTGCTGGCCTTGGTCTCCCTGATTGTCATGCCCGTCTTGGGCGTCGCCAAACGCCGCACCGCGCGTAAGCTCGCCAGCAGGGCACTGGCCGCCGACGGCATGGAGACTCTGGTCTGCGCCTTCCTCTCCGCGGCACTCCTCCTGGGACTGGGGCTGAACGGCTTGCTGGGGTGGTGGTGGGCGGACCCGGTGGCCGGTCTGCTCATTACCGTCTTCATGGTCCGCGAGGGATACGAGGCTTTTGCCGGCGAGGCCGAGTAACCCTGCACGCGGCCCCCGCGCTCCCAAGGCGGCTCAATCTAGCCCACATTACCGTGCCCACAACCCCCGGCCTGCGGCGCGCGCCTCGAGCTCCAGGCCCACAAACTCCCGCTCATAACGGAAAGGAAAGCGCGTGTAAGCGTGCCCGTAGCCCTGACGGATGATCTCGCCGTTGAGGAGGGTCCTGTCCGGGAGGTAGACGTACGCCAAGGTCCGGCCGTAAATATCCACCGTCTCCCGATCGAATTCGAGCCGCACGGTCTTGCCCTCAGCTAGGCGACGGGTGAAGGCCCCCGCCTCTTTGCCGAAGTACTCCACAGGCCGCCTCGGGTCGACGGACTCCGGGGTGTCCACGCCAATCAGGCGGACCCGCTCGCCACCGTCCAACTCGATCGTGTCGCCGTCAATGACGCGAACGCACAGCCTCTCCTCGGGGACACGCTCTGCTTGTGGCGGCCGCAGTCCGCGCCACAGATAGGCAAAGCCCAGGACGAGGACAGCAGCGACGAGCGTGGAGAGCAGCGACTTGCGGCGGCGCATAAGGCTAATCAGTGGATATTAGCCCGCATCCCGCCCGAAGAGAAGCCCCTGAGGGGGAACCAGACCCTGATCCAGCGTGCGCGAAAGACACGGAGGGCGCAGGGTGGCCCGTAGATTCCAAATCAAACTTAACATAATATACCTTATCAGACGTATATGAAGAGTTCAAAACAGGCCCAATCGCCTTGAAAACACCAATCCCTCTTCCCTTCTAATGCCTTGAAAGCAGGTTAATTGGAGGCGTGTTCTGGGGGAGGGTCTCAGTGGCTGTGTGGGGTGGGGCTGCAAAGACGCGATCTCAGGAGGCCGAGATTCCCGTGGAAAGCGCTCCGAGCCTTGGAGGCGAGCCTCTGAGCGGCGTTAATGCCCCTTGGGACGCCTTCCTTGGCAAGGATCACCGTTGCCGAGGCCCCAAAGAGCAACGTTCCCACCGCCAGGACGACAATCAGGTAGGCAAAGTACTCAGCGGCGATGTAGCCCATCTTGTTCCCCAATCCGAGGTTTATCTCACACCCGGTTAGATGCGCCAGGGGTAGGTTTTGGATTGGTGGCAAGGAGTAAGGAGATGGTTCCCGAGACGGAGGGCTGTGGCGGAGACACGCATAGCGCCTCGCCCGAGAATGGGGCGACGATTTCCAGAATGTCCCAGTTACCCTTGGAGGGTGGTGGGACCCTACCCGGCTCTTTGGGTTCCCCGACGGGCCCGAGGGCAACGCGAGGCCACAGCTCTTAGCCGTTGGATTTCTTGTGGCACTCCATGCACTTTGTGGGAGCCTTCTTGCCTGCCGCATTCTCCTTCAAATGGCAGTCAATGCAAGTCCCGGACTTGGCCAGCGGATTGTGGAACGCCGCCTGGGTGATGGTCTTCATGGGCGCCACTGCCGGCTTGGTATGGCAATCGCGGCAGGCCTGCTGCGGCTGCGTGGCCGGCTTCTCGGGTTTGGAGGCGTGGTGGCACGTCTCACATTTCCCCCCCACACGCTCGACGTGCGCTTTGTGCGGGAACTTCACTGGTCCGAATGGGCTGCCCTTCAGGATCAGAACGTCGGCAGCCTCCTTCTCGGGCTCCGCCATCGTTACTTGGATGGATGCGAGGACCGTGAAGGTTAGAACGAGTAGCGCTGCAACAGCGTACTTCTTAAGCATGAATCCTCCGTAAGAATTGAAAACTCGTCCGCCAAGGTTTACCTGCGGGCGACATATTGTCCCTCGCGCGAATCAACCCTGTCACACTTATCTATATCCCGCAAGACTGCTCAGGTCAAGTCCGGCAATAAATAGACGTTTTGCGGGTTATTGGGGTTTCAATACAGACCGATCGCCGATACACTAGAAGAGTCCCCTTTGCAGATAGCCTGGAGCTCAACGCACGCCCCGAGCGATCCCGTCGGATCATCCGGCCGATTTTATTTCTTCTTCAGGGGGCAAAGCGCGGGAAAAGGAGCGGAGCGATGAGTGTCTCTTCCGGCAAGCAAGTCAGCATCGAATACACGCTGCGATTGGAAGACCAAAGCGTGGTGGACACAAATGTGGGAGCCGACCCGCTGATTTACGTTCATGGAACTCAGCAGATTGTCCCCGGCCTGGAAAAGGCTCTGGAGGGGATGGAGGTCGGCGAGAGCAAGCAAGTTGAAGTTCCCCCCCGAGGAAAGCTACGGCATTCCCGACGCGAGTGCATTTCGCGAGGTCCGCAAAGATTACGTTCCCTCCGAGGCGATGCATTTGGGTGCTCAGCTTCAAGGACGGAGTCAGAGCGGTCAGGTTGTTTACGCGCGGGTGGCTCAGCTCAAGGAGGAAACGGTGATCGTTGACTTCAACCACCCTCTGGCGGGAAAAACTCTCTACTTTGACGTGAAAGTGCTCAACATTCAGGAAGCACCGCCGGAGTAGACCTGCCAGCCGCCTATCCGACAACCCACGAGCGCAGAGACGTCCTGCAGAACCCCATCCGCTCAGGAGGGAAAGGAGCGCTCCGCGCCCGGCTCGAGGAGTTGTTGCGGCGAGCCACGGAAGACGGAAGCGTCCGCGTGATCATCCTTCGCGCCGGCGACTACTTTGGGCCGACGGTGAGAAACGGCCTGGTTGATCCGATCTTCGGAAACGCGGCCCACGGGGAGACCCTGAGGACCATCGGGAAAATGGATATTCCGCATCAGTGGGCTTTCGTCCCCGATTTGGCTAAAGCGGCAATCAATCTGCTCGCCCTTGGCGACCAACTCCAGCCCTTCGACGTCGTCAATTTCGCCGGCTATGTGGCGCCCCGGCAGGACGAGTTCTTCCGGATGGTCGCCCGAGTGGCGGGCCATCCCGACTTGGCCGTTCGCCCCACACCTTGGTGGATACTGCGGATCGTCGGGTTATTCCACGGAGTCGTGCGGGAGTTGATGGAACTCCGCTATCTGTTCGACACCAGCATCATTCTCCGTGGCTCCAGGCTTCGCCATTTGCTCCCCCAGTTTGCGGATACTCCGATCGAGGAGGCCGTCCGCCTGACGGTGGAGAGCTATCGCTGAAGCGAATCGGCTCACAGTTTACCGCGTTGATTCCACCCGCCTGCAACGCCGAACCACAAATTCCTACCAGACCTGCCGCACGATTTTCTTGCCAATTTCTCCCTCCCCTCTCTACTATGATGTCTTGGATTTTTTTGGCGTTCATCTCGCCACCATTTCGCGAATTCATGAGGTGTCGATGAAATATCGTGTGTATCTGGCCTGTGCAATTCTTTGCTTCGCCATTCCGTGCTTGGGCGAAGTCTTGCACTTCAAGAATGGAGACCAGCTTACGGGCACGTGGGTGCGCGTGGTCGACAGCACGCTGACGTTCAGAGCAGAAGCGTTCGGCGACGTGGCGGTTCCCATCGCCAAAGTAAGGTCCTTTCGCAGCGACCAATCGGCCATCGTGCTCGCGAAAGACGGTCGCGCCTACGGCGGAGAACTTTCGCTGCTGGAATCAGGGGAGTGGGAATTAAGCGAGGACGGCGGGACCAGGCAGGTCGCGACTGATTCCGTCGAGGCCATTTACCCCGCCAAGACCTATCAGCCGGAGGTCGAAGGCCGCCACGCCGCGCCTTGGCGCAACTGGAAGGGCAAAGGGAACGTTGGTTACAGCCTGTTGCGTGGTGATCGCGACGCGGGAACCCTGAGCGTGGGCTTCAACGCCATGCGCCGCCAGCCGGATCTTCCCGGGCTGCAGGAGAATCTGCGCACCAATTTCCTCTTGAACATGCTTTTCACGAACTCGCGGACGGACGGAATTCGAACCAGCGCCAACAGCATTTCCTCGGGGCTGCGACAGGACTACCTGTTTTCACCCAGCAACTTCGTCTTCGCCCTGGCACAGCTCGATCATATCCAGACCCAGGGCCTCAACCTTCGCCAAACTTACGGCGGCGGCCTCGGGCACGACGTCATTCGCAGTCATCGGGTCACCCTGAACCTCCTGAGCGGTGCGACTTTTGTGCGGGAGAACTTTCAGACCGCCGTCAAACGAACGAACGCTGAAGCGCTCTTGGGCGAAAAACTAAGCCTGAACCTCACGGAACGGGTGAACTTCGAGCAATACTTGAACTTCTATCCCAACCTCACTGACCGGGGCGAGTACCGGATGGATACCACCTCGGCCCTGAACACCCGCCTCTCTTCCCTGTTTTCGTTCAACACCACGCTGACCAACCGATTGCTAAGCAATCCTCTCCCCGGCCGGCAGAAACACGAGCTGGTGCTGACAACAGGACTGGGAATAAGTTTTTGAGGAAATATGCGGCTCGGCCCTTGGTCCGGCGACAGGCGTAAGGAGGAGCCCAAGGCCCTTCCCGCACCCCGTACTAGACCGTAACCGCGGAGATGCGCTGGAGCAAGTCCACCTGTTCCGTGCGGCTCTCGGCGCCGAT